>NZ_NPEX01000225.1 GCF_003258865.1 Rhodoplanes roseus | reverse complement strand
CGCCATTCGCTGACGCGAATGGGAGGAGGGGGGAAGAGGCGCCTCGGCTCTGTCGGTCCGGGCACGGACCTGCGACTCCCCTCCGCACGCTCGCGACGCGAGTGGCGGGGAGGGGTCGGGGGTGGGGGGCAGCCCCGGGCATTGATACGGAATGGTCGCTGACTCGAACTGATCATTCCAAGGTCGTACGATAGGGACGGTACGACGCAGCACGATCAAGAACCCGATGCCGGTCCGCAGGGGCCGGCGAGTAACGGGCCGCTGCGCGTCGCAGGAAACGCCAACCGGGAGGACGTCGATGTCGGCGAACGGTCGAACTGTATCTTTGCGAAAGATTTCGGCACTCGGAACGGCGGCGGTCTCCACCGTTCTGGTCGCAGCATTCGCCTGGGCCATCGTTCCGGCGGCGGCGCAGCCGCAGGACTATCCCAACCGCTCCATCACGCTGGTCGTGCCGTTCCCGCCGGGCGGCTCGACCAGCATCGTCGGTCGCCTCGTCGCCGACAAGATGAGCGAGATTCTCGGCCAGCAGATCGTCGTCGACAATCGCGGCGGCGCCGGCGGCACGGTCGCGGCGCGGGCGTTCACGCGCGCCGTGCCGGACGGCTACACGCTGCTGTTCGGCTATTCGGGCACCATCGCGATCGGCCCCAGCCTCTACCCGGCTGCCGGCTTCGACCCGCGAAAAGACTTCGCGCCGATCGGCATGATCGGCTCGGCGCCGGCCGTGCTGGTGGTGCATCCGAGCTTCGACGTGCCGTCGGCCGGCGCCCTGATCACGCTCGCCAAGGAGAAGCCGGGGCAGCTCGCCTACGGCTCGGCCGGCGTCGGCACCGTCACGCACATCGCCGGCGAGCTGTTCGTCGCCATGTCGGGCGCCAAGCTCACCCACATCCCGTATCGCGGCTCCGGTCCGGTGCTGAACGACCTGGTCGGCGGCCACATCAAGATGTCGTTCACGCCGATCCCGGCCGTGCACGCGATGGTCGACAACGGCACCCTGAAGGCGCTCGCGGTGACGAGCGCACAGCGTTCGTCCCTGATGCCGAGCGTGCCCACGGTGTCGGAGACCGGGCTGCCGGGCTACGAGGTCGTGCTGCGCTACGGCCTGCTGGCGCCGGCCGGCACGCCGCGGCCGATCGTCGACGCCCTCAACAAGGCGCTGCGCGAGGCGCTCGCTTCCGACGATCTGCAGAAGCGCCTCGCCAAGGAGGGCGCCGAGGTCCTGCCCAGCACGCCGGAGGAGTACGCCGCCGACATCGACCGCGAGGAGACCAAGTGGTCGAAGGTGATCAAGGACGCCGGCATCAAGGCGGAGTAGGGCCGCGGCGCTCGTCCGTCGCGACGCCCGCGCGTCGTCACGCCCCCGTCACTGCGCCCCCGTCACTGCGCCGTGATGCCGAGCTCCTTGATGGTGCGGCCCCACTTGGCGGCGTCGCGCCGCGTCATGCTGCCGAGCTCCTCCGGGGTCGAGCCGGCGACCTCGACGGCGAGCTCCTCCATGCGCCGCTTCACGTCGGGCAGGGACAGGATGCGGCGAAGCTCGGCGTTGAGCTGCGACACGATCGTCGGCGACAGGCCGGCCGGGCCGTAGGCGCCGTACCACACCGACATCTCGTAGCCCGGCAGCGTCTCGGCGACGGTCGGAACGTCGGGCAGCAGCGCCGAGCGCCGCGCCTCGGTGACGGCGAGCAGGCGCAGCTTGCCGATCTTCACGTGCTCGAGGCTCTGGGTCCCCGCCGTGAAGAACACCTGGGTCTGTCCGGCCACGGTGTCGACCGCGGCCGGTGCGCCGCCCCGATAGGGGACGTGCAGCATCTCGACGCCCGCCATCTTCTCGAACAGCGCGGCCGAGAGATGATTGGTCGAGCCGTAGCCGGCGGACGCGTAGGTGACCTTGCCGGGATTGGCCTTGGCGAAGGCGATCAGCTCCGGAATGGTCCGGACCGGCAGGGCGGGGTTCACCACCACGGTGTTGGTGACGTAGGCGAGCAGGCCGAGCGGCGCGAAGTCGTTGACGCCGTCGAACGGCATGGTGCCGAACAGAGCGTGGTTCATCGTGTGCACGCTCATCGTGTTGAACAGGATCGTGTAGCCGTCCGCCGGCGCGCGCGCCACGAAGGCGGTGCCGACATTGCCCGACGCGCCGGTGCGGTTCTCGATCACGACCGGCTGGCCGAGCGACTGGCGCAGGTGATCCGAGACCACGCGGGCCAGGATGTCGGTCGAGCCGCCGGGCGCGAACGGCACCACCAGGCTGATCGGCCGCTCGGGCCAGTCCTGCGCGTGGGCCCGATGCGCGGCGACGAGACCGGCGGTGCCGGCGAGGCCGGCGATCACGGAGCGACGGGTCGGGGTCGGCAAGGCGATCATGCATGTCACCGGGTCGGAGCGATGCTTGCGGCCCGGTGTTCCGGCTGACACGAGGACGCCGCGATGGCTCGTGGTAAGCGGCCGACTATCCCGGCTTTTCGACGCAGGTCAATCGCAGCGATCGGCGTGGCGCGCCGCCGGCGCAGCCCAGGCGTGTGTGCTGCACGACGCGTCGCGATCGTGTGTTTGACAAGCGGCGGCGTGCACGGTTCGGTGCGGCCTCCTCGTCGCCTGCGAGTCCGCCATGCACACCTTCACGACCCGTCCGGAAATCCGCGGCACCTTCGGCGCGATCGCCACCACGCACTGGATCGCCAGCGCGGTGGGCATGTCTGTGCTGGAGCGCGGCGGCAACGCGTTCGACGCCGCCGCCGCGGCCGGCTTCGTGCTGCAGATCGTCGAGCCGCATCTGGTCGGCCCGGGCGGCGACCTGCCGATCATCCTGAAGGCGCACGATGCGCCGGCGCCCGTGGTGATCTGCGGGCAGGGGCCGTACCCGGCCGCCGCGACGCTCGACGCGTTCGCGCGCCTCGGCGTCGCCCAGGTCCCGGGCACCGGGCTGTTGCCGTCGGTCGTACCGGGATCGTTCGACGCCTGGATGCTGCTGCTGCGCGACTACGGCACCTGGTCGCTCGCCGACGTGCTCGCCGCCGCCATCGGCTATGCCGAGACCGGCTTTCCGGTGCTGCCGCGGGTCGCCTCGTCCATCTACGCCGCGCGGGACTTCTTCAAGGCCGAGTGGCCGACCTCGGCGGCCGTGTGGCTGCCGGGCGGCGAGGTGCCGCGGCCGCGCGCGCTGATGCGCACGCCGGCGATCGCCGCGACCTACCGGCGCATCGTCGCCGAGGCGGAGGCGGTCGGCCCCGATCGCATCGCCCAGATCGAGCGCGCCCGCGACGTGTTCTATCGCGGCTTCGTCGCCGCGGCGATCGACCGCTTCTACGCCTCGGCCGAGCTGATGGACTCCACCGGCCGGCGCAACCGCGGACTTCTGTGCGGCGACGATCTGGCGCGTTACAGCGCGCGCGTCGAGCCGACCGTGTCGCGTCGCTACGGCGGCGTCGAGGTGCACAAGACCGGGCCGTGGGGGCAGGGCCCCGTGATGCTGGAGACCCTGGCGCTGCTCGAGGGGTTCGACCTCGCGGCGATGGATCCGACAGGGCCCGACTTCGTCCATGTCGTGGTCGAATGCATGAAGCTCGCTTACGCCGACCGCGAGGTGTTCTACGGCGATCCGGACGTCGTCGACGTGCCGCTCGGCACGCTGCTGTCCGACGATTACGCGACGGCGCGCCGCACGCTGGTCGGCGACGGCGCCTCGACCGCGCTGCGCCCGGGTGATCTGCCCGGCGCGGCGGACCGCATGGCGCGGGTCCTGGCGATGGCGGGACGCGAAAAGCCGGTCGGGCTCGGCCACGGCGAGCCGACCTTTCCGCCGCTGCCGGTCGAGTGGGGCGACACCGTGCATCTCGACGTCGTCGACCGCTTCGGCAACATGATCTCGGCGACGCCGTCGGGCGGCTGGCTGCAGAGCTCGCCGGTGGTGCCGGAGCTCGGCTTTCCGATCACCACGCGCGGCCAGATGGGTTGGCTGGAGCCGGGCCATCCCTCCACGGTGCATCCGGCGGCGCGGCCACGCACCACGCTGACGCCCACGCTGGTGACACGCGACGGCGAGGCCTGTCTCGCCATCGGCACGCCGGGCGGCGACCAGCAGGACCAGTGGGTGGCCGCGGTGCTGCTGCGCCATCTCCACCACGGCCTCGACCTGCAGGCCGCGATCGACGCGCCGCTGTTCACCTGCCGGCACTTTCCGCAGTCGTTCTATCCGCGCAGCGTCGAGCCCAACCGGCTGCTGATCGAGGAGCGGTTCGGCGAGGCGACGCTCGCATCCCTGCGGGCGCGTGGTCACGACCTGAAGGTGGAAGGGCCGTGGTCGCTCGGTCGCGTCTGCGCGGTGGCGCGGCGCGACGGCATGATCACGGCGGCCGCGACGCCGCGCCTCATGCAGGCCTATGCGATCGGCCGCTGACGCGGGCCGCCGCCGAACAGCATCGCGTCATGCGCCGAAAGGGCGGGCTCGCGCCCGCCCTCCGACGACACGAGATCGTGTGATCAGCACTGGCTGAAGTCGGGCCGGTAGGCGCCGCGCACCGGACAGTTGCTCCGGCCCCAGCCCCACGAGTTGCCCCAGCCGCCGCCCCAGCCGGCGCTCTGGTAGCCGGGCGCGTAGGCATAGCCGCTGTAGCCGGGGCTGTACGCGTATCCGCCGCCCCAGCCGGGCGCGTAGCCGTAGCTCGGGCCGTAGCTGTAGGACGAGTAGGCCGGCGCATAGCCGTAGCCCGGGCCGTAGGCGTAGCCGGCGGGCGCATAGCCGTAGCCGCCGCCGTAGTAGCCGCCGTAATAGCTGTTGCGATAGCTCGACGACGCCGCCGCGCCGATGATGGCGCCGGCCGCGAGGCCGATGCCGGCCGCGGCGATGAAACGGCCCTTGCGGGCTTCGGCGGCCGTCGAGGTCACCGCGAGCGCACCCGCGAGGGCGAGGGCCGCGGCCGTCTTGGTCGACACGTATCGCATGGTCAGCTCCTGCGCGTTGCCCTGCGGGGCGGGCGGTGTCCGCCTGCCCACGCGTGTGGCGATACCGGATCAATGCCGATGAACGTCCGGCGTTCCGGTGGGGGTCCGGACGGCCTCGACCGGACACGGCCGAGGCGCCTCCTTTGGTCGCGGCGGGAGGAGACCGGGTTCGTGCGGGGGATCACGCGCGAGGGCGCAGCCGATCACGATGACGTGCGGGGCGGGGCGTATGTGCGGGGGCGGTGGCGGCCTGCGTCAGCGGGGCGCCAGCGCGACGGTCTGCTCGTCGAGCGCCACCGTCTTGATCAGCGCGAAGACCGGGCGGCCCGGGGCGAGGCCGAGCTCGTCGAGCGCCTTGCGGGTCGCCGAGGCGACCACGTGGCCGTGCCCGGCGAGGTCGACGGTCACGGCGGCGAGCGGGCCGTCGTCGGTGTCGATGCGTCCGATCGTGCCGGTCAGCACGGTGCGCACGCTCAGCCCGGCGGGCCTGGCGGTCGCCAGGGTCACGTCGACCGCCCGCACGGCGACGCGGCAGTCGCGGCCGGGCGGCCCGGCCCGGCCGGCGAGCCAGATGGTGCCGGCGGGATGCGCGAGCTCGGTCAGGCCCCAGGCCTCGTCGTAGCCGGCGACCCGCGCCGTGACGAAGGAGGCGCGGCGGAAGCGGCTCTCGCCGGCCTGCGCGGCGCTGTCGCCGAACACGTCCTCGACCGTGCCGGCCGCGACCACGCGGCCGCCGGCCAGAACGACGACGCGGGCGGCCAGCCGTGCCACCTCCTCGACCGCGTGCGAGACGTAGACGATCGGGATCCGGAACTCGTCGCGCAGCCGCTCGATCAGCGGCAGGATCTCCTGCTTACGGGTGCTGTCGAGCGCCGCCAGCGGCTCGTCCATCAGGAGGAGCCGGGGCGACGAGATCAGTGCCCGGCCGATGGCGACGCGCTGCTTCTCGCCGCCGGACAGCCGCCCCGGCCGGCGGTCGAGCAGATGGCCGATGCCGAGCGTCTCGATCACCGGTTCGAGCGCGATGCGCCGCTCCGCCTTCGGCGCGAAGAAGCGGCCGAACAGCAGATTGTGCTTCACGCTGAGATGGGGGAACAGCTGGGCGTCCTGGAACACCAGCCCGATGCGGCGCGCATGCGCCGGCACGAAGACGCCCTTCGCCGTGTCGACCAGCGGCCGTCCGTCGAGCAGGATCGCGCCGCTGTCCGGCCGCGTCAGCCCGGCGATCAGGCCGATGGTCGCGCTCTTGCCGGAGCCCGAGGGGCCGAACAGCGCGATCACGCCGCCGTCGTTCTCGAAGCTGATGTCGAGCTCGAAGGTGCCGAGCGTCTTCTTGATGGCGGCCCGGATCATTCGAACTGCGCGATCTTGCGGGTGGCGAGGCGCTGCACGGCCTCGGAGAGGACCAGCGCCATCAGCGCGATCACGATCGACACGATGGTGAGGCGCAGCGCGGCGGCGTCGCCGGTCGGCGTCTGGGTCAGGCTGTAGATCGCCGCCGAGATGGTCTGCGTCTCGCCCGGGATGTTGGAGACGAACGTGATGGTGGCGCCGAACTCGCCGAGCGCCTTGGCGAAGCACAGGATCGAGCCGACCATCAGGCCGGGCAGCGCCAGCGGCAGCGTCACCAGCGCCACGGTCCAGGCCCGGTTGGCGCCGAGCGTGCCGGCCGCGTCCTCCAGCCGCCGGTCGATCGCCTCGATGGACAGGCGAATGGCCCGGACCATCAGCGGAAAGCCCATGACGCCGCAGGCCAGCGCCGCGCCGGTCCAGCGGAACGAGAACACGATGCCGAAATTCTCCGCCAGGAAGGCGCCGATCGGCCCGCGCCGGCCGAACAACAGCAGCAGCACGTAGCCGGTCACGACCGGCGGCAGCACCAGCGGCAGGTGCACCAGCCCGTCGAGCAGGACCTTCCCCGGAAACCGCCAGCGCGCCAGCGCGTAGGCGACGAATATGCCGAGCGGCAGGCTCGCCAGCGTCGCGACGACGGCGATGCGCAGCGACAGATGAATGGCGGTCAGCTCCTCGGACGACAGATCCATCATGGCCGCGAGGAGGCCTTGTCGCGCGAGGTCGTCGGCATGCGGGTCCGCCGGTTGCATCGTCCGGGAGGGGACGCGTTGAAAGCTGTAGCGGGAGGAATATAGCGGGGCGGTCGATCGGCTGCCAAGCCCCGGTGCGCCGCGCGGCTCCGCAGCAGACCGGGGTTGCGTTGCCGGTCCGGGCGTGCGGACATTCGGCCGGGTCGCCCGTCCGCGCCCCGACGGAGGAGACCGTGCCGCCACCCGACGCGCTCTATTGCCGACTGGACAGCCGGAACCGGATTGTCGGCGTGGGCGGCGCGTGGGACGCGTTCGCGTTGGACAACGACGGCGCGGCCGCGACCGTCGCCCGGGTGCTCGGCACCGACCTCCTGGTCCACGTCACCGGGGACCAGACGCGGTCGCTGCTCGACACGGTGCTGTGGCGGGTCCGGCGCAAGGAGCGCGAGGCGATCCTGCCGTTCCGTTGCGACTCGCCCGATCGCGAGCGCCACATGGAGATGACCCTGCGGGCGGAGCCGGGGCAGGGCGTCCTGCTCGCCTACCGGATGTTGCGCAGCGTGCCGCTGCCTTTCGCCCTGCCGCTGAACTTCTCCGCCACCGGCCTGCCCCGCGGCCGCATGCTGTTCCGCTGCAGCACCTGCAACCGGCTGTTGCGCGACGGCCTCTGGCGCGAGCCGGCGAGCCTCGATGAGCAGCCCACCGTCCCGATCGCCGTGAGCTATGGCGTGTGCGCCGACTGCCGCGCCACGGTCGAGCGGCTGTTGCCGGAGTGATCCGCCCGGCCGAGCTGCGCGGGCGTGCGTTGACGCCGCGCCGGCGCGTCTCCTACAAGCAAAAACCTCGATGCGTCCGCGCCGCCGGCTCGGGCGCGACGCTGGTCCCGAGCCCCCGTGCCCGCATGATCTCCTTCCACGCCACTGGCCTCCAGGCGTCATCCGTGCCCGTGCGGCACGACCGCACGGCTGCGCCGTGACGGCCCAGTCCACCGAGCAGGGGGCCGCCGCCGCGGCGATCGCGCTGGGTCGGCGCGCCGCGCCCGGCCTGGTCTTGTCCGCCGTGGTCGCCATCGCCGCGGTCGCGCTGGCGCCGCTGGTCGCCCGCGTCGCGCCGATCCCGGCCATGGTGCTGGCGCTGCTGATCGGCATCGCGGCGAACCGCGTCGCGGCGCGGCCGGTGTTCCAGCCCGGCCTCGTGCTCGCCGTGAAGACCATCCTGCGCTGGGCCGTGGCGCTGCTCGGCCTGCGCATCGCGCTCGGCGACATCCTGGCGCTCGGCGTGTCGTCGGCCGCGCTGGTCGTCGTCGCCATGATCGCGACCGTGATCGCCGGCTTCGTCTGTGCGCGCGCCTTCGGCATGGCGCCGGGCTTCGGGGCGCTGGTCGGCGCCGGCACGGCGGTGTGCGGCGCCTCGGCGACGCTCGCCACCGCGACCGTGGTGCCGCCCTATCCGGGCCGCGAGGCCGACATCGCTTTCGTGGTGGTCGCCGTCAACGCGCTCTCGACCCTCGCCATGGTGCTGTATCCGCCGCTCGCCGCCTGGCTCGGCTTCGACGCCCACGCCACCGGCATCCTGCTCGGCGGCACCATTCACGACGTCGCCCAGGTGGTCGGCGCCGGCTATGCCGTGTCCGAGCCGGTCGGCAACACCGCCGTGATCGTCAAGCTGTTCCGGGTCTTCCTGCTGCTGCCGATGATCCTCGCCATCGGCTGGTGGCTGGTCAAGGCGACGCCCGGCACGGCCAGGGCCCCGGTGCCGGTGTTCGCGCTGGTGTTCCTGGCGCTGTGCGTCGTCAACACGATCGTGCCCGGCGTCGATGCGCTGGCGCCGATCTACGCGGTGGCGAAGGATCTGCTCGTCTCTCTCACGAATGCGATGCTGCTGCTCGCCATCGCGGCGCTGGGGCTCGGCACCTCGCTGGCCGCCATGCGGATGCTCGGCTGGCGCCACCTCGTCACGGTCTGCGTCACGACGGTCGTGATCCTCGCGGTGGTGACGGCCGGCCTCGTGGCCATCGGCTGACGCCGGGCATCGTTCTTGCTCTACCATCGTCCCCGACGCGCCTCGCGTCGACACCGATGGAGACGTTCGATGAGACTTCCCGCCACCGCCGCGCTGCTCGCCGTTGCGCTCGCCGGAACGGCGCAGGCCCAGACCGCGCCTGCACCGGCCCCGGGGGGCGTGTTCGAGAAGAAGACCTACAACTACGCCGACTGGACCAAGGGCCGCTTCTCCGAGGCCGTCACCGTGACGGGCCCGGCCAAGACGATCTTCCTGGCCGGCATCGGCGCCGAGGACGAGGACCAGAAGCCCGGCACCATCCGGCATCCCGGCGACTTCACGGCGCAGTGCAAGTACGCCTACGAGAAGATCAAGAAGGCGCTGGAGAAGAACGGCGCGACGCTGGGCGACGTGGTCAAGATGGTCACCTACGTGACCGACATCCGCTACCAGCAGCTCTACGGTCCGTGCCGCACCGAGGCCTTCGCCGGCCAGCCGCTGCCCGCCCACACCTTCCTCAACATCAACCAGCTCGCCTGGCCCGGCATGCTGGTCGAGATCGACGTCACCGCCATGGTGCCGGTGAAGTGATGAGCCTTCACCCTCCCCTGGAGGGGGAGGGTCGAACGCCGAAGGCGTTCGGGGTAGGGTG
>NZ_NPEX01000224.1 GCF_003258865.1 Rhodoplanes roseus | reverse complement strand
GGGGCGCGCCGGCCGGAGAGGAAAGGCAGCATAAATGCCGTGGAGCAATCAGGGCGGTGGACCGTGGGGATCGGGCCCCAAGGGACCGTGGGGAACCGGGCCGCAGTCGACGGGCCCGACTCCTCCGGATCTCGAGGAGCTTCTGCGGCGCAGCCAGGACAAGCTCCGGCGCGTGCTGCCGGGCGGCAGCCTGGGCGGGAAGGGCATCGCCATCCTGGTGGCGATCGCGGTCGTGCTGTGGGGCGTGTCGGGCTTCTACCGGGTCGAGCCGGACGAGCTCGGCGTCGTGATGCGCTTCGGCAAGTACACCCGGGATGCCACGCCGGGCCTGAACTATCACCTGCCTTATCCGATCGAGACGGCGCTCACCCCGAAGGTGACGCGCGTCAACCGCATCGACATCGGCATGCGGGTGGTCGAGGATCTGCGCCGCGGCACCACCATGCGTGACGTTCCGGAAGAGAGCCTGATGCTGACCGGCGACGAGAACATCGTCGACGTCGACTTCTCGGTGTTCTGGGTGATCAAGCCGGCCGGTGGCGCCAGCCAGTATCTGTTCAACATCCAGAATCCCGAAGGCACCGTGAAGGCGGTCGCCGAGAGCGCCATGCGCGAGGTGGTCGGCCGCTCCGACGTCCAGCCGATCCTCACCGGCGCCCGGCAGACCATCGAGACCGCGGTGCAGGACCTGATGCAGCGGACCCTCGACACCTACGGGGCCGGCATCCAGATCACCCAGGTGCAGATGCAGAAGGTCGATCCGCCCTCGCAGGTCATCGACTCGTTCCGTGACGTCCAGGCGGCCCGCGCCGATCTGGAGCGCGCCCAGAACGAGGCGCAGACCTACGCCAACCGCGTGGTTCCGGAGGCGCGCGGTCGCGCCGCCCAGATCACCCAGTCGGCCGAGGCCTATCGCGAGCAGACCGTCGCCGAGGCGCGCGGCCAGGCCGGCCGCTTCAGCAAGATCTACGAGGAGTACAAGAAGGCCCCCGAGATCACCCGCGAGCGGCTCTATCTCGAGACGATGGAGCGGCTGTTCGGCGGCTCCGACAAGATCATCATGGATCCCGGCGCCGGTGCGGCCGGAACCGCGGGCGGCATCGTCCCGTACATCAATCTCGACGAGCTCGGGCGGCGGCATGCGCAGCCACAGGCCCCGGCGCGTCCCCAGACGGGAGCCGCCCGATGAAGACCGGCATCGCAGGCGGCGTCGCCGCCGTCATCATCCTGGTGGTGCTGGTGCTCGGATACGCATCGGTGTTCACCGTCTACCAGACCCAGCAGGCCCTGGTGGTCCGCCTCGGCGATCCGCGGCGAATCGTCACCGAGCCCGGGCTGCACTTCAAGGTGCCGCTGATCGACAACGTGATCTATGTCGACAAGCGCATCCTCGATCTCGAGAACCCGGCCCAGGAGGTGATCGCCTCCGACTCCAAGCGGCTCGTGGTCGACGCCTTCGCCCGCTACAAGGTCATCGATCCGCTCCGCTTCTATCAGACCGTCGGCTCGGTCGAGGGCGCCAACTCGCGGCTCGCGACCCTGCTCAACTCGGCGCTGCGCCGCGTGCTCGGCGAATCGACCCTCACCAATGTCGTGCGTGACGAGCGCATGCAGATGATGGCGCGGGTGCGCGAGCAGCTCGACCGCGAGGCGCACGCCTTCGGCATCAACGTGGTGGACGTCCGGATCCGCCGCGCCGACCTGCCGGAGCAGAACAGCCAGGCCGTCTACCAGCGCATGCAGACCGAGCGGCAGCGCGAGGCCGCCGAGTTCCGTGCCCAGGGCAGCCAGCGCGGCCAGGAGATCCGGGCCCGCGCCGACCGCGACGTCACGGTGCTGGTCGCCGAGGCGACCTCCAAGGCCGAGCAGACCCGCGGCGAGGGCGATGCCACGCGAAACCGCATCTTCGCCGACGCGTTCGGGCAGGACCCGGACTTCTTCACCTTCTACCGCTCCATGCAGGCCTACGAGGCCGGCCTGAAGCCGGGGGACACCCGCTTCCTGCTGCGGCCGGATTCGGAGTTCTTCCGCTACTTCGCCAATCCGACCGGACGCGCTCCCGCCCAGGCGCGCGCCCCGGCAGGGCCGGCGGCCGCCGCGGCATCGCCGGCGGCACCCGCGGCCCCCGCCACCCCGCAATGATCCGGGGGAGCCCGGTCCCGAAAGGACCGGGCTCCGTCGTAGACGGCGCCTGAGCCAGCTTTCGGAACCTTCGATGTCCGCGTTCTTCGTCGCCCTCGGTCTCGTCTTCGTGATCGAGGGCTTGCTGTTCGCGGCGTTTCCGGGGCCGGCCCGCCGCGCCGCCCTCGCGCTGCTCGAGACCCCCGAGCATACGCTGCGGATCGTCGGCGTGGTCAGCGCCACGCTCGGGGTCGCCTTGATCTGGGTGATCCGCCTATTATCCTGAGACGCGACAGGCGGACGAGCCGCCATTCCGCCCCAATCCGTCCGTATTGGCGCGGTCCGTTCGCGGCTTGCGCCGTATGAACCGCGGGCGGGTCGCGCCGGTTGTTCCCGCGTGTCCCACGAGTCCCGCTTCCTCCGAGGAGATCGCCAGGTCATGGCCGGCCTTTCGTTCGAACGCATCCGCCAGGTTCGTCGTCCGCTCGTCGCGGCCGCGCTCGCGGCGGCCCTCGTGGTCGCCGCCGGACCGGTGTCCGCCCGCGGCCCCGACGGCATCGCCGACATCACCGAGAAGGTGATGGACGCGGTCGTCAACATCTCGACCTCGCAGAACGTCCAGGCGCAGGGGAACGCGGTCCCCAGCCTGCCGCCGGGCGCCCCCTTCGAGGAGTTCTTCGAGGAGTTCTTCAAGAACCGCCGCGGCGGCCAGCAGGGCGAGAACGGCCCGCGCGAGCGCGCGCCGCGTCGCGTCAACTCGCTGGGATCCGGCTTCGTCATCGATCCGTCCGGCATCGTGGTGACCAACAACCACGTGATCTCGGACGCCGACGAGGTGACGGTGATCTTCAACGACGGCACCCGCCTCAAGGCCGAGATCCTCGGCCGCGACCAGAAGATCGATCTCGCCGTCCTCAAGGTGACGCCGGACAAGCCGCTCAAGGCCGTGTCGTTCGGCGATTCCGACAAGCTGCGGATCGGCGAGTGGGTGGTCGCGATCGGCAACCCGTTCAGCCTGGGCGGCACCGTCACGGCCGGTATCGTCTCGGCCCGCAACCGCGACATCCAGTCCGGTCCCTACGACAACTACATCCAGACCGACGCCGCCATCAATCGCGGCAATTCCGGCGGTCCGCTGTTCAACCTCGACGGCGAGGTGGTCGGCATCAACACGGCGATCATCTCGCCGTCCGGCGGCTCGATCGGCATCGGCTTCTCGGTGCCGTCCAAGACGGCGGGACCGATCATCGACCAGCTCCGCCAGTTCGGCGAGACCCGGCGCGGCTGGATCGGCGTGCGCATCCAGCAGGTGACCGACGACATCGCCGAGAACCTGAACATCAAGCCGGTGCGCGGCGCGCTGGTCGCCGGCGTCGACGAGAAGGGCCCGGCGAAGCCGGCCGGCATCGAGCCGGGCGACGTGATCGTCCGGTTCGACGGCAAGGACATCAAGGAGATGCGCGACCTGCCGCGCATCGTCGCCGACACGCCGGTCGGCAAGGACGTCGACGTCGTGATCCTCCGCAAGGGCAAGGAGGAGAACAAGGTCGTGAAGCTCGGCCGGCTCGAGGACGGCGAGAAGCAGGCGGCGCTGAGCACGCGCCGCGGCGGCGGTGCGACCGAAGAGAAGTCGGTCGTGCAGTCGACGCTCGGCCTGAACCTCTCCAACATCTCCGACGATCTGCGCAAGCGCTACAAGATCAAGGACACGGTCAAGGGCGTGGTGATCACCGGGGTCGACACCAAGTCGGCCGCGGCGGAGAAGCGCCTGTCGGCCGGCGACGTGATCGTCGAGATCTCGCAGGAGCCGGTGGCGACCGCCGCCGACGTCCAGAAGCGCATCGACCAGCTCAAGAAGGACGGCCGCAAGTCCGCCCTCCTGCTGATCGCCGGCACCGACGGCGACCTGCGCTTCGTGGCCCTGTCGCTGCAGTAGGGGCGGGGCGCTCCACCCCGTCCACGATCCGGGGCCTCGTCCTTCGAGACGGCCGCTGCGCGGCCTCCTCAGGACGAGGTCTTTGGCTGCATGAAGCAGTATCGAGCCGGTCCCGCCACCTCTCCTCATCCTGAGGAGCGGACCAAAGGTCCGCGTCTCGAAGGATGCGGCCCGGGACTGCAGCATGGCTTGCGGCCTGCCGGTTCTCGCCTCATCCTGAGGAGCCCGCGAAGCGGGCGTCTCGAAGGATGCGGCCGCCATGGGCGCGTGGCTCTATATCCTGAATTGCTCGGATGGTTCGTACTATACGGGCACGACCAGGACGGACCTCGAGACGCGGATCGGCGAGCACCAAGCCGGCGCCTTCGACGGCTACACGGCGACGCGACGGCCGGTGAGGCTCGCGTATTCCCAATACTTCGAACGCATCACCGATGCGATCGCGGCAGAGCGTCAGGTCAAGGGCTGGTCACGCTCCAAGAAGGACGCGCTGATCCGCGGTGACTTCGAGCGGTTGAAGGCGGAGTCGAAGCGCCGCTCCTCCGGGCCTCATCCTTCGAGACGCGGTCCTGCGGACCGCTCCTCAGGATGAGGGGAGGGGAATACAGGATGAGGGAGGGGAATACAGGGTGAGGGGAGGGGGATGGCCTCGTTTCGGCGTGCCCTACGGCCCACCCCTCATGGTGAGGAGCGGCCGCAGGCCGCGTCTCGAACCATGAGGCCCGGAGGGGCCTGGCCGAGTTCCGACGGCTTAACGCCTACGCCGCCTTCAGCAGCACGTGCTTCTTCTTGCCGAGGGACAGCTTGATCACGCCGTCGGCGGTCAGGTCGTCGAGGCCGAGCTGCAGCTTCTCGTCGGTGACGGTGACGTCGTTGACCTTGAGGCCGCCGGCCTTGACCTGGCGGCGCGCCTCGCCGTTGGAGGCGACGAGGCCGGTCTTCTCGGCGAAGGCGGTCAGCACGCCGAGGCCCTTCTCCAGCTCGGCGCGCGCGATCGTCACGGTCGGCAGCGTCGCGGCGAGCGAGCCCTCCTCGAACGTCTTGCGCGCCGTCTCGGCGGCCTCATCGGCGGCGGCACGGCCGTGCACCAGCGCGGTCGCCTCGGTGGCGAGCACCTTCTTGGCCTCGTTGATCTCCTGGCCGCCGAGCGCCGTCAGGCGCTCGATCTCGTCGAGCGGCAGCAGCGTGAACAGCTTGAGGAAGCGCACCACGTCGCCGTCCTCGGTGTTGCGCCAGAACTGCCAGTAGTCGTACGGGCTCAGCAGGTCCGCATCGAGCCACACGGCACCGGCCGCGGTCTTGCCCATCTTGGCGCCCGAGGCGGTGGTGAGCAGCGGGCAGGTCAGCGCGTGCAGCGGATGCGTACCCATGCGGCGGCCGAGATCGATGCCGTTGACGATGTTGCCCCACTGGTCGGAGCCGCCCATCTGCAGGTTGCAGCCGTAGCGCCGGGCCAGCTCGACGAAGTCGTAGGACTGCAGGATCATGTAGTTGAACTCGATGAAGGAGAGCTCCTGCTCGCGCTCCAGCCGCAGCCGCACCGAATCCATGGTCAGCATGCGGTTGATCGAGAAGTGACGGCCGACATCGCGCAGCATCTCGATGTAGTTGAGCGTGGTCAGCCACTCGGCGTTGTCCGCCATCACGGCGTCGCCGCGCCCTTCGCCGAAGGTCAGGAAGTTGGAGAACACCCGCTTGATGCTGTTCTTGTTGGCGTCGATCTGCTCGTAGGTGAGCAGCTTGCGCGTCTCGTCGCGGCCGGACGGATCGCCGACCCGGGTGGTGCCGCCGCCCATCAGCGCGATCGGCTTGTTGCCGGTCTGCTGCAGCCAGTGCAGCATCATGATCGAGATCAGGTGGCCGACATGCAGCGACGCCGCCGTGCAGTCGTAGCCGACATAGGCGACGAGCTCGTTCTTCTTCGCCAGCGCATCCAGCCCGGCCGCATCCGACACCTGGTGGATGAAGCCACGGCTCTCCAGGACGCGAAGGAAATCGGACTCGTACGTGCTCATGACCTCGCCCTCGTGACCTCGTCGTCGCTGCGGGGGAAGGCCGGCCGCTCTGAAGGCGGACCGGCGCGGCGGGCGTGGTCCCAGGGACCGTGACCCGGCGCCGGCGGAGGCCCGGCGGCCGCGTCCCCGCATCGTTTGGAGCGGTGGTGTAACAGGTCCGGGGGCGAATTCAAACCGCGGCCCCGGGGCCGGAGGGCCGCGGCGAGGCCGGTGGCGCTTCGAGCGCTCGCTCCGCGTCGCCGATGCCGTCCGTGTCGCCGAACCCCAGTCCATCCGGGTCGATCCTATGGTCAGATGTCGTTAAGCCGTCGCCTCTATCATGGAGGGAGCCTTCCTAGTCGGGCGGCTCCTGTCCGCGCCGGCTCGACGTCTCAGAGAACCCTCATGGCAGCGTCGACGACCCCGGCCGCCCGCGGCATCAAGATCACCACGACTCTTTATGTCCTGTTCGGCCTGTGCGCCGTGATCATGGGCGTTCAGGCGGCCCTCGCGCTGCGCGATGCCTGGACGAACGCCCGCACCACCGCCGACACGGCCGCGATCGCGGTCGCCAACCGGGCGCTGTTCGACGTCATCCAGAACACCGTCGCCGAGCGCGGCATGATGTTCGTGGGACTGCAGGCCGAAGCTCCGGCCGATGCCAGGCTGACCGAGCAGTTCTCGACGTTCCGGAGCAAGGCGAAGCCGGCCATCGAGGCGGTGCTCGACGCCTGCAGCCGGCTGCGCTGCGCCGACGGCGACGTGCCCGGCACGCTGCGGCGCATGCTCGCCGACGTCGTCGCCGTGCGGACCAGGGCCGACGCCGCCGTCCGGCTGCCGCTGAAGGAACGGCCGGCCGGCATCGCCAAGGAATGGTTTCAGACCGCCCTGACCATGGGCAACGAGTACGAGCGCGTCTCGGCCGCCCTGGGCGACCAGATCCGCCTGTCCGACCCGGTGGTCGCCGAGCTGGTCGCCATCAAGGATGCGGCCTGGCTGGCGCGCGCCGCCGGCGGCCGTGAGCGGACCGCCGTCCAGCAGCTCCTCCAGGCCAAGGCCTACGCCCTCCCGCTGCGCGATCAGCGCGTGTCGCTGGGCGGCCAGACGGAAGCGGCGTGGCAGATCGTCAAGGCCCTGACGGCCCGGTCGGGCGTCGCGGCTCCGGTCGCCGCCGCCGTCGCGGATGCCCAGACGAAACGCTTCGACACCTACGCGAAGGCCCTGTCTTCGATCGAGGGCGCTGTCGGCGAGGGTCGCCCGTCGCCGATCGGCAACGACGAGTATGTGCGGATCGCCAACGTCTCGCTCGACGCCCTCGTCACCGTGTCGAATGCGGCCCTGGAGGCGATCATCGCCCATGCCGAGCAGGGGGCGGCGGCCGCCCGGAGCGGGTTCCTGGTCAATGCCGCCCTGCTGGTGCTGGCCCTGGCCGTCGGCTTGACCGGCATCCTGGTCGCCTGGCGGCGGATCGGCCGGCCGCTGTCGCAGCTCACCACCGGCATGCGGGCGCTGGCCGACGGCAATCTCGACGTCGTGCTGGCCGGCGTCGGGCGCGGCGACGAGATCGGCGAGATCGCCCGGGCGGTCGAGAGCTTCAAGGTCCAGGCGGCCGAGAAGGCGCGGCACGAGGCCGAGGCGACGGCGCAGGCGGAGGCGACCGCCGCCGAGAAGCGGCGTCAGGAGATGCACCGGCTGGCGCAATCCTTCGAGGCCGCGGTCGGCGAGATCATCGAGACCGTCTCGTCCGCGGCGACCGAGCTCGAAGCGTCCGCCCGCACGCTGACGCGGACGGCGGAGACGACCCAGAACCTGTCCGCGACGGCGGCCTCCACCTCCGACCAGGCGTCCGCCAACGTCCAGAGCGTGGCGTCGGCCGCCGGCCAGATGTCGGCCTCGGTCGGCGAGATCAGCCGGCAGGTGCAAGATTCGACCCGCATCGCCGCCGATGCCGTGCGGCAGGCGGAGCAGACCGATCGCCGCATCGGCGAGCTGTCGCAGGCGGCGGGCCGGATCGGCGACGTCGTCGCCCTGATCACGGCGATCGCCGAGCAGACCAACCTGCTGGCGTTGAATGCCACCATCGAGGCGGCGCGCGCCGGCGAGGCGGGCCGGGGCTTCGCCATCGTGGCGCAGGAGGTCAAGGCGCTGGCCGGTCAGACCGCCAAGGCGACCGGCGACATCGCCACCCAGATCGGAGCCATGCAGGCGGCGACGAGCGACTCGGTCACGGCCATCAAGGAGATCAGCGGCACCATCGGGCGCATCGCCGAGATCGCCTCGGCCATCGCGGCCGCCGTGGAGGAGCAGGGCGCGGCGACCGGCGAGATCGCCCGCAACGCCCAGCAGGCGTCGCACGGCACCGCGGAGCTGGCCGGAACCATCGGCGAGGTGAGCCGCGGCGCCGGCGAGACCGGGGCGGCGTCGTCCCAGGTCCTGTCCTCGGCGCGCGCGCTCGCCGGCGAGAGCAACCGGCTGGAGACCGAGGTCGACCGGTTCCTGGCGACCGTGCGGGCCGCCTGAGCGGCGGGCGGCGGGCCCGCTTGGGGCGCGGCTTACCCGGTGCGGCGGCCGCGCGGCTCCGGCTTGATGGTGACGGTGGCGAGGCGCTTGTCGAGATAGGACGTGATCGCCTGCATCAAGGGCTCGATCTTGGCGTCGAAGAAGTGGTTGGCGCCCGGAATGACCTTCTGCTCGATGACGATGCCCTTCTGGGTCTTCAGCTTCTCGACCAGGGTCGCGACGTCCTTGTAGGGGACCACCGCGTCGCGCTCGCCGTGCACGATCAGGCCGGACGACGGGCAGGGCGCCAGGAACGAGAAGTCGTAGAGGTTGGCGGGCGGGGCGATCGAGATGAAGCCCTCGATCTCCGGCCGGCGCATCAGGAGCTGCATGCCGATCCAGGCGCCGAACGAGAAGCCGGCGATCCAGCAGCCGCGCGCCTCGGGATTGATGGCCTGCGCCCAGTCGAGCGCCGAGGCGGCATCGGAGAGCTCGCCCTGGCCGTGGTCGAACGAGCCCTGGCTGCGCCCGACTCCGCGGAAGTTGAACCGCAGGACCGAGAATCCGCGGTGCGCGAACGCATAGTACAGCTGGTAGACGATCTGGTGGTTCATCGTCCCGCCGAACTGGGGGTGCGGGTGCAGCACGATCGCGATCGGGGCGTTCTTCACCCGCGACGGGTGGTAGCGTCCCTCGATCCGACCGGCGGACCCATTGAAGATGACCTCAGGCATGCTCGTGAACCTCGTCGTGCCCGGCGGTGCGACGACACCGCCTCCCCAGCCTCGCCGCGGTGCTCTTGACGCCGCCGGCGGGACCCGCCTATCTGTCTACAACGCCTCGAATTTCCGGAATGATCCTGGCCGTTGGACGGCTGTGAAGCCGGTCGGTGGCGCGGCGCAATGGTCTAGCATGATCACCGGGGCAAAAAGCAAGGTTTTCCTTGCCGGTGAGCGGGCGACCGTCGGCGCCCGGGCGGGTCGGCGCATCTGATCCGCGGCGGCACGGCCCGCGTAATCGATCCGAAACGGCCAAATCCTCGAAGAACCCGATGACCGACCGCGTCTATCTCGACTGGAATGCCACCGCGCCGCTGCGGCCGGAGGCGCGCGCCGCCATGC
>NZ_NPEX01000223.1 GCF_003258865.1 Rhodoplanes roseus | reverse complement strand
ACGGCCGCCCGGCCGCAAGGTGCCGATCGAGTTCATCCGCCCCAATCCGCGCAATCCGCGCCGCACCTTCGCCGAGGCCGAGCTCGCCGAGCTCGCCGACTCGATCCGGGCCCGCGGCCTGATCCAGCCGATCGTGGTGCGCCCCGTGAAGGGTGCGGCCGACGCCTACGAGATCATCGCGGGCGAGCGCCGCTGGCGCGCCTCGCAGCGCGCCGCGCTGCACGAGGTGCCGGTCGTCGTGCTCGACGTCACCGACAGCGAGGCGCTGGAGCTCGCCATCATCGAGAACGTCCAGCGCGCCGACCTCGACGCCCTGGAAGAGGCGGCCGGCTATCAGGCGCTGCTCGATTCGTTCGGCTACGCCCAGGACGACGTTGCCAAGACGGTCGGCAAGAGCCGCAGCCACGTCGCCAACACGCTGCGCCTCCTGAAGCTTCCGGAGGGCGTCAAGAGTCTGATCACGGCCGGCAAGCTCACGGCCGGGCACGCCCGGATGCTGGTCGGCGCGCCGGACGCCGAGGCGCTCGCCCGTCAGATCGTCGACCAGGGCCTCAACGTGCGTCAGGTCGAGGCGCTGGTGCGCAAGGACACGGACGGCCCGCGCCCCGGCCCCAAGCCGAAGAGCGCTCCCGTCCCCAAGGACGCCGACACCCGGGCGCTGGAGAAGCGCCTGTCCGACGCGCTCGGCTTCACCGTGTCGATCGACCACAAGGGCGAGGCCGGCACGGTGCACATCCACTACCGCGACCTCGACCAGCTCGACGACGTGGTGCGCCGGCTGGAGAACGGCTGACCGCCGTCCCGTCGCCGGGTCCGTCCTGTCGCGGGCCCGTCTTGTCGCGGCGACGCCGCTACGCCGCCCGCACCGCGCTGAGGAACTTGCCGACCTCGGTCTTGAGGCGGTTGCTGTCGGTTGCCAGCGACTGGGCGGCGGCCAACACCTGGGTCGAGGCCGAGCCGGTCTCGTTGGCGCCGGTGCGCACGTCGCCGATATTGGACGACACGTCCCGCGTGCCCTCGGCGGCCTGCTGGACGTTGCGGGAGATTTCCTGGGTGGCGGCGCCCTGCTGCTCCACGGCGGCCGCGATGGTCGACGCGATCTCGGACAGGCGCCCGATCGTGTCGGCGATCTCCTTGATGGCCCCGACCGAGCCCTGCGTCGCGCCCTGGATCTCGGTGATCTGCTGGCTGATCACGCCGGTCGCCTTGGCGGTCTCCTGGGCCAGCGCCTTCACCTCGGAGGCGACCACCGCGAAGCCCTTGCCGGCGTCACCGGCGCGGGCCGCCTCGATGGTCGCGTTCAGGGCCAGAAGGTTGGTCTGCCCGGCGATGGTGTTGATCAGCTCGACCACGTCGCCGATGCGGTTGGCGGCCTGGGCCAGCTCCTCGACCTGACTGTTGGTCTTGCGCGCCTGTTCGACCGCCGCATGGGCGATGCGGGCCGAGTCCTGGACCTGGCGGCTGATCTCGTGGACCGACGACGCCATCTCCTCGGTCGCCGAGGCGACGGACTGGACGTTGGACGAGGCGTTCTCGGCCGCCCCCGCCACCGTGGTGGCGAGCTGCTGCGCATGCTCGGCCGTGGTGGTCAGCGAGTTGGCGGACGCCTCGAGCTCCGAGGAGGCCGACGACACCGCCTCGACGATCTCGCCGATCATGGTCTCGAAGTCGCGCGTGATGCCGTCGACGCGCTGGCCGCGCTGGATCTTGGCCTCGGCCTCGACGGCCGCGGTCGCGTCGCTCGCCTTCTTCTCGATCAGGGCCTGCTTGAACACCTGCAGGGTCGCGGCGATGCGGCCGATCTCCGTCGTCTCGCCCTGGTGCGGGACCTCGGCCGAGAGATCGCCGCGGGCCAGCGCCTGCATGGGCGTCACCACCGACGCCATGCCGCGCGACACGTCGACGACCAGGTAGACGGCGAGGCCGATGCCGACCAACGCCGACGCGCCGAGAATGATCAGGAGCAGATTGAAGGCCCGGTCGTAGGTGTCGGCGGCCGCCTTCGCGGCGGCGTCGGCGCCGGCGTTGTTGAGGGAGATGTTCTTGTTGAGGAGGTCGTCGGCCGCCTTTCCGATCGGATAGACCTTGGTCTCGTTGAATGCGCTCGCCTCGGTAGGCAGCTTGCCGGCGCTGGCGCGCGACATCTCCAGCACCTTCTTCACGCCCTCGTCGTACAGCGCCGACTGCTTCTTCCACTCCTGGAACGTGCTGCGCTCCTCCGGGGAGGAGATGAGCTGCTCGTAAGCGGCGCCGTACTTGGCGTTGCGGTCGTAGTTCAGGGCGAGCGTCTTCTCCACCGCCGCCTTCGCCTCGGGCGTCTCGGCCAGCAGATGCAGGCGAACCACGCTGCGGATGATCGTCACGCCGGCCCGCAGATCGGCGAGCGTGCGGACGCTCGGCAGCCAGTTCTGCGTGATCTCGTCGGTCTTGGCGTTCATGGCCCGCATGTTGACGATCGCCAGCAGTCCCATGCCGGTCATGCCGACCAGCAGGAACGACACGACGACGATGATCTTGGCGCGGATCGAGAGCTTCGCGAGCATGGACCGGACCTGGGCGTTTCGTGTTTCGGAAAGCGAAAAGCTCCAGTCCGCGGTCGATCACGACCGGGACCGGCGCATGATCGCGTCGGTCTGAGGAGAAGGGCGCCGATCGTGTCCGGCGACACGCGGCCGTTGAACTTATAACGTGTGGGTTCCTACGGCCGTGTTAACGGACATGGTCCAGATGTGCAGACGGGGATTCTGCTCGGCAGACCGACGAAGAGGCGACGGACCGCGCCTCACGCGGGCCGCTCTGTCGCGTAGCCGATCCGAAAGCCACCCCAGTGCCGGCCCTGCACCATGATCGGGGCCGAGCAGTCCCTCATCAGCACGAAGCGGCCGCCGCCCATGTCGCGCCGGTAGGTCTGCAGCAGGAACGGCTTGGTGTTGCGGCCGGCGGCGAGCCCGGTTCGATCGCCGAAGATCCGGCGGTTGCGGCAGTTCGCCGTGTTCCAGGCGGGGTCTCCGTGTCGCTGCGGCTGTGAGAACCTGGTGTTGTGGGTCGGCAGGTAGCCGTTGCGGTCGACGGCGGCGCAGAAGGCGATCAGCGGGCTCCTGGCGAGCAGGGGCTCCTGGAGGGGCGGCAGCAGGCGGTCGCACAGCGCCGTGAACCGCGTCGTCACCTGGGCCGGGTCGCTGCCCGGCACCGGCACATAGGTCTCGTCGAACAGGTCCGTCACGGAGATTTGGCCGGCGGCCAGCGCGCGCTCGAACAGCGCGCCGGCCTCGCGGGCCGCCTCCGTCGCGATCGTCACGAAGGTGGTGTCGTCGGTCTCCACCCCGGACTGCGCCGTCAGCAGCGTCAGCTCCTCGCTGCGCTTCAGCAGGCCGTGCACCCGCTGGTCGGCGCTGCGCAGGTCCTCGGAGGAGCGCGCGACATTGGCGCTCATCGCCTCGAAGGCGGCCTGCAGCGCGTCGCAGCGCGCCTGGATGTCGACATTGGACTCGACGATCAGCCGCATGTCGCCGCGCATGCGGGTCATCGCCGGGCCGACGTGATCGATCACCTGGCGGATCGCCGTCGTGCCGGACTGGACGGTCGCGGCGCGGCCCACCGTCTCGGCCGACTCGGCCATCAGGCCGCGGGTCTGGGTGTCGAGCAGCGTCAGCGTCGCGCTGATCTCGGCCGTCGCCTCCGAGGTCTGCTTGGCCAGCGCCTTCACCTCCTGGGCGACGACCGCGAAGCCCCGGCCGGCCTCGCCGGCCCGCGCCGCCTCGATGGTGGCGTTGAGCGCCAGCAGATTCGTCTGCCGGGCGATGGCGTCGATGCCGCCGGCCGCCTTGGCGACCCGCTCGAGCGCACCGCGCAGTCCGTCGAGCTTGCTCTCGAAGCCGGCCGTCGCGGTGGCCAGCGCGCTGATCTCGGCCAGCGACGTCTCGACCGAATGGGCCGAGGCGTCCATCTCGCCGCAGGCCGCCTCGATGGTCTGATCGGCGGCGGCCGCCGCCGTCCCGATGCGGCGATTCGAGCCGGTCAGCTCGGTCGCGGCGACCGACAGGTTCCGGCACTCGGCGGTGAGGTCCTGGGCCTTGCGATCCACGTCGGCGATGTTGCCGGCGACGTCGGCGAGCTCGACCGACAGGACTCCGACCGTCCGCGCGACGGCACGCACGACCTCGTCACCCCGCGCCGGCAGTGCGGCCATGCCTTTCCCCCCGTGCAGCATTCGCCTGGTTGCATGCTGAGGCCGTTTGCCTACCTGGAGGTTAACCGGGGAGGAGCTAGACGGAATATAATACCACTGGGGGCCGCGCGACGCCCCGCACCCCTCCTCGCGGGCAGGTTGCGGGCCATTGTCGAGGCACCCATAATCGCCACGGGCAATTCCGGCCGGCTCGTCCCGGCGGCCCAATTCCGATTGGCAGATCCATTGATCAGGGAGGACTTCATGACCAGGACGTTCACGGCTGCCCTCATCGCGGGCGCAGCCCTTCTCGTCGCCGTGCCGGGCCCCTTGGGGCGTGCCGTCGCCGCCGATTTCGGCTCCGCCCCCGAGGCGAAAGCCATGGCCGAGAAGGCGGCCGTCACGCTGAAGGCCGGCGAGGCCGACGCGCTGGCGAAGTTCAACGACGCCGCCGGCGGTTTTCGCGATCGCGACCTCTACGTGTTCTGCTTCGAGACCGGCAGCGGCAAGTTCACGGCGCATCCCAACAAGGCGCTGGTCGGCACCGACGTGCGGGCCCTCAAGGAGAAGGACGGCTCGCCGCTCGGCGACAAGCTCTACGCCGCCCCGAAGGAGGGCGCCGTGACCTCGGTCGACTACAAGTTCCCGCGCCCCGGCGGCACCGATCCGGTCGCCAAGGAGACCTATCTGGTCAAGGTCGGCGCCCAGGCCTGCGGGGTGGGGTACTACAAGTAAGCCGGCTCACGGACCGGTGCTTCGGAGCCTCGTGCCCCGGACAAGGCGCAGCAGGCCACCGGCCTGACGCGCCGCATCCGGGACACGGAGGCAGCGGCACCGTCGGCAGACCGGGACGCGCCGCTATCGTTTCTGTCGCGCCCGGACCGTGGTCTGCAGCAGGGCCCGGTGGGCGAGGGCGTCGGCGAGGTCGGCCTGGCGGCGGACTGCGGCCGCGGCCTCGGCCAGGTCCGTCACGGTCTGGCCGAGACGCGGCGTCGTCCAGGTGGAGAGCGCTGCCCGCACGGCCGGCTCGCGGCGGAAGAACAGCCCGCGAAATCCCTCCCGCACGGCATCCTGGGCGGTGCGCCCGGCATCGACGGCGAGGCGGGCGCGGTGGAGCTGGGCGGCGTGGCGCAGCGCCGTGGTGATCAGCCGGTCCGGATGCGTGCCGGCCGACCGGGCCCGCGCATACTCGGTGTCGAAGTCCTTCGGCTTGCCGGCGAACACGGCGTCGATGACGTCGTCGAGGGCGAGCGCCGAGGCGTCGGCGATGACGGCCAGCACGTCGTCGACCTCGACGCGGCCGCGCCCGTGGCCGTACAGCGCCAGCTTGCGCAGCTCGGCCCGCGAGGCCTGGCGGTCGCCGCCGAGCAGCGACACCAGGAGAGTGCGGGCGTCGTCCGCGACGGTCAGCCCGGCCGCCTTCATCTCCTGGTCGATCAGCCGGCCGAGATCGGCGTCGCCGTCGACGTAGCAGGGCAGGGCGACGGCGTTGCGGGCCTTCTCGCAGACCAGCCGCAGCGCCGAATCCTTGCGCAGGTCACCGGCCTCGACCACCACCCGGCAGTCGCGGGGAGGGTCGGCCGCGAGCGCCTCGATGGCCCCCGCCAGGTTGCTGCGGCCGGCCCGGATCCAGACGGCGCGGCGGCCGCCGAACAGCGGCACCGTGTGGGCCTCCTCGGCGATCCGGCCGGCTTCGACCGCGTCGCCGTCGAGCCGCACCAGGGCGAACGGATCGTTGGGGTCGTCGACCGAGGCCTTCACCAGCGCCTCGACCCGCTCGCGCACCAGCCCGGCATCGGGCCCGTAGACCAGCGCGATCGGCCGCGCCGCATCGGGCCGGCTCACATAGGTGTCGATCTCGGAGCCTTTGAGGGCGGCCATGGGACGTTGTCGCTCGAGCCGGCCGCGGCGTGGCCCAATCCCACTGACCCGTCATGCCCGCGCTCGTCGCGGGCAGCCACGTCCTCGTGCATTGCCGTGGGGCAAGACGTGGATGGCCGGGACGAGCCCGGCCACGACAGTCGAGAGACTCAGGTTCCCGCGACGAAATAGGAGGCGAGGCGGTTGCGGACCGTCTCGGCGATCACGCCGGCGGCGCGGGATTCGGCGTCGCGCAGGGCGCGCTGGCGGGCGAAGCGCTGCTGCTGGCCCGGAATGTCGTAGGAGACGCGGCTGAACGCCGTGTCGGTGACCACCGGCTTGCCGGTGTTCAGGTCGATCAGGCTGTAGCTCGCCGTGATGCCGAAATTCTCCACGTCCGCGCGCGCCGTCACGGTGTCGACGATGACCGAGACGCGGCTGGTCGTGATGCGCATGTCGAGCCGGTGGGTGGGCGGCGCCGGATTGCCGCCCGACAGCCCGAAGATGAGCTGGTTGCGCAGCTCGACGGCGATCCGGGCTTCGGGCGTGCCGTTCGGCGCCGGGATCTGCGAGATGTCAATCTGTCCGAGCGCGGCGTTGAGCGACGGGCCGCCGTCCAGGGTGCGGCTGCCGTAGAGCGGCTGGAAGCAGCCGGCCAGCGGCGCGGCGAGCGCCAGCAGCACGGCGCCGCGGGCGGCGCGCGTCAGGACGGCACGGCGATCCAGCGCCGGGCCCGATCCCGTTCGGTTCAGTCCCGTCCGATCAAGCCACCACATTGACGATCCTGTGCGGGACGACGATGACTTTTTTGGGGGCTGCGCCCCCGAGCGCCTTTTGTACAGCGTCCAGGGCCAGAACGGCAGCCTCCACTTCCGCTTTTCCGGCGGTGCGTGGCACCGTTACATCACCTCGCTTCTTGCCGTTGATCTGCACCGGCAGCGTGACGGTGTCCTCGACGAGCAGATCCGGCTCCACCTCGGGCCAGCCCGCCTCGCAGACCAGGCCGGTGTGGCCGAGGGCCGACCAGCACTCCTCGGCCAGATGCGGCATCATCGGGTGGAAGAGCTGAATCAGGATGGCGGTCGCCTCGCGAACGGCCCAGCGATAGTCGGCGGGCGGATCGTCCCCGGCGGCGCCCAGCGACGCCTGGAACGCGTTGGCGAGCTCGTAGATGTGGGCGACGCAGCGGTTGAACCGCAGCTTCTCGATATCGTCAGAGACACGCGACAGGGCCAGATGCGCCGCCTTGCGCAGCGCCACGGAGGCCTCGCCGAACATCGCCGGCCGTGGCAGGTCGCCCTTGGCGGCCACCGCCTCGGCGTCGCCGACCAGCCGCCACAGGCGCTGGACGAAGCGGGCCGCGCCTTGCGCGCCCTCCTCGGTCCAGATGACATCGCGCTCGGGCGGCGAGTCCGACAGCATGAACCAGCGCGCCGTGTCGGCCCCGTACGAGCCGATGATCTCGTCCGGATCGACCGTGTTGCGCTTCGACTTCGACATCTTTTCAATCGGCCCGATCTCGATCGGCACGTCGGTGCCGATCAGGGTCGCGGTCCGGGCGTCGCCCATGCCGACGATCGCCACCTCGGACGGCGCCGCAAACGTGCCGTCCGGCTTGCGGTAGGTCTCGTGCACCACCATGCCTTGCGTGAACAGGCCGGCGAACGGCTCGTCCAGGCCGGCATGGCCCGTGGCCTTCATGGCGCGGGTGAAGAAGCGCGAGTAGAGCAGGTGCAGGATCGCGTGCTCGATGCCGCCGATATACTGGTCCACCGGCAGCCAGGAATCGACCGCGGCCCGGTCGGTCGGCGCGTCGGTCTTCCACGGATCGGTGAAGCGCGCGAAATACCAGGACGAGTCGACGAACGTGTCCATGGTGTCGGTCTCGCGCGTCGCCTTGCCGCCGCATTGCGGGCAGGCGACGTGCTTCCAGGTCGGGTGCCGGTCGAGCGGGTTGCCGGGCCGGTCGAACGCGATGTCGTCCGGCAGCGTCACCGGCAGGTCGGCGATCGGCACCGGCACGACGCCGCAGCTCGGGCAGTGGATGATCGGGATCGGGCAGCCCCAGTAGCGCTGGCGCGAGATGCCCCAGTCGCGCAGCCGGTACATCGTCTCGCGGCGGCCGACGGCGGAGTTGCCGCGCGTCTCCCGCTCCAGCCGCTTCGCCACCTCCTCCTGCGCCTCCGGGATGGTCATGCCGTCGAGGAACGCTGAGTTGATCATCCGGCCGTCGCCCACATAGGCCTGGTCCGTGATCGTGAAGGTCGCCGGGTCCTGCCCCTCGGGGCACACGACCGGCGTGTTGCCGAGCCCGTACTTGTTGACGAAGTCGAGGTCGCGCTGGTCGTGCGCCGGGCAGCCGAAGATGGCGCCGGTGCCGTACTCCATCAGCACGAAATTGGCGACGTAGACCGGGAGCTTCCAGGTCGGATCGAACGGGTGGATGGCCCGGATGCCGGTGTCGAAGCCGAGCTTTTCCGCCTTGTCGATCGCTTCCTGCGCGGTGCCGATCCGCTTGGCCTCGGCGATGAACGCCGCCAGGGCCGGGTTCTTCTCGGCCGCCGCCCGCGCCAGCGGATGGTCGGGCGACAGGCCCATGAACTTCGCCCCGAACAGCGTGTCGTGCCGGGTGGTGAAGATCTCCAGCTCGGTCTCGCCGGCCGGCGTGGTCGCCGGATCGAGCGCGAAGCGCACATGCATGCCCTCCGAGCGGCCGATCCAGTTCTTCTGCATCAGCCGGACTTTTTCGGGCCAGCGGTCGAGCCCGTCCAGCGCGGTGAGCAGCTCCTCCGAGAACTTGGTGATCTTGAAGAACCACTGGACCAGCTCGCGCTGCTCGACCAGCGCGCCGGAGCGCCAGCCGCGTCCGTCGATCACCTGCTCGTTGGCCAGCACGGTCTGGTCGACCGGGTCCCAGTTGACCTTGGACTGCTTGCGCTCGACCAGCCCGGCCTTCACGAAGTCCAGGAACATGCGCTGCTGGTGCTTGTAGTAGCTCGGGTCGCAGGTGGCGACCTCGCGGTCCCAGTCGAGCGACAGGCCCATCGACTTGAGCTGCGCCTTCATGGTCGCGATGTTGGCGTAGGTCCATTCGCGCGGATGGACCTTGTTGGCCATGGCGGCGTTCTCGGCCGGCATGCCGAAGGCGTCCCAGCCCATCGGGTGGAGCACCTTGAAGCCCCGGGCCCGCTTGTAGCGCGCCACCACGTCGCCCATCGTGTAGTTGCGCACATGGCCCATGTGGATGCGCCCCGACGGGTAGGGGAACATCTCGAGCACGTAGTATTTCGGCCGGGGATCGTCGTTCCGGGTGGCGAAGATGTCGCGCTCGTCCCACACGGCCTGCCAGCGCGGCTCGGCGACGCGGGCATTATAGCGTTCTGCAGTCATGAGATTCGGCTCGCTCGCAGCGAAAATGTCGGCCCGTTGGACATCATTGCGACGCCCGGGTCAACGATTCCGCGTCCCGGCCGGGTCGTGCCCCGGGCAGGGTAGGCCCGCGCGGCGGGCGGAGGCGCTCGGCCTCACCCCGCCTCGGCGAGGCGGACGTCGCGGTCGACGACGGTGGTGTTGCGGCCGCGGCGCTTGGCGGCGTAGAGGGCGCCGTCGGCCGCCTCGATCAGGGTCTGCGGGCGGGTGTCGCGTGCCGGCACATGGGCCGTGACCCCGACGCTGACGGTGAGGAAGCCGGTCGGCGCCTCCTCGTTGCGGATGCGCAGCGCCATCACGGCGAGCCGCAGCCGCTCGGCGGGCTCG
>NZ_NPEX01000222.1 GCF_003258865.1 Rhodoplanes roseus | reverse complement strand
GCGGCGGCGGCGTCCGCCGGCGCCGGGGTCGCCGGGTGGGCCTTGTCGTCCCACTCGATCGGGTCCGGCACGCGGGTCAGCGCGCGGGCCAGAACCTCGTCCATCCGGGTGACCGGAACGATCTCGAGCTCGCTCTTCACGTTCTCGGGAATGTCGACGAGGTCCTTGGCGTTCTCCTCCGGGATCAGCACCGTCTTGATGCCGCCGCGCAGCGCGGCGAGCAGCTTCTCCTTGAGGCCGCCGATCGGCAGCACGCGGCCGCGCAGCGTGATCTCGCCCGTCATCGCGACGTCGCGGCGCACCGGGATGCCGGTCATCACCGAGATGATCGCGGTCACCATGGCGACGCCCGCCGACGGTCCGTCCTTCGGGGTCGCCCCCTCCGGCACGTGCACGTGGATGTCGCGCTTGTCGAACCACGGCGGCTCGATGCCGAAGGCGATCGCCCGCGAGCGCACGTAGGACGCCGCCGCCGAGATCGACTCCTTCATCACGTCCCGCAGGTTGCCCGTCACGGTCATCTTGCCGCGGCCGGGCATCATCAGGCCTTCGATCGTCAGGAGCTCGCCGCCGGCATCGGTCCAGGCGAGGCCGGTGACGACGCCGACCTGATCCTCCTCCTCGATCTCGCCGTGGCGATGCTTCGGAACGCCGAGATACTGGCCGAGGGTCTCGGACGTGATCTCGACGGTCTTCTTCTCCGACGTCATCAGCTCCTTGACGGCCTTGCGGGCCAGCGTCGAGAGCTCGCGCTCCAGATTGCGCACGCCCGCCTCGCGGGTGTAGCGCCGGATCAGGAGCAGGAGCGCGTCGTCGGTGATCGACCACTCCTTGGCGTCGAGCCCGTGCTTGGAGAGCGCGCTCGGGATCAGGTGCCGCCGCGAGATCTGGACCTTCTCGTCCTCGGTGTAGCCGGCGATCCGGATGATCTCCATGCGGTCCATCAGCGGCGCCGGGATGTTCAGCGTGTTCGCCGTGGTGATGAACATCACGTTGGAGAGATCGTAGTCGACCTCCAGGTAGTGGTCGTTGAAGGTCGAGTTCTGCTCCGGATCGAGCACCTCCAGCAGCGCCGACGACGGATCGCCGCGGAAGTCCGAGCCCATCTTGTCCACCTCGTCGAGGAGGAACAGCGGGTTCGACGACTTCGCCTTGCGCATCGACTGGATGATCTTGCCGGGCATCGAGCCGATATAGGTGCGCCGGTGACCGCGGATCTCGGCCTCGTCACGCACGCCGCCGAGCGACACGCGCACGAACTCGCGGCCCGTGGCCTTGGCGATCGACTTGCCGAGCGAGGTCTTGCCGACGCCGGGCGGGCCGACGAGGCACAGGATCGGGCCGGTCAGCTTGTTGGCGCGGCTCTGCACGGCCAGGTACTCGACGATGCGCTCCTTGACCTTCTCGAGGCCGAAGTGATCGGTGTCGAGGGTCTCCTGCGCGACCGTGAGATCCTTGCGGACCTTGCTCTTCTTGTTCCACGGGATCGACAGCAGCCAGTCGAGATAGTTGCGCACCACCGTCGCCTCGGCGGACATCGGCGACATCTGGCGCAGCTTCTTCAGCTCGTGCTGCGCCTTCTCCCGCGCTTCCTTCGAGAGCTTGGTCTTCTTGATCTTGTCCTCGAGCTCCTGCAGCTCGTCGCGGCCGTCCTCGTCGCCCAGCTCCTTCTGGATCGCCTTCATCTGCTCGTTGAGGTAGTACTCGCGCTGGGTCTTCTCCATCTGCCGCTTGACGCGGGTCCGGATGCGCTTCTCCACCTGCAGGACGGAGATCTCGCTCTCCATCAGGCTGAGCACCTTCTCCAGGCGCTCGGTGACCGTGGTGGTCTCGAGGATGAGCTGCTTGTCGGGAATCTTGACGGCCAGGTGCGACGCCACCGTGTCGGCGAGCTTGGCGTAGTCGTCGATCTGCTGGACGACGCCGACGACCTCGGGCGACACCTTCTTGTTGAGCTTCACGTAGCCTTCGAACTCGGTCACCACCGAGCGGGCCAGGGCCTCCGCCTCGACCTTCTCGCCGACATGGTCGACCAGCACGTCGGCCTCGGCCTCGTAGTAGTCGCTGCGGTCGGTGTAGCGCACGACATGAGCGCGCTCCGTGCCCTCGACCAGCACCTTCACGGTGCCGTCCGGGAGCTTGAGGAGCTGCAGCACGCTGGCGAGCGTCCCGACCTCGTAGATCGCGTCCGCGGCCGGATCGTCGTCGGAGGCGTTCTTCTGGGTGGCGAGCAGGATGTACGAGTCGGACCGCATCACCTCCTCGAGGGCGCGGATGGACTTCTCGCGCCCCACGAAGAGCGGCACGATCATGTGCGGGAAAACCACGATGTCGCGCAGCGGCAGCACCGGGTAGGCCCGGACCTCTCCGGGCTGGGGCAGCACGCGCGGCTTGGCAGGTGTGGTCATGGTCCGATCCTTGTTGTTCTGGAAACCCCTCCGTCGCGACCCGATGCGTGGCATCGTGACGGAGTGTCGTGGACCGGGAAGGGAGCGCAGATCGGTCTAGACTGGCACTGCGCGCCGCGGCGGGGACGAGACCCCTGCCCGGACATCGGCTCGAACGCCTCACTCGACTGTCGGACGTCCGCCTGACTTAGGTGGAGAGCCGTCGGGGGCGTGTCAAGGAACCGAGCACGCACCCGACGGACGCGCCGTCGGCGGCTTTCGTCCCGCCGGCGCATTCCCCGCGCGCCGGCGTTCCTATCGCTGTGGCGGGCGCTCAGGCGCTCGCGCCGGCATCGCCGGCTGCGCGGTCGGCATAGATGTACAGCGGCCGGGCCGTGCCCTCGACCACCTCGCGCGAGATCACCACCTCCTCGACGCCCTCCAGGCTCGGCAGGTCGAACATGGTGTCGAGCAGGATGCTCTCCATGATCGAGCGCAGGCCGCGCGCCCCGGTCTTGCGTTCGATCGCCTTGCGGGCGATCGCGCCGAGCGCCTCCTCGGCCAGCGTCAGGTCGATGTTCTCCATCTCGAACAGCCGCTGGTACTGCTTGACCAGGGCGTTCTTCGGCTCGAGCAGGATCCGCTTGAGCGCCGGCTCGTCGAGATCCTCCAGCGTCGCGACCACCGGGAGGCGGCCGACGAACTCGGGGATCAGGCCGTATTTCAGCAGATCCTCGGGCTCCACCTCGCGGAAGATCTCGCCCGCCTTGCGGTCCTCGGGCGCCAGCACCCGGGCGGCGAAGCCGATCGAGGTCGAGCGCCCACGTCCCGAGATGATCTTCTCGAGGCCGGCGAACGCGCCGCCGCAGACGAAGAGGATGTTGGTCGTGTCGACCTGCAGGAACTCCTGCTGCGGATGCTTGCGGCCGCCCTGCGGCGGCACCGACGCGACGGTGCCTTCCATGATCTTCAGCAGCGCCTGCTGGACGCCCTCGCCCGACACGTCGCGGGTGATCGAGGGGTTGTCCGACTTGCGGCTGATCTTGTCGATCTCGTCGATGTAGACGATGCCGCGCTGCGCCCGCTCGACATTGTAGTCGGCGGCCTGCAGCAGCTTCAGGATGATGTTCTCGACGTCCTCGCCGACATAGCCGGCCTCGGTGAGGGTCGTCGCGTCCGCCATCGTGAACGGCACGTCGAGGATGCGGGCGAGCGTCTGCGCCAGCAGCGTCTTGCCCGAGCCGGTCGGCCCGATCAGCAGGATGTTCGACTTCGCGAGCTCGACGTCCTGGTGCTTGGTCTGGTGGTTGAGCCGCTTGTAGTGATTGTGGACCGCGACCGACAGGACCTTCTTGGCGTGGTCCTGGCCGATCACGTAGTCGTCCAGAACCTTGCGGATCTCGCGCGGGGTCGGGATGCCGTCACGCGACTTCACCAGCGAGGACTTGTTCTCCTCGCGGATGATGTCCATGCACAGCTCGACGCACTCGTCGCAGATGAAGACCGTCGGTCCTGCGATCAGTTTGCGAACTTCGTGCTGGCTCTTGCCGCAGAACGAGCAATACAGCGTATTCTTGGAGTCGCTCCCGCCAACCTTGCTCATTCTTCACTCTCCACAGGTCCGCCGCATCCGCGCGAGCGCGTTGCGTGCGAGTGTGACATTGAGGACCCGTCGTGCCTGAAACCTAGCAAACTCGTCACCTTCCGCCAGTGGATCGAGGGGACCGATCTGCCCGTGAACCCAACGAAACACGGTACGACCCGGACAATCAAGATTCCACTAAAGATCGAAGCCGGCCGTCCGGGCCATTGTTCCGTCGCAACGACGGTATCCATGCAAGACGTATTCCAGTGCATGGCTCCACGAGTCGGAACCGTGGAGCCGAATCGTGGCGAAATCGAAGCGTCCGGAGAGTCCCGTCCCGCAGCCCATGCTGCACCGCAGCAGGACCTTCCGATCGATTCCGCGTATCGCCGTCCGGGTCGCGATCCGGACGTTCGGCCGAAGCGGCGGCCGCAGCCGCCGATCCGGCCCGGGGCCCGGTCAGGGCTTCTCGGGCTCTTCCGGCCGCCGCTCGATGACGCTGTCGATCAGCCCGAAGTCCTTCGCGCCCTCGGCGGTGAAGAACTGGTCGCGCTCCAGCGCCTCCTCGATCTTCTTGATCGGCTGGCCGGTGTGCTTGACGTAGATCTCGTTGAGCCGCTTGCGGAGATTCAGGATCTCCTGGGCGTGGATCATGATGTCCGAAACCTGGCCCTGGAAGCCGCCGGACGGCTGGTGGACCATGATCCGGGCGTTCGGCAGGGCGAAGCGCATGTCCTTGCGGCCGGCGGCGAGCAGCAGCGAGCCCATCGAGGCGGCCTGGCCGGTGCACAGCGTCGACACCGCCGGGCGGATGAACTGCATCGTGTCGTAGATCGCCAGGCCGGACGTCACCACGCCGCCCGGCGAGTTGATGTACATCGCGATCTCCTTCTTGGGGTTCTCGGCCTCCAGGAAGAGAAGCTGCGCGACGATCAGGGTCGACATCCCGTCTTCGACCACGCCGGTGACGAAGATGATGCGCTCCTTCAGGAGCCGCGAATAGATGTCGTAGGCGCGCTCGCCCCGGTTGGTCTGCTCGACCACCATGGGCACGAGGTAATTCATGTAGGTGTCGACGGGATCGCGCATGTGCTCAACCTTGCCAGTGATTCGGGCCGACGCTGGTCGGCGCCGGAGGCCGCCCGAGGGACCGCGCGCCGGGTGCAGCGCACAGGATCACAGATATATGCTGTTGCGCCGGCGACAAGACTCCGTCGGCGAGCTTGCTTTACGGGACGCTGCCGCGCCGCGCCAGCGGCACCGGGCCGGCAGGCGCCACGGCGTGTCGACAGGCACGGCCCGGACCCGGCGAGGCCGTCGCAGAACGCTGCTCCAGCCCTGATACGTCGTCCGACCGGTGTCGGATCGCCGCGCCGGAGCGAGAGCGCGCGGGCTCGCCCGCGCGCGTCCCGGGCGGCGGCGTCGCGTCAGGCCGCGGCCGGCTCGTCGTCCTTGAACAGCTCGTCCTTGGGGACGGACCGGTCCGTCACGGTGGCGAGCTCCAGGATGTAGTCGACCACCTTCTCCTCGAAGATCGGGGCGCGCACCGAGGCGAGCGCGGCCGGGGTCTTCCGGTAGAAGTCCCACACCTCCTGCTCGCGGCCCGGATACTGGCGGGCCCGCTCGACGAGCGCCCGCGAGATCTCCTCGTCCGTGACCTTGATGCCGTTCTTCTCGCCGATCTCGGCGAGCACCAGGCCGAGGCGGACGCGGCGGTCGGCGATGCCGCGATACTCGGCCTTCGCCTTCTCCTCGTCGGTGCCCTCGTCGGCGAAGCTGCGGTTCTGCGACTTGAGGTCGGAGACCACCGTCTCCCACACCGACTTGAACTCCTCCTCGACCAGGGTCGGGGGCGGCTCGAACTTGTGCAGCTCGTCGAGCTTGTCGAGGAGCTGGCGCTTCACCCGCTGGCGGCTCTGGGCGGCGTAGTCGGCCTTCAGCCGCTCGCCGATCGCCTCCTCCAGCTTGGCGAGCGATTCGAGGCCGAGCTTCTTGGCGAAGTCGTCGTCCATCGCGACCTCGCCGGGCGCCTCGACGGTCTTCGCCGTGACCTCGAACTCGGCGGTCTTGCCGGCCAGATTCTCGGCCATGTAGTTCTCGGGGAACGTCACCGTCACGGTGCGGGTCTCGCCCGCCTTGACGCCGACGACCTGGTCCTCGAAGCCCGGGATGAACTGCCCGGAGCCGATGACGAGCTGGATGTCCTCGCCGGTGCCGCCCTCGAACGGCTCGCCGCCGATGCGGCCGATGAACGAGATCGTCACCCGGTCACCGGTCTCGGCGGCCGCGCCCTCCGCCTTCGCCGTGAACGGCCGGTTCTGGTCGGCCAGCCGCTTGAGGGCGTCCTGGATCTCCTCCTGGCCGATCTCGGCGACCAGGCGCTCCAGGGTGATGCCCTTGAAATCGGCCAGCTCGATCGCCGGCACCACCTCGAGCTCCACCGTGTAGGAGAGGTCCGACTTGCCCTCGACGACGCCCTCGAGCTCGGTCTTGTCCTCGGGCATCTTCACCTGGGGGTCCATCGCGAGCTTGAACCCGTTGTCGGTGACGATCTTGGCGTTGGTCTCGCGGACCAGCTCCTCGATCGCCTCGGCCATCACGGCGCGGCCGTAGAGCTTGCGCAGGTGACCGACCGGCACCTTGCCGGGGCGGAAGCCGTTCAGCCGGACCTGGTCCTTGAGTCGGGCCAGCCTGTCGTTCAGCCGGGTCTCGAGATCGGAGGCCGGGACGACCACCCGGAATTCGCGCTTCAGCCCTTCGGCCGTGGTCTGGGTCACATCCATGTCGGGTCAGTCTCGTATGGTGGTCATCTGGGGCGGTCGCGCGCCACGCGCGGTCGCCCGGTCGGTCGGCGGCAGCGAGCCACGGCGTGGTGCGGGCGGAGGGACTTGAACCCCCACGACTTTCGTCACTGGAACCTAAATCCAGCGCGTCTACCAGTTCCGCCACGCCCGCCAAGGGCCGCTCGGCCTGCCGATCCTCCGAGCGGGCGGGCTTATATCACGCTCCCCTGCCCGCGCATCACAAAATTTGGGCATCGGTGGTCGCTGATGGCGCAGCGCGGCCCGCTCGCGCAGGCAGGCGGCCGCATGGCGGGCCCGCGCGGGCCGCGGAGCGAAGCGGAGCGGGACGGCTTTTTCGGGCGGCTCGGGTCAGTTCGCGGTGCCGTTGCCGCCCCCCATCAGCGAGCGAATCGTCTCGGCGATGGCGGAGGGCCGGTAGGGCTTCTTGAGGAACACGCTGCCGGGCACCTGGGAGGCGCGCTCGACCGTGTAGCCGGTGGCGTAGATGACGGGCAGCTCGGGCTTCTGCTCGCGCACCGTGGCGGCGAGGCGCCAGCCGTCCATCTCGCCGGGCAGGCGGATGTCGGTGAAGAGCACGTCGACGGTCTGGCCGCTCTCGATGATCGACAGCGCCGCCTCGGCGGTGTCGGCCTCAAGCACCGCGAAGCCCTGGTCGGTGAGCTCCTGGGAGATCATGTCGAGAACGAGCGGCTCGTCTTCCACGATCAGGACCGTGACGCCACCGATGACAGACTGTTGCTGGGTCATGGATACGCCGGAGCGTTCGTCAGAAGTCCGGAGGCGAAGCTGCGGGCGGCGAGAGGCGCGGCGGCCACCTGGGCGCGCGGCAGGAACAGCTTCACCGTGGTGCCCTCGCCCGGGCTGCTGTCGAGCACGGCGGTGCCGTTGGACTGGACGGCGAAGCCGTAGGCCTGGCTGAGCCCGAGGCCCGACCCCTCGCCGACCGGCTTGGTGGTGAAGAACGGCTCGAAGGCGCGGCTCGCGACCTCCTCGGGCATGCCCGTGCCGGTGTCCGACAGCGCGATCTCGATGTAGTCGCCCGCCGCGAGCCCGAGCTCCGCGACCAGCATGTCGCCGGCCGCGACGTTGCGGGTGGTCATCACCAGGTTCCCCCCCTCCGGCATCGCGTCGCGCGCATTGACGGCGAGATTGAGGATGGCGCTCTCCAGGGCGTCGGCGTCGACCCGCGTGGGCCACAGATCGAAGGTGAGGTTGCTGACGACCCGGATGTTGCCCCCGAGCGTCCGCCGCAGCGTGTCGGCGAGGTGCTCCAGCACATCATTGACGTTCATCACGTTGGGCGCAAGCGGCTGGCGGCAGCCGAAGGCGAGAAGCCGGTGGGTGAGCACGCCGGCCCGCTCGGCGCCGAGCGCGGCGCCGCGGATCGCCCGGGCGAGCTGGCGGGAGCCGTCCTGGGGCAGCAGCCGGCGGGCGCGCTCCAGATTGCCGATGACGGCGGTCATCAGGTTGTTGAAGTCGTGGGCGATGCCGGCGGTGAGCTGGCCGATCGCCTCCATCTTCTGAGCTTGCCGCAGCATGTCCTCGGCGCGGCGGCGTTCTTCGCGCTCGCGCTCCAGCGCCCGCAAGGCGAGGTCGCGCTCGCGGATCTGCAGGCGCAGCGCATCGACGGCGCGGCGCAGCTCGTCGGCGGAGGGAAGCTTGAGGGCCTTGGGGAGGAGCGGCCAGAGGACGATGGCGGTGGCGAGCGACGTGACGGCGGTGAGCGCTTTGACCAAGCCTTCGGCGGCGAAATGGGGGTACCAGACGGTCCAGATGTCGAGGAGATGGGAGGCGCCGCAGGCGACCAGGAAGATGGCGAAGGCCCAGGCGACCCAGCCGAACACCATGTCGGGTCGGCGCGATACGAAGACGGCGAGGACGATCGGAATCGACAGATAGGACAGCGCGATGATCACGTCGGAGACGACGTGGAGCGAGATCAGCTCGGGCCGCCACCCCATGCAGGCGCCGTGCGGGATCGATTCTCCCGTTTCCAACAGTGTTTGCAGATTGGTCATCCACCGCCTCCCGAAACCAACTTCCCCTCCGGACGATCGTCGCCCCCGACGATGTCCGGCCGTGCTCCGGTCACGAGGGCCCCACACCCCGCGTCCGGGAATCCACCGACCAATTATGGCAAGGTTGAGCCAACGGTCCGTGTCGCCACCGATTTCTGCTCCGGACCGAGTCCCGAAACGGGACACCCGGCACGGACGGCGGCCGAACCGCAGGGGCGAGCGCCCCTCATTGGAGGGCACCCGCGCAGGCAGCCGAAGGGGCCGCGAGCGGATCGAACAGACGCGCGTAAACACTCGGCATTTCTTCGGAAAGATCCTCTGAGACCAAACCCGGTCCGATGACGCATGCCGCCTCGCCGTGGAGCCAGGCGGCTGCCGCTGCGGCCGCGAAGGCGCCGACCCCCTGGGCGCACAGGCCGGCGATCATCCCGGTGAGGACATCGCCGGCTCCCGCAGTCGCGAGATGGGCCGGCGCATTGGTGTTGATCGCGGCACGCCCGTCAAGGTCCGCAATCACCGTATCGGCCCCTTTGGACAGCACCACGGCCCCGGCGACCCGCGCCGCAGCCCGGGTTCTCTCGAGCTTCGATACCGCTTCACGAACCTCGGGCAAGTGGCCGAATAGCCTCGCGAATTCTCCGTCGTGCGGGGTCAGGATCGTGGCCGCCCGACCGCGCCGCCGCAGTGCAGCGAACAAATCCTCGGGAGCACCGGAAAAGCTCGTCAACACGTCGGCGTCGAGCACCACGGCGCGGGGTCCGGCGAGCGCCGCGAAGGTCAGCTCGCGAGTCGCGGCGCCGACCCCGAGGCCCGGGCCGAGCGCGACCGCGTTGAACCGCCGGTCCTCCAGGGCCGCCGCCAGCGCCGCGGCGCCGTCCACCGGCCGCACCATCACGGCGAGAGTGCCGGCGGCGTTCACGGCGAGCGCGTCGGAGGGCGAGGCGATGGTGACGAGCCCTGCCCCGGCCCGCCGCGCCGCCCGGGCGGCGCGC
>NZ_NPEX01000221.1 GCF_003258865.1 Rhodoplanes roseus | reverse complement strand
GCCCGCCGCGGCGGTGCCGTCGCCGGGCGGGGGGGCGTCGGCCGGATCGCTGGCCGGATCGGCCGTGTCGCCGGTATTGGTCCCGCGGCCGCGCGCGGGCGTCCGGTCGGACGTCGTGGTCTGGCCCGTGTCGTTGCTGCGCATCGACGCGGTGTCGGCCGCGCGCTGACGCGTCTGGGCGTCCTGGCTGGCGGCGGCGGCGACGTCCTGGGCGTCGTCGATCAGGCTCGCGAAATCGGACCCGCTCGACGCGGTTTTCGTCGTCGTACGAGCCGCTTGGGCGGCGGCGGCGAAGGCGCTCGGCTCGATGCTGATGGTGGCCACGCGGGTCGACCCTCTCGAATTGCTCCAGCACCGGATTGCAAGCGCCGGGCCATCGGAGCCGCAAAGAAAACCTCGGTTTTACAATGCCATGCGTGAGCTAATCCGGATCTCGTCCGGGACCCGGGCGGCATCCCTTGCTGGCCGCCGGCAAGATCTGCCGGCCGGCGCCGCTCCCTCGCCGCTCCCTCGCCGCTCCCTCGCCACTCCCTCGCCACCTGCCTGGCCACCCCCTCGCCACCTGCCTCGCCGCTCCCTCGCCACCCCCTTCGCCGCCCCTTCGCCACCTCGCAGCCACCCGCGCGCCGCGGGCGGCTGGCGGGCGGCGTCGCGCGTCCCTATAGTAATGAGACGTGAACAAGAGCCGCGACGGCGGGCCAGCCGTCCGTACGGCCCGTGCCGCCCCCGCGGCCGGTGGTGAGGAGCGCGGCGACGCCGCGGCGACGATGCGGAACAGTCTCGATCTCGACACGCGGCCGGCCGACACCCGCGTGGTGGTCGCCATGTCGGGCGGGGTGGACTCCTCCGTCACGGCGGCGCTGCTCAAGCAGGACGGCTACGACGTCGTCGGCGTCACGCTGCAGCTCTACGACCACGGCGCCGCGACCCATCGGCTCGGCTCCTGCTGCGCCGGCCAGGACATCCACGACGCCCGCCGGGTCGCCGAGCAGATCGGCATCCCGCATTACGTCCTCGACTACGAGAGCCGCTTCAAGGAAGCCGTCATCGACCGCTTCGCCGAGAGCTACGTGCACGGCGAGACCCCGGTCCCCTGCGTCGACTGCAACCAGTCCATCAAGTTCCGCGACCTCCTGGTGACGGCCCGCGAGCTCGGCGCGCAGGTGCTGGCGACCGGCCACTACGTCGCCTCGCGGCTCGCTCCGGACGGCTCGCGCGGCCTCTACCGGGCCCGCGAGGAGGAGCGCGACCAGAGCTATTTCCTGTTCGCCACCACGCGCGAGCAGCTCGACATCCTGCGTTTCCCGCTCGGCGAGCGCACCAAGGCCGAGACCCGCGAGCTGGCGCGCAGCTTCGGCCTGACCGTCGCCGACAAGCACGACAGCCAGGACATCTGCTTCGTGCCGACCGGCCGCTACACCGAGGTGATCGAGCGGCTGATGCCGGGCGCCGCCGAGCCGGGCGAGATCGTCGACATGGCCGGGCGGGTGCTCGGGCATCACCAGGGCATCATCCGCTTCACGGTCGGCCAGCGCCGCGGGCTCGGCATCGCGGCCGGCGAGCCGTTGTTCGTGGTGCGGCTCGACGCGGCGACGCGGCGCGTCGTCGTCGGCCCGCGCGAGGCGCTCAGGACCATGCGGATGCGGCTGCGCGACGTGAACTGGATCGGCGACGGCTCGCTCGACGCGGCGCTCGCCGCCGCGCCGGTGCCGGGCCGGCTGGAGGCGTTCGTCAAGGTGCGCTCGACGCGTCGGCCGCAGCCGGCCTGGATTCTCCGGGCCGGCGAGGCGGGCACCGCCGACGGGCGGGCCGCGGGCGAGATCGAGGTGGAGCTGGTCGACGGCGAGGAGGGGGTCGCCCCCGGACAGGCCTGCGTGTTCTACGACGCGCTGGCCGGTCAGGCCCGTGTCCTCGGCGGCGGCTTCATCAGGAGCGCGGCGTCGGCGGCCGAACCGGTCGCCGCGTCGCAGGAGGAGCGGCGGCGGGCCGTTGCGGCCGGCGCGCGGCGCTGAACATTTTTCGGCTCGGGGGCAGCCCATGGCAGACGATCTCGACCGCGACAAGGTCGCGAAGGCTTACGCGCGCTGGGCGCCGGTCTACGACCTGGTGTTCGGGCAGGTGTTCGAGCGCGGCCGCAAGGCGGCCATCGCCGCCGTGGAGGCGACCGGCGGCGGCCGCATCCTGGAGGTCGGGGTCGGCACCGGCATCTCGCTGCCGGACTATCGCCGCACCAACCGGCTGTTCGGGGTCGACATCTCCGAGCCGATGTTGCGAAAAGCGCAGGAGCGGGTGGTCGCCCAAAGGCTCGACAATGTCGAGGTCCTGTCGGTGATGGACGCGACCAAGCTGGCCTTTCCGGACGGCTGGTTCGACGTCGTCGTGGCGCAATACGTGATCACGGCGGTGCCGGACCCGGAGGGCACGCTCGACGAGTTTTTGCGCGTCGTGAAGCCGGGCGGCGAGATCATTTTGGTCAATCACATCGGCGCCGAGACCGGCCCGCGAAAGATTTTCGAAGCCGCCTTCGCGCCCCTGGCGCGAAAACTCGGCTGGCGCCCCGAGTTCCCGTGGCAGCGCTTGCGCACCTGGGTCGACCGCGCCGCCGGCGTCCACTTCATCGAGCGCCGCCCGATGCCGCCGCTCGGCCACTTCTCGCTGATCCGCTTCGGCAAGGCTTTGGCCCCGCCGCAGATGCAGGCGGCGCAGTAGCGGGGCGCTTCCGTAGGGCGCAATGAGCGCCAGCGAATTACGCCGACATGAGCCCAGACCCCGCGGGTTGTTCACCGGCGCAATTCGCTTCGCTCATTGGCGCCCTACTGACCAGCGGCTGCTGCGATGTCGTCCCAGCGCGCTGTCACAGAAGCGAGACGAACACCTCCACGGACAATCCGGCTTGCCGGACGATCGCATGCAGGGTTCCGGCTTTGAGGTCGCGGCCGGCGTGGATCGGGATCGTCACCGCGCGGCTCGGGTCGTCGGCGTGAATCATGCGGCAGTGACTGCCGGACATGCGCGACACCACGAAGCCCGCACGTTCGAGCGCGCGAACCGCATCGCGCGCCCGGACGACGGGAAGGCGGGTCATGCCGCCAGCGTGACTGTGACCTCGCGGATGCGAGGCTTCGCATCCTCGGGCATTGCCTCTCCGCGGCTCGCGCGATCCTCCATGACCAGGCGGATCGCGTCCTCCGCCATCGCGAGTGCGTCCGCTTCGTCGTCGCCGTAGCTGACGATTTCGGGCAGCGCCGGCACCCGGACCGTGAAGCCACCGTCCGGTTCCGGCTCCAGCACGACGGCATAGGTGCGAACGGTGGCCATGGCAGGGGTCTCGTCGATTGGGATCGTCCGATCCTAACGATGAGCCCGACCGGGTGCAATTCGGCGGATTTTGGAGTCTCGGCGAGGTTGCACGTGGTTTTGAGGTGGTGCACTCGAACGGGACCTTGGCATTGGAATCGGTCAAATGGCGGAGTGTCGATTGCGTGCACAGGCACAATAATTCCAGGTCTCGTTCCTCGTCGTGGTGTAGCAGGGCGGTTGTGGCGCCCCTCGCGAGCGTGCCCCCACCTTGCCAAGGCATCGCGTTTGGCCGAGGAGCTTGAAGAGGCAGTCGAAGGTCGCGCTGATCCAAGAAATCTATCGCGAGGCCCCTGGAGCAGTCGAGCGGGCTAACGCGGAGATCGCAAAGGGCAATGGCAAGCCCGTATTTGATGTCGAACAAACGCGCGGTCGTGCGGCAGCGTTTGAGGCGCGCGATCCGCCAAAGGAGGCGGCATGAGCGGCGCACCGCTGGCCAAGTCGAGAGTATTTCCCGGCACGTTGTCGCGGGGAGCGCACGCCGTCGAGGTCTCAGCCGAGATCGGGATTGACGCATCGGGCGAGTTGAAATTCGACTTCCCGCCAATTCCACTGTCCAACCAATCGAAGTTTATTCTCCTGGAGTGGGACGATAAGGACAAGGTCGTTCACTTCTCGTTCCGGGCCGCCGCCGAGGATGGAACGCGTTTTGAGACGGATCATCTGTTTTTCTCAAGTCTGTGCACTACCTGGGACCAGGCCAGTGGCGCCCGCCTCATGCTCTCGGCTCTCTGTGCCATGGGAATTCTCCGTTTCACGTTGAATGAGCCGATGATCAAGCCTGTGCTCCGCCTGCGGCTACGGGGCTTCAGGAGTTTCGACTCGCTTAACGCCGCTTGCCCCTTGGGCCAACTGGAAATGATGGGACTGCGCGAAGACAAGGATGACAACGAAGCCAGCGGCTGGCTGACCATTCAGGCCAACGATCCGCGATCTGATCCACGATCCTGGCGCGCCGCGAGCGAGCGACTTCTTGACCATATCCGTTGCATCATGTCGCTCACCGGATCGGCCTATCTGGGCGCGCCGGTCATGGAGTTTATAGCGGGAATTGAAAGCGAGGTGACGGTCTGGTCGAAGATCCGCCAAGGGACCTCCGCGCTGGCCATCATCCATTACATGACCCAGGAGGCGATGTTCGAAGCAGCCGTACGTTCGTTCTTCTCACCGCCAATCGAGGCCAAGCACCTCTTCGTCGCGATCGAGTGGTTTTCGATGGAGGCTACATACAATGAAGTCCGCCTCGTCAACGCGATGACGGCGCTGGAAAATCTGATTGATTCAAACCTGGGCCCCGATGAGGCCCTGATCCTGCCAAGAGCCCCGTTCACCAGGACCCGACGGGTGCTGCTCTCCGTGATACGTCGCTGCCTTGCCAGGTTGCCTGCCGAACAGGCGGAGGATGCCGCGCGCGAGCTAAACGAGAAGCTGGCCGAACTGAACCGACGCTCACTATTGCGGAAGTTGGAACTTCTGGCCGCGCGCTGGAAGGTCCCGCTGGACGGGATCGATCCTGCCTCGTTACAGCTTGCCAAGAAGGCCCGAGACAAGGTCGTGCACCGGGGACAGTATTACGAGGACGTCAAAGAGACGGATGCCGACCTGTGGATACACGTCACGGTGATCCGGGAAGTCGTAGTGCGCTTCCTTTTCACCGCCATCGGCTATCGGGGCCGCTACATCTCGCATCTGGGCGGCTATCGAGATGCGGCGTTTCCTCCTACACCAGCGGCGCCTGACTAACTTGCCGCCGCGCCGTCAGTCGACACAGAATGGCTTCTCTGCCGGCGGCAATTTGGCCCGCGCGCTTCGGGAACTGCAGCGCGCAGGATGGGCTGAGCTGCAGCGAAACCCATCAACCCATCGCGCGGGGCAGCGATGGTTTTGTCTTCGGCTCAAGCCATCCTACGGCCCTGGCTCGCCTGCGATCCGCGACAGGTCGCCGTGACCTCGTCCGCGGCCCGGGCTGCCCCGACCGGGGGGCCACATGGTTCGAGGCTCGCTGCGCTCGCACCTCACCGTGAGGGCGGGCGTGATCGGGTCGCGGACTTACCGTGGGACTTTCCGCGGGACTTTTCTTGGGACTTGCGGTGACGCCAATCTCGCTGTGAGGCGTGTATTGCAAAACGCGCTACATTTTGCTATTTCGCCCTCCAGGAGGACCGCCATGCCACGAACGTCCGACCGCAAGGAGCATCCGCTGTCGATGCGGCTGCCGGAGGCGGATATCGCCATGATCGATCGGGCCGCGACGCTGCGCGGACGTTCCCGCACGGATTTCGTGCGCGAGGCGGCCGTGCGGGCGGCCGAGGACGTGCTGATGGAGACGCTGCCGATCCGGATGAGCGCCGCGGGCTTCGAGGCGTTCGTCGCTGCCTTGTCCGGGCCGCCGACACCCGTTCCCGAGATGGTCGACCTGTTTCGGCGGGCGGCGCCCTGGGAGCCGGGTGATCCGAAGACCGGAGCATGACGTGATACCAGTCTTCGCCGTCGCCGAGGCTCTTCGCCATTGCCGAACTTGACCCGGCCATCCATCGAGCGACCGAAGATGCTGCTCGTTCGTAAGGACGGATCCGCGGGTCGAGCCCGCGTATGACGAGTCCGAGGGTGTCACGGCTGGTATGAAGCTGGAGCGTGAGACGTGGCGATCTCCGGGCCCGAGCCGCTGACAGCGGCACACGATCTCTCCGGGTTCTCCTGCGGAAAGCCGTCTCTCGACCGATGGCTGGCGACCCGGGCGCTGTCCAACCAGCAGAAGGGTTTTACCGCGGTCCTCGTCGTTCACGCGGCCAACCGGGTGATCGGCTATTACGGCCTCGCGCCGACCGCCATCGTCCCGTCGACAGTGCCGCGGTCGATCCGGACCGGCCAGCCGCCCGACCCGGTGCCCTGCCTGCTGCTCGGGCAGCTCGCGACGGATCGGAACTGGATCGGCAAGGGGATCGGCACCGGCCTGCTGAAGCATGCGCTGCAACGGTGCGTCGCGGCGGCGGAGCTGATCGGGGGCCGTGCGCTCGTCGTCCATGCCGTCGATGCCGACGCCGCCGCGTTCTGGAGTCGACGCGGCTTCATCGTTTCGAAAGACGATCCGTTCGTCCTGTTCCGCTCGATCGCCGACATCGCGGCATCGTTGTCGCGAGCCCGATAGGGCGGCGCAGTCGCGGTGCGGCGGGCGCTGTTCGCGGGGCGTCGACAGGCGCAGCGGATTGCGCTGGCGAAGAAGCCGCGCGTGGTTCTCACAGCGGCGCAATTCGCTGCGCTCATTGGCGCCCTACGGCCTTTCGCGGCGGCCGTCGCGGATCAACACGTTACCTCCATCGCAACCGGGTCACGGCGGGACGAAATCACGTCGCCTCCGTGATCGCCCGAGTTGTCCGGACCCGCGAACGCGGCGACAGATCCGGGCATGTCGAGCATCGTGGATTCTCGCCCCGCCGCGCGGCGGGCCGGCCGCACGCCCGGGCGCCAGCATCGGCTGCGCCAGGCGGTGCGCTTCGCACTGCCGCAGCGCGGCGCCATCGGCACCATCGTGGCCCTGACGCTCGCCGCGGCGGCGCTGGGGGCGTTCGAGCCGCTCGCGCTGAAATGGATCTTCGACGGCCTCACCGCGGCGGGTGGCGCGCCGGCTCTGCTGCAGGGGCTCGCGCTGCTCGCCGGCTTCGCCGTGATGCGCGAGGCGATGGACGGGATCGGCACCTGGCTCACCTGGCGCACCCGGATCGGGCTGCAATACGCGCTGCTGGAGGCCACCATCGGCAAGCTGCATCGCATGCCGCTGCGGCTGCAGCGCAGCGAGGGCGTCGGCGCGATCATGACGCGGCTCGATCGCAGCATCCAGGGTTTTACGGCCGCGGTCTCGCTCATCCTGTTCAACATCGTGCCGAGCTTCGTCTTCCTCGCGGTGGCGGCGTGGGTCATGGTGGCGCTGGAGTGGCGGCTGGCGCTGCTCGTGCTGGCCTTCGCGCCGCTGCCGGCGCTGATCGCCACCTGGGCCGGGCCCGAGCAGACCGCGCGCGAGCGCACGCTGCTCGACCGCTGGGCGCGCATCTATTCGCGCTTCAACGAGGTCCTGTCCGGCATCATGATCGTGCGCTCCTTCGCCATGGAGGACGTCGAGAAGGCGCGCTTCCTGCGCGACGTCGACGCCGCCAACACGGTGGTGATCCGCGGCGTCGCCACCGACGCCCGCTACGCCACCGCCTCGAACCTCGTCGTCGCGCTCGCCCGCATCGCCGGGGTGGGCGTCGGCGGATATCTGGTGCTGCACGGGCAGACCACGGTCGGAACCGTGGTGGCGTTCCTCGGCTATATCGGCGGCCTGTTCGGCCCGGTGCAGGGCCTGAGCGCGACCTATACGAGCCTGCGCAAGGCCTCGGTGTCGCTCGACGAGATCTTCGCCATCCTCGACGTGCAGGAGCACATCGGCGACGCGCCGGACGCCCGCGACCTGCCGGCACCGCGCGGCGCGGTGTCGTTCGACGCCGTGCATTTCCGCTACGAGCCGGCCGGCCGGCCGCTGCTCGACCGCCTCACGCTGGACGTCGCGCCGGGCGAGACGCTGGCCATCGTCGGCCCGAGCGGCTCGGGCAAGACGACCATGATGGCGCTGCTGATGCGCTTCCACGATCCGGTCGACGGGACGATCCGCATCGACGGTCACGACATCCGGACCCTCCGGCAGGGCTCGCTGCGGCGGGCCATCGGGGTCGTCCTGCAGGACCCGATGCTGTTCAACGACACGGTGCGGGCCAACATCGCCTACGGCCGGCCGGAGGCGAGCGACGCCGAGATCGAGGCGGCGGCCCGCGCGGCCTGCGCCTACGACTTCATCCAGCGGCTGCCCGGCGGCTTCGACGCCATGGTCGGCGAGCGCGGCGGGCTGTTGTCGGTCGGCGAGCGCCAGCGCATCACCATCGCGCGCGCCATCCTGAAGGATCCGCCCATCCTGGTGCTCGACGAGGCGACCTCGGCGCTCGATGCCGAGTCCGAGGCCTTGGTGCAGACCGCCGTCCAGACTCTGATGCGCGGGCGCACCATCTTCGTGATCGCCCACCGGCTCGCCACCGTGGTCGGCGCCGACCGCATCATCGTGCTGAAGGAGGGCCGCATCGCCGAATGCGGGCCGCACCGCGAGCTGATGCGGCGCGACGGCTACTACGCGTCGCTGGTGCGCCGGCAGCATCTCGGCCTGATCGCCAACGACCTCGACGCGGCGGCGGCGCCGGCCGAGCACGTGCCGGAGGCGCCGATCCGGGCGGCGTGACGGCGCGGCCGGGCAGGGGACGCCGCCCGGATCGACCGTCGTGGTCGGGACGACGGAACCCGCCACCGGCCGCGAGGTTTGTACCTCGCATGTCGCAGCTCCGGACTGATCTGGGTCGTTTCTGGCGCGAGGCGGGGGGCTACTGGCGCCGCGGCGGGCCACGCTGCGCCTGGCCGCTCACCGCCGTGCTCGGCGCCGTCGTGCTGGTGAGCCTCGGCATCACCTACGGGCTCAATCTCTGGAACCGGCATTTCTTCGACGCGCTCGAAGCCCGCAACGCCGATGCGGCGCTGCATCAGGCGATGCTGTTCCCGCTGCTGGTCGGCCTCTATCTGGTGCTGTGCGTCGTCGCGATGGCGGCCCGCATGACCCTGCAGCGCACCTGGCGCGCCGTGCTCAACGACCGCCTGCTCGACCGCTGGCTCGCCAGGGGCCGCTATTATCAGCTCGAATGCATCCCCGGCGATCACATGAATCCGGAGCACCGGATCCACGAGGACGTGCGCATCGCCACCGACATGCCGGTCGACTTCGTCACCGGGTTTCTCACGTCGGCGCTGTCGGCGGTCTCGTTCTTCGCCGTCCTGTGGGTGGTCGGCGGTGCGCTGAGCGTGCCGGTCGCCGGGACGACCGTGACGATTCCGGGCTATCTGCTGATCGCGGCGCTCGTCTATGCGCTCGTCGTCAACGGCGGGATGGTGGCGATCGCGCGCGGCTTCACGGCGACGGCGGCGCACAAGAACCAGGCCGAGGCGGAGTACCGCTTCGCACTCACGCGGGTGCGCGAGAACGCCGAGAGCATCGCCCTGCTGTCGGGCGCCGCCGCCGAGCGGGCCGGGCTCGACCGCTGCTTCTCGGCCGTGCTGGCCCGGTGGGCCGCCCTGATGGGTCAGCACATGCGGGCCGTGATCGTCTCGCAGGCGAGCGCCCAGGCGGTCGGGGTCGTCCCGGTGCTGCTGTGCACGCCGCGCTATCTGGACGGCAGCATGACGCTCGGCCAGGTGATGCAGGTCGCCTCCGCCTTCACCATCGTGCAGGGCGCGCTGAGCTGGCTGGTCGACAACTTCACCCGGCTGGGCGACTGGACGGCCTCGGTCCGCCGGGTCGTGACGCTGGCCACGGCCCTCGATGCGCTGGAGGCGGCCGAGCAGGCGCGGGCCGGCCGGCTGCGGCGGC
>NZ_NPEX01000220.1 GCF_003258865.1 Rhodoplanes roseus | reverse complement strand
CGGGCCGCGGCGCGGTCAGGCGGCCGTCGCGAGGGCGCCGGCGGCGGACGACGTGCTGCTCGCCGTCGAGGACGGTGCGGCGCCGGGCGGGGGCGGCGGCGGGGCGCCGTTCTTGCCCATCTCCGCGGGATCCGGATGCTTCTGGTCGTAGGCGGCCTGCTCGGCGGCGCTCACAGTGCCGTCCTCGTTGGTGTCGGCGGCGTCGTAGGTCTCGCTCGACGAGGAGCTCGACGCGGCGGACGAGCCGGACGAGGCGCTCGAGCCGCCGCTGCTGGTCTCGCTGCTGGTCACCGTATTGATGCCGGTGTCGTCGCTGTCCGGCGTGACGGCGGTCGCGGTGTCCGCCGTCGCGCCGCTCACCAGCGCGGTCAGCGTGTCGGCGGTCGCGCTGGTCGAGCCCGTCTCCTGCTCGGTCAGAAGCTGGGTCCGCATGGTGGTGGAGAGGCTGTCGAACGCACTCTTCACCTCGGTCTCGGACAACAGCCCGTCGCTGTCCTGGTCGGCGCTGGTGAACAGCGTCGCAGCGTCGCTGCTCGACGTGCCGGCGAGCGCCGACGATGTCGACTGCAGCTCCTCCAGGGTGACGCCGCCGCTCTTGTCGCTGTCGAGCGTGCTGTAGAGCGATTGCAGGAGAGCCGTGGAGGTGGAGGAGACCGAACTGATACTCATGGGACGCAACCTCGCTGACTGGGATGTCGCCGAGCCGCGGCAGGCCAGTATGGAACACGTCCCGGAGCGTCGCCCCGCCGTGTTGAGCGGAGGTAAATCGCTGACGAAATTGTTGTTTCCGCTTCGTTGCGGGACACGGGCCGGAGACCGGGACGGTCTGTGGCGAGGCGCCGGGCGGCGGTCGGCGCGGAGATTCGAGCGCCGCGGCGTGAGAGTTCGGAAACAAAAAAAGGGGGCTTTCGCCCCCTGACTCACGAGTTGCGTCGTCGCTGTCGTTACAGGGTCGTGATGGTGTCGCGCACCAGCCGGTCCTTCTCCGGCGTGGTGCTCGGGCTGACGCTGGTGTCGGTGGCGGTCGGGGGGCGTGCGAGCGTCTTGGCCTGGCTGTCGCGCGCGGTGCTCTCGATCGCTTCGGCGGCCGCGTCGCTGTCCGTGTCGGTCGATGCGGTCGCCGGGTGGGCGGCCTCGTAGGTCTGCTGCTCGGGCGGGCTCACGGTGCCGTCGTGATTGGTGTCGGCCGGGTCGCTGGCCTCGGCCTGCTGGCCGCCCTTTCCGCCGGGACCGCCCGGGCCGCCGGGACCGCCCGGGCCGCCGGGGCCGCCCGGGCCTCCGCGTCCGCCGCCCGGCGGGGGAGGCGGCGGCTCGGCGCTGTCGCGGGCCGACGAGTCGGCGGCCGACGAGTCGGTCGCGGTCGCGCTCGTGGCCGCCGAGTCGGTGGCCGACGTCACCAGGGCCTGCAGCGTGTCGGCGACGGCGGTGTCGGAGCCCGAGGAGGACTCCTGCGCGCTCAGGAGCTGGCTGCGCATCGTGGAGGACAGGCTCTCGAAGGCCGACTTCACCTCGGACTGCGACAGCAGTCCGTTGCTGTCCTGGTCGGTCGAGCGGAACAGCGCCGCGACGTCGGTCTGCGAGGTCTTGCCACCGGACAACGAGGTGGCCGCGGTGCCGAGCTCCTGCAGCGTGACGCCGCCGCTGCGATCCTGGTCGATCCTGGAATAGAGCTGCTGGAGCAGCGCGCTCGACGAGGTCGAGGCCGAACTCACGCTCATGTGGGGGCCGCCTGTTGCTGCCTGGGATGTCGCGCGCGACGCGGCGCGGCAGGCCAGCACCGAATGTTTCCGTCCGAAATATCCCACCGTCGCATTGCCGGACCGTAAAACCGGTGTTTGGGTTTACGGCCCGGACCGGTAACCTTTCGGTAACCAGGACGCGCCGGCGTCTGCAGGGTACGAGAGGCCTTCCGCTGCGCCGAAAACGGGTGGGGAGGTTTCTTTGCACCACCCTTTGGGTTAACCCGTTTGGGGCCGTTTTTGCCGCGGCCGCCGCGGGCGCGCCGCAATTTTTGGAACGTATTCGACAGAATATTCGGTTGTTGGCGCTAACGTCACGATTTGGCAGGTGAATCTGTCGTCCTTTGCCTTTGTGCGGTGATTTCCGAACATTCTTCCCATCTTGCGATCAATTTCACCGAGAAAAACCGCCTATCTCGTTCAGCCCCTCGCAAAGCGTCTCCGCAGGCTCCGCTCGTCGGGGCGGCCGCGTCGTGCCTACACTCCGGGTGTTCATCGGCCCTCGGAGATCGTCATGACCACCTCCCACCCGGCAGCGACGATTGCCCTCGACGTCTCGACGCTGTTCGTGATCGCCACCTGCATCTCCTCGCTGCTCGGCCTCTTCCTGCTGAGCGTCTGGCGGCAGGAGCGCATCCGGGCGCTCGCCTGGTGGGGCGCGGCCTATCTCCTGGGCGGCTTCTCGGTCGCGCTGTGGAGCATCGAGGGGAGCGGGCTGCCGCTGCCGCAGGGGCTGCCCAACGCGCTCCTCTATCTCGCCTGCGGCCTGATCTGGAGCGCGGCGCGCGTCTTCCACGGCCGCGCCGTGCTGTGGGTGGCGATGAGCGCCGGCGCCTTCGCCTGGCTGCTGGCGAGCGCCTTCCCGGCCCTGATGGAGCCGGCCTCGCACCGGGTGATCGGAAGCTCGGTGATCATCGCGAGCTACGCCTTCCTGACCGCCTTCGAGCTGTGGCGCGAGCGCCGCAAGGCGCTGATCCAGCGCTGGCCGGCGCTGTTCGTGCCGCTGCTGCACGGCCTCGTCTTCCTGGCCCCGGTGCCGCTCGCCAGCATGATGCCGGACGAGAACGGCCTGTTCAGCCTCGCCACCGGCTGGTTCGCCGTGTTCGCGCTGGAGGCCATCCTCTACGTCGTCGGCACCGCCTTCATCGTGATGACGCTGAGCAAGGACCAGGTGCTGCGGCTGCAGCGCACCGCCGCCTCGACGGATCCGCTCACCGGCCTGTTCAACCGTCGCGCCTTCTTCGAAGGGGCGCCGCAGCTCGCCGCCGCGCAGACCCGCAAGCGCGAGCCGCTCGCCGCGATGGTGTTCGACCTCGACCACTTCAAGGCGATCAACGACCGCCACGGCCATTTCGTCGGCGACGAGGTGCTGAAGCTGTTCGCCGCGGTGATCGGCAGCACGCTGCGGGCGACCGACCTGGTCGCGCGGTTCGGCGGCGAGGAGTTCGTGGTGCTGCTGCCGGGCGGCGTCGACGAGGCGGCGATCGCGGCCGAGCGCGTCCGCAACGCCTTCGAGGAGGCCGGACGGCAGGTCGGCACCCACGCGATCGGCGCCACGGTCAGCGTCGGCGTCGCGGCGGGCGACCCGTCCACCGACGTCTCGGTGATGCTGATGGAAGCCGACGCCGCGCTCTATCGGGCCAAGGCGCTCGGCCGCAACCGCGTGGTGCGGGCGCTGCCCGGCGAGGCGACGCTGGCGGCCGCCGAGACGGCGCCGGAGCTGCCGGCCGTCACGCTCGCGGGGCTCGGCACCTCGCAGCCCGACTCCGCCGCCTGGGACGAGGCGCACGCCGCCATCCTGTGGAGCGTCCAGCCCGACGCCGCCCCGCCGCTCGTCCCGGCGGCGGCCTGATCGCCGGAGCCGCCGTCGCGTCTCTCCTCCGCGACACGCGCCGCCCGGACACGAATGCCGGCCCGAGCAGGGGGCCGGCATTCGGCGTTTGTCCGGAAGCAGCGCCGAGGCGTGGCGCCGTAGGAACCGGACCTATGCGGCGGCGCGTGGCCAGTCCTCGGCGATCGCCTTGATCAGCGACTGGGCCGGGGAGGGGACCAGCGGCCGGTACGCGATGGCGAGCATGAGTGGCGGCGGCCCGTCGGCCAGCGGCCGCATGACGACCCGGCTCGGCATCAGCTGCTCGGCATAGTCGGGCATCAGGGCGAAGCCGCCGGTCGCCAGGACCAGCGAGAAGGCCGACGCGATGTCGGCGGCGACATGGGTCGACGGCATCGCCAGGGCGCGCTGCTGGCCCCACGAATCGAGAGCGCCGCGCAGGAACGGGGCGACGCGGCGATTGACCGAGACGTAGGTGTGGTCGCGCAGGTCGTCGAAGCGCAGCGCCGGCCGCTCCGCCAGGGCGCTGTCGTCGCGGACGAAGGCGGCGATGCGGTGGCCGCAGATCGGCTCGAAGTGCAGGTCGACCTCCAGCTCGGCCGGCCGTGCGAAAGCGACGTCCAGCGTGCCGTCCTTCAGATCCTGGATCAGGCTGGCCGACGGCGAGCTGGTCACCTGGATGTCGACCTCGCCGACATGGCGGCGCGCCAGCCGGGCCAGCTCGGGCAGGATGCTGGTCTCCAGCCCCGGGATGATTCCGGTCCGCACCACCAGCGGGCTTCCCTGCACCTCGGCGACGGCGTCGTCGACCTGCTTCAGGATTTTTCGGACGTGGCCGAGAAACAGCTTGCCGATCGGCGTCAGCGCCATGCCGCGGACGCGGCGCTCGAACAGCGCGACGCCGAGCTTCTCTTCCAGGTCCCGGATCTGCCGGCTGAGCGACGGCTGCGCGGTGTTGAGCCGGGTGCGCGCGGCCTCGCTGATGCTGCCTTCGTCGGCGACCGCCAGAAAATACCGCAGGTGCCTGAGTTCCATACGTCATACCTCGGAGGCATGGGGATCAGCGCTATCAAGTCTTTGTAAGAATAGCAATGGAGCGGTATGGCGTCGCCGACCGGTGGCGTCCTGCTGCCGTGGAAGCGCAAAGCCCCCAGAGAGCGGGCGCTCGTCCGCTGACCCAGCCATGAAGCCAAATCATCGCATTCTGTTCGAGCCGATGACCATCGGCAGTCTCGAACTCAAGAACCGCTACGTCCTCGCTCCGATGGGGCCGGGTGGCCTGTGCGACGCCGACGGCACGTTCAACTATCGCGGCGTCGAGTTCTACGTCGAGCGGGCGCGCGGCGGCGTCGGCCTGCTGATGACGGGCGTCACCATGGTGGAGAACGACATCGAGAGATGCGCGCTCCCCTCGATGCCGTGCCCGACGCTGAACCCGCTCAACTTCGTCAAGACCGGCAAGATCCTGACCGAGCGCGTGCACGCCTACGACGCGCGGATCTTCCTGCAGCTGTCCGCCGGCTTCGGCCGCGTGTCGATCCCGTCCATCGTCGGTTCGACCGCGGTGGCGCCGTCGCCGATCCCGCACCGCTGGCTCGACGGCGTCACCTGCCGCGCGCTGACGATCGAGGAGATCAAGACTTACGTCAAAAAGTTCGCCGACAGCGCCGAGATCGCCCGCAAGGCCGGCTTCGACGGCATCGAAATCCATGCGGTGCACGAGGGCTATCTGCTCGACCAGTTCGCGATCTCGATGTTCAATCAACGCACCGACGAGTACGGCGGCAGCCTGGAGAACCGCCTGCGGTTCGCCGTCGAGATCGTCCAGGCCATCAAGGCGCGCTGCGGCCGGGACTACCCGGTGGCGCTGCGTTACTCGATCAAGAGCTTCATCAAGGACTGGAAGAGCGGCGGCCTGCCCGGCGAGGAGTTCGTCGAGAAGGGGCGCGACATCCCCGAGGGCATCGAGGCGGCCAAGCATCTCGAGGCGGCCGGCTACGATGCCTTCGACGGCGACGTCGGCTCCTACGACAGCTGGTACTGGAGCCATCCGCCCATGTACCAGGCCAAGGGCCTTTATCTGCCCTACAACGCGATCCTGAAGAACGTCCTGACGGTGCCGGTGATCACGGCGGGCCGCATGGACGATCCGGACCGTGCCGCCGACGCGATCACGTCGGGCAAGACCGACTTCATCGGTCTCGCCCGGCCGTTGCTCGCCGACTCGCGGCTTCCGAACAAGGTTCGGGCCGAGCGGATCGAGCACATCCGGCCGTGCCTGTCCTGCCAGGAAGGCTGCATGGGGCGGCTCGCCAGCTATGCGCAGATCTCCTGTGCCGTGAACCCGGCCTGCGGCCGCGAGGCCGATTACGGCCTGACGCCGGCGCTGGAGAAGAAGTCCGTGATGGTGGTCGGCGGCGGCATCGCCGGCATGGAGGCGGCCCGCGTCGCCACCCTCCGGGGCCACGTCGTCACGCTCTACGAGAAGTCGAGCCGCCTCGGCGGCGTCGTCATCCCGGGCGGCGTGCCGGACTTCAAGGAGGACGACCACGCCCTGATCCGCTGGTACGAGCGCGAGCTGCGCGATCTGCGGGTGCCGGTCGTCCTCGATACCGAGGTGACCGAGGAGACGGTGCGGGTCGCCTCGCCCGACGTGCTGATCGTCGCCACCGGATCGCAGCCGAAGCTCCTGACCATCGGCGACGCCGACAACGTCTACACGGCCGAGGACGTGCTCAACGGCGTCGTCTCGGTGGGCGACGCCACCATCGTGGTCGGCGCCGGCCTGGTCGGCTGCGAGACGGCGCTGTGGCTGCGCGGCCAGGGCAAGCATGTGACGATCGTCGAGCTGGCGCCGAAGATCCTGGCGCTGGCCGGGCCGCTCTGTCACGCCAATCACGACATGCTGCACGATCTGCTGGCCTTCAAGACGATCGAGATCATGACCTCGAGCTGCGTGACTGAGGCGGTCGAGGGCGGGTTCAAGGTGAAGACCGGCGACCAGGAGACGGTCGTCGCCGCCGACAGCGTCGTCCTCGCCGTCGGCTATCGCTCGGAGCACGGCCTCTACGACAAGGTCCGCGACCTGGTGCCGGAGGTCTACCGGTTCGGCGACGCCCGGCAGGTGTCGAACATCATGTATGCCGTCTGGGACGCGTACGAGGTGGCGCGTTCGATCTAAACGGCTCTCGGGTCCGCGAGGCTGCGCGACCTCCGGGTCGCCGGGCAGCCGGCCGCGCCGGACGAAAAAGGGGCGCCCCGGAGGGCGCCCCAAAGTCGGATCGTGACGAACGATCTGGAGGAAGCCGGCCTCAGCCGGAGTAGTACATCTCGAACTCGACCGGGTGCGGGGTGTGCTCGAACTTGATCACCTCGGTCATCTTCAGCTCGATATAGGCGTCGATGAAGTCGTCGTCGAAGACGCCGCCGGCCTTGAGGAAGGCGCGGTCCTTGTCGAGCGCCTCGAGGGCCTCGCGCAGCGAGCCGCACACGGTCGGGATCTGCTTGAGCTCCGCCTTCGGCAGGTCGTACAGGTCCTTGTCCATCGCCGGGCCGGGATCGAGCTTGTTCTTCACGCCGTCGAGGCCGGCCATCAGCAGCGCCGCGAAGGCCAGGTACGGGTTCGCCATCGGATCCGGGAAGCGGACCTCGACGCGCTTGGCCTTCGGGTTGGTGGTGTAGGGGATGCGGCACGAGGCCGAGCGGTTACGCGCCGAGTAGGCGAGCAGCACCGGCGCCTCGAAGCCCGGCACCAGACGCTTGTAGGAGTTGGTGGTCGGGTTGGTGAAGGCGTTGATCGCCTTGGCGTGCTTGATCACGCCGGCGATGTAGGACAGGCAGGTCTCCGAGAGGTCGGCGTACTTGTTGCCGGCGAACACCGGCTTGCCGTCCTTCCAGATCGACTGATGGCAGTGCATGCCCGAGCCGTTGTCGCCGTAGATCGGCTTCGGCATGAAGGTCGCCGTCTTGCCGTAGATGTTGGCGACCATGTGGATGCAGTACTTGTAGACCATCAGCTGGTCGGCCATGAACGTCATGGGCGCGAACTTCAGGCCGAGCTCGTGCTGGGCCGAGGCCACCTCGTGGTGGTGCTTCTCGACCTTGCAGCCCATCTTGGCCATCGCGGCCAGCATCTCGGAGCGCATGTCCTGCGCCGAGTCCTGCGGCGGCACCGGGAAGTAGCCCTTCTTGAAGCCGATGCGGTGGCCGAGATTGCCGCCCTCGTAGTCGGTGGCGCCGTTGATCGGCAGCTCGACCGAGTCGAGCCGGAAGCCGCAGGCGTACGGATCGGCCTGGAACTTCACGTCGTCGAACACGAAGAACTCGGCCTCGGGGCCGAAATAGATGGTGTCGCCGATGCCCATCGACTTCACCAGCGCCTCGGCCTTCTTGGCCATGCCGCGCGGATCGCGGTTGTAGGGCTCGCCGGTGGTCGGCTCGAGCACGTCGCAGACCAGCACCAGCGTGGTCTCGGCGAAGAAGGGATCGATCGTGGCGGTCGCCGGATCGGGCATCAGGCACATGTCGGACTCGTGGATCGCCTTCCACCCGGCGATGGACGAGCCGTCGAACATGACGCCCTCGGAGAACGTCTCCTCCTCGATCTGCGAGATGTCCATGGTGACGTGCTGCCACTTGCCCCGCGGATCGGTGAAGCGCAGATCGCAGTACTTGATGTCGTTGTCTTTGATCAGCTTCAGCACGTCTTTGGCCGTCGTCATAGATGCGTCCTTTGCTTTGCAAGCGTTACGAAAAACCCCGGGGGTTCGGCCGACCCCGGAGTTCAGATGGCGTCCAGGCCGGTCTCTCCGGTTCGGATCCGGATGACTTCCTCGACATTGGAGACGAAGATCTTGCCGTCGCCGATGCGGCCGGTCTGTGCGGCGCGCCGGATGGCGTCGATCGCCTTCTCGACCATATCGTCGGCCAGGACAACCTCGATCTTCACCTTGGGAAGGAAGTCGACGACGTATTCGGCCCCGCGATAGAGCTCCGTGTGACCCTTCTGCCGTCCGAAGCCCTTGGCCTCGGTCACGGTGATGCCCTGAAGGCCCACCTCCTGCAGTCCTTCTTTCACCTCGTCGAGCTTGAAGGGCTTAATGATCGCCTCGATCTTCTTCATCACACCTCGTCTCCCCGGCCCGCCGGAGGCCGATGCCAGCCGGCCCGCACACCCGTTAGCAGGGTCTATGCCAATCGCCGGAAGGCACGTTTTGCGCGGCTCTCCAGGCAATTGTCGTCCCCGGGCCGGGGCCCGGCCGATCCGGCCCCGACATGGCAGCTCAATAATTAGGCGATGTGCTTATAGACGCGCCAGTGGCTGCTCGCAAAGAGCCCCGCCGGTGCGCCTGGAGAGGTGGAGCGGTAACGCGATAGCGAAAACGTGAAGTTGCGACCCACGAAATCGGCGGGCTGGCGCACCGCCGGGCAGCGGGGGTCGTGAAGTCGACATGACGGCGGGCTAGTCCCGTGTTATGATGTTACCCGCAGAACCGTGACGGTCACCCATGCTGGCAGCCGCCGACGAGCTCCTGACCACGGCCGAGATGGGCGAGGCCGATCGCCTCGCCATCGCGTCCGGCATTCCCGGTATCGTCCTGATGGAGAACGCCGGCCGCGCGGTCGCCGAGGCGGTGGCGCGGCGCGACCCGCCGGGCAGCCGCGTCGTCGTGGTGGCCGGGCCGGGCAACAACGGCGGCGACGGCTTCGTCGCGGCGCGGCTGTTGGCCGAGCGGCGCTACCGGGTCTCGCTGCTGCTGGTCGGATCGCCGGACCGGCTGAAGGGCGACGCCGCCGAGGCGGCACGGCGCTGGACCGGGCCGGTCCTGCCGGCCGCCCCGGAGCATCTCGACGGCGCCGGCGATGCCCCCCATGTCGTCATCGACGCGCTGTTCGGCGCCGGCCTCGACCGTCCGGTCGACGGCCTGCCCAGGGCCATGATCGAGGCGATCGGCGCGGCCGCCGGGCGGGGCGCCCGGATCGTCGCCGTGGATCTTCCGAGCGGCATCAACGGCACCACCGGCGCCGTGATGGGGGCGGCCGTGCGGGCCGACGAGAGCGTCACGTTCTTCCGCGCCAAGCCGGGGCACTGGCTGCTGCCGGGCCGGCTGCATCGCGGGCGGCTGACCATCGCCGGCATCGGCATCCCGGACGCCGTTCTGGACACGGTGCGGCCGCGCTGCGCCCTGGTCGGCCCGGCCTTCGTCCGTGACATGGTGCCGCTGCCGAGCCTCGCCGGCCACAAGTACAGCCGCGGCCACGTGGTCGTCGTCTCGGGCGGTGCATCGACCACCGGGGCGGCCCGGCTCG
>NZ_NPEX01000219.1 GCF_003258865.1 Rhodoplanes roseus | reverse complement strand
GTCCCCCTCCCCCCGCGACAGCGGCGGGGAGGGGTCAGGGGTGGGGGGAAGCGGCGCCTGCCGTCGGGCGCCGGAATTTCCGGATTGTCTCGGTCAAAGCTTTCGCTCTCCGAACCGCCGCGGTCGCCCTGATCGTCCTCGGCGTGCTGCTGCGGCCCAATGCGGTGTTCGCGGCGCCGGTGCTGATCACCTATGCGCTGTGGCCGGGTCGCTTCGCGCTGAAGCGGGCGGTGCTGCTTTACATACCGACCGGCGTCGCGCTGTTCGTCGTCATGCAGCTCGTCTATTATGGCGCGCTCGGCGCGGCGCGCGAGCATCCGGTGCAGTCGCTGGCCGTGTTCGATCTCGGCGGCATCACGCATTTCTCCGGCGACGTGCGGCTGCCCGGCGACTGGACGGCGGAGGAGCGTCGTCGCCTCGTCGGCGACTGCTACGATCCCTACCTCTGGGACGCGTATTGGTACGGCCGGCCCTGCGCCTTCGTGATGGAGCGTCTGGAGCGCCGCGACGCGGTGTTCGGCACCGACGTGATCACGACCGCCTGGCGTGACGCCGTGCTGGCGCATCCGCTCGCCTGGCTCGCCCACCGTGCCGCCTTCACGACGCAGTTTCTGCTGCGCGCGAACTTCACCCTGTGGGTGTTCGATCTCGACGACAAGACGCGGCTCGCGCTGCCCGACAATCCTGCCTTCGCGGCCATGCTGGCCGTGCACGATCGGCTGAAGCCGACGCTGCTGTTCCGGGCTGGCGCCTGGCTGTTCGCCTGCGTCCTGGTCGCCGCTTTCGCCTGGCGCCGCCGCGACACCGCGGCGGGCGCCTATGCGCTGGCGGTGTCGGGCTCCGCCGTCCTCTATGTCGCGAGCTTCGCGGTGCTCGGGGTGGCGGCGGATTTCCGCTATGCGTGGTGGGCCGTGCCGGCCGCGCTCACCGGCGGCGCGGCGTTGCTCGCTCGTCGCGACGCGTAATCGTCGTCCCGGCTGTGCCGGCTTGCGGCACGATTCGTGCGGTGGTTGACGGCGGACCGTGCCGGCACCTTGCGGCCGTTTGCATTGGCGCGCCCGAGGGTCGATAAATGGCCGGCCGCCCGAGCCCCGGGCGAGAGACGTCGTGACCGACGACCCCCGATCCATGAGCACCCCGTTGTCCCCGCGGGCCGTTCCGGCCGCCGAACTGCCCGAGCCCAGCGCGGCTGCCACGCCGGCCGGCGTCGCGCGCCCCGACGCCGCGGCGGAATCGACGAAGACGCGCCGCTTGGCGCTGCTTGCGCTGCCCGACCTGCCGCTGGTGCGGCCCGGGGACGATCTGGCCGGCCTGCTGGCGACCGCGCTCGCCGCCGGCGGCGGCGTCGAGCCCGGCGACGTGCTGGTGCTGGCCCAGAAGATCGTCTCCAAGGCGGAGGGCCGCTACGTCGATCTCGCCGCCGTGGTGCCGTCGGCCGAGGCCGAGCGGCTCGGCGTCGAGACCGAGAAGGACGCGCGTCTCGTCGAGGTGATTCTGCGCGAGTCGCGGCGCGTGGTCCGCCATTCGAAACACGTGCTGATCGTCGAGCACCGCTGCGGCTTCGTGATGGCGAATGCCGGCATCGACCGCTCCAATGTCGACCCGGTCGAAGGCAGCGATCCGGTGCTGCTGCTGCCCGAGGACGCCGACGCGTCGGCGCTCCGGCTGCATCACGCGCTGTCGGCGCGCCTCGGCACACCGCTCGCCGTGGTGATCAGCGACAGCTTCGGCCGGCCGTGGCGGCAGGGCACGGTCGGCGTCGCGCTCGGCGCCGCGGGCCTGCCGGCGCTGCAGGATCTGCGCGGCGAGCCCGACCTCTACGGCCGCCCGCTGCGCGTCACCGAGACCGGCTTCGCCGACGAGATCGCGGCTGCCGCCTCGTTGCTGATGGGGCAGGGGGCGGAGGGCCAGCCGGCCGTGCTGGTGCGCGGCCTCGCCTTCGACGGGCCGCCGCGCCCCGCCGCGGATCTGATCCGCGGCTCCGGCGAGGATCTGTTCCGCTGATGGCCGCGACCGGCACCGTGGTCGCCCTCTCGGGCGGCATCGGCGGCGCCAAGCTGGCGCTCGGCCTGTCGCGAAAGCTGCCGCCCGGCTGTCTCACCGTGGTCGCCAATGTGGGCGACGACTTCTCGCATCTCGGCCTGCACGTCTCGCCCGACATCGACACGCTGGTCTACACGCTGGCGGGTCTCGCCGATCCGCAGCAGGGCTGGGGCCGGGCCGGCGAGACGTGGAGCTTCATGTCGGCGCTCGCCGGGCTCGGCGGGCCGGCCTGGTTCCGGCTCGGCGACGGCGATCTCGCCATGCACGTGATGCGCACGCACCGGCTGGCGCAGGGCGTGCCGCTGTCGCAGGTCACGGCCGAGATGTGCGCGTCGCTGCGCATCGCGACGCGAATCCTTCCGGCCAGCGACGATCCGGTCCGCACGCGGGTCAAGACCGACCAGGGCTGGCTCGACTTCCAGGACTGGTTCGTCGGCCATCGTGCCGCCCTCACGGTGCGCGAGCTCGCCTTCGCGGGGGCCGAGCAGGCCCGGCCGCTGCCGGCCGTGCTGGAGGCGCTCGCGGCGCCCGATCTGCGCGCCGTGGTGATCTGCCCGTCCAACCCGCTGATCAGCATCGAGCCGATCCTGGTGGTGCCGGGGATGCGCGAGGCGCTCGCCGCCTGCCGGGCGCCCGTCGTCGCCGTGTCGCCGCTGATCGGCGGCCGGGCCGTGAAGGGGCCGACCGCCGCCATGATGACGGATCTGGGCGGCGTCGCCACAGCGGCCGGGGTGGCCGCGCGGTATCGCGATCTTCTCGACGGCTACGTGATCGACGAGGCCGACCGGGCGATGGTGAACGAACTCGACGTGCCGGCGATTGCCACCCGAACCCTGATGCTGACGCTCGCCGATCGCGAGCGTCTGGCCGAGGCGGTGCTGGCCTATGCGGGCCGGCTGCGAGAGACGATGCGATGACCTCCTCGACGAAACTCTGCGCCGTCGTTCCGATCAAGGGCATGATCGGGGCCAAGCAGCGCCTCGCCGACGTGCTGTCGCCGGAGGAGCGCAGCGCGCTCGCCATGGCGATGGCCGAGGACGTGCTGGAGGTTCTGGCGCAGGTGCCGGAGCTCGCCCGCGTGCTGGTGGTGACGGCGGACGCGACCGCCGCGGCGCTGGCGCGACGATACGGGGCCGAGCCGACCGAGGCGCACGCGCTCGAGGGCCACACCGGCGCCGTGACGGGCGCGGCGAACCGGCTGGTGACCGAGGGCTTCGGCATGATCACGCTGCCGGGCGACCTGCCGCTGCTGGCGCCCGCCGACGTGAGCCGCGTGATCGCGGCGCACCGCGCCGCGCCGGCCTTCACGATCGCCCCGGCCCGCGACTTGCAGGGGTCGAACGCGATCGTCATGTCGCCCGCCGACGCCGTGCCGCTGCGCTTCGGCGCCGACAGCTTCTACCCGCATCTCGACGCGGCGCGACGACAAGGGATCGAGCCGACCGTGGTCGAGGTGCCCGGCATCGGCTTCGACATCGACGAGCCGCACGATCTCGCCGCCTTTCTGGGCCGCAATGCGCGAACGCGCGCCGGTCGGCTGGTGGCGGACCTCGGTGCGGCACTCGCGGCGCGTCTCGCCCGATACACGCAAGGCGAGGCGCTGGAGACCATGGAGGTGAGACGATGAACGGGGCCCTCGATCTTCTGGCGCTGGCGCGCGCCCCCCGACCGCTCGCCGACGACGAGGCGCTGCTGCTCGCCGCCATGGAGCCCGGGCCGGCGCTGATGCGGGCCGCCGCGGCGGTGCGCGACGCCGCCTTCGGCGACCGGATCACCTATTCGCGCAAGGTGTTCATCCCGCTCACCCAGCTCTGCCGCGATTCCTGCCACTACTGCACCTTCGCGCACCCGCCGCGGCGCGGCGAGGCGGCCTATCTGTCGCCCGACGAGGTGCTGGCGATCGCCCGGGCCGGGGCGGTGGCCGGCTGCCAGGAGGCGCTGTTCACGCTCGGCGACAAGCCGGAGCTGCGCTACCGCGCGGCGCGCGACGAGCTCGACCGGCTCGGCCATGCGACGACGCTCGACTATCTGTTCGCCATGGCGGATCTGGTGCGGCGCGAGACCGGCCTGTTGCCGCATCTCAATGCCGGCACGATGACGGCCGACGAGATCGCCCGGCTGCGCGCCGTCTCGGTGTCGCAGGGACTGATGCTGGAGACCTTGTCGGACCGGCTGATGCAGCGCGGGCTGCCGCATTTCGGCTCGCCCGACAAGCAGCCCGAGGTGCGGCTCGCCACCATCGCGGCGGCCGGCGCGGCGGCAGTGCCGTTCACGTCCGGAATCCTGATCGGCATCGGCGAGACGCGGCGCGAGCGCATCGACAGCCTGCTGGCGCTGCGCGCCCTGCATGCGGCGCACGGGCATCTGCAGGAGATCATCGTCCAGAATTTTCGCGCCAAGCCCGGCACCCGGATGGCGGATCATCCGGAACCGGACGCGGCCGAGCATCTGTGGAGCGTCGCGGCGGCGCGGCTGATCATGCCGCCGGACGTCACGGTGCAGGCGCCGCCCAATCTCGGATCCGGCTATCTGCGCGCCCTGATCGCTGCCGGCATCGACGACTGGGGCGGCGTGTCGCCGGTGACGCCGGACCACGTCAATCCCGAGAAGCCCTGGCCGCATCTCGAGGCGCTGGCGCGGGAGACCGCGGCGGGCGGCAAGGTGCTGGTGGCGCGGCTCGCCGTGCATCGCCGCTTCATCGCCGAGCGGGCGCGCTGGCTCGACAAGGGCCTGCACACCGCGGTGCTGCGGGCGAGCGATTCGGAAGGATTGGCGCGGGTCGAGACCTGGACGCCGGGCGCCTGCGCGGCGCTGCCCGCCATGCCTGCGATCGGGCCGCGCTCCGGCTCGCTGTCGCCGATCCTGTCACGCGCCAGCCGCAGCGAGGAGCTGGGCGAGGCCGACATCGTGGCGCTGTTCGGGGCGCGCGGCGAGGCCTTCGCCGAGGTCTGCGCGGCGGCCGACGGGCTGCGCCGCGAGGTCAACGGCGAGACGGTGAGCTACATCGTCACCCGCAACGTCAACTACACCAATATCTGCTCGTACCGCTGCAGCTTCTGCGCGTTCTCGAAGGGCAAGACCACCGAGCATCTGCGCGGCAAGCCCTACGAGCTGGAGATCCCCGACGTGGTGGCGCGCTGCCGCGAGGCGTGGGCGCGCGGCGCTGTCGAGGTCTGCCTGCAGGGCGGCATCCATCCCGACTACACGGGCGCGTTCTATCTGGAGCTCTGCCGTGCCATCAAGGCGGAGTTGCCGGATCTGCATATCCACGCCTTCTCGCCGCTGGAGACCTTCCAGGGCGCCAAGACGCTGGAGCTGACGCCGGCCGAGTATCTGCCGATGCTGCGCGACGCCGGCCTCGGCACGCTGCCCGGCACGGCCGCCGAGGTGCTGGATCCCGAGGTGCGGGCCATCATCTGCCCCGACAAGGTGACGGTCGAGCAGTGGGTGAACGTGGTCGAGTCGGCGCATCGAGCCGGGCTGCGCACCACCGCCACCATCATGTTCGGCCATGTCGACCGGCCCGAGCACTGGGCCCGCCATCTCCTGCATCTGCGCCGCCTGCAGAGCCGCACCGGCGGCATCACCGAGTTCGTGCCGCTGCCCTTCGTCGCCATGGAGGCGCCGATCAATCTGCGCGGCCAGTCGCGCCTCGGTCCGACGTTTCGCGAATCGGTGCTGATGCATGCGGTGTCGCGGCTCGTCTTCCACGGGCTCATCCACAACATCCAGACCTCGTGGGTGAAGATGGGCACCGAGGGCGCGCAGTATTGCCTGAACGCCGGCGCCAACGACGTCGGCGGCACGCTGATGAACGAGAGCATCACGCGCGCCGCCGGCGCCGCGCACGGCCAGGAGATGACGCCGGCGGCGCTCGAGGCGCTGATCCGCGGCATCGGCCGCACGCCACGCCAGCGCACCACGCTCTACGGCACGCCGACCACCGAGCGCACCGCCACCTCCCACGCCGCCGCCACCCTGCCGCCGCTGACCACGGCGGTCGCCGCGGCGCGGTAATCGAATCCCTCCGCTCATTCCCACGGAAGCCCCCGCGCGTCTCCGTTCTGATTCACCGAGACGCACGGCCCCTTCTGCCCTCTCCCCTTGCGGGAGAGGGTGCCCTCGCGCCAGCGAGGGCGGGTGAGGGGCGTGCCATAGATGCCGAGTTTGCGGGGCCCCCCCTCACCCGTCTCGCATCGACCTCCGCGCGAGCCCTGATACCGGCGCGCTCCGCGCAGGCGTATAGGACTCTACCGTCCGGCCGGATCGTCTCACCCTGGGGCCGGAGGGGGATTCCAAAAATGGTGTCAGGATCGGTATCGATCCTCTTGCTGGCGCTCGCGGTCGTGCTGATCGTGATTGCCACCGGCAAGTGGAAGGTCAACGCGTTCGTCGTCCTGATCGTGATCGCCTTCGCCTACGGGCTGGCGATCGGCATGCCGGCGCTCGACGTCGTCAAGGCGGTGCGCGAGGGCTTCGGCGGGACGCTCACCTATATCGGCATCGTGATCGTGGCCGGCACGATCATGGGCTACATCCTGGAGAAGACCGGCGCGGCCCTGGTGATGACGCAGGCGATCCTGCGCGTGGTCGGGCGCTCGCGGGCGCCGCTCGCCATGAACATCGCGGGCTACGTCGTCTCCATCCCGGTGTTCTGCGACTCGGGCTACGTGATTCTCACGCCCCTCAACAAGGCGCTCGCCGCCGAGACCAAGACCTCGATGGGCGTGATGGCCGTGGCGCTCGCCACCGGCCTCTACGCCACCCACACGATGGTGCCGCCGACGCCCGGTCCGCTCGCCGCCGCCGCGACGCTCGGCGCCGACCTCGGCCTCGTCATCTTCTACGGTATGATCGTCGCCATCCCGTCGTCGCTCGCCGGCCTCGCCTGGGCGCTGGTGTTCGGCCGGAAATACGACATCTCGCCCGGCGTCGAGGAGAGCTACAGCGACCTGCTCGCCAAGTACGGCAAGCTGCCGTCGACCTTCATGAGCTTCCTGCCGCTGGTGCTGCCGATCGTGCTGATCCTGCTGAAATCGGTCGCCGATTTCCCGACCCGGCCGTTCGGCAACGGGGGCGTGCGGGTGTTCTTCGACTTCATCGGCGATCCGGTCACGGCGCTGATGCTCGGCGTCGTCGCCAGCCTGTTCCTGGTGCCCCGCAAGGAGCTGTCGGTCGCGGTCGACAGTTGGATGGGCCAGGGCATCAAGGACGCCGCCATCATCCTGGCGATCACGGGCGCCGGCGGCTCGTTCGGACGCGTGCTCGCCGCCTCGCCCATGAAGGACTTCATCGGCACCAACATGGCGCATCTGCCGCTCGGGCTGTTCCTGCCCTTCGCCATCTCGGCGGCGCTGAAGACGGCGCAGGGTTCCTCGACGGTCGCCATCATCACCACGGCGGCCATCGTGGCGCCGCTGCAGCCGGTCCTCGGCTTCGACCCGGCCATCGCGGCCGTGGTGATCGGCGCCGGCTCCATGGTGGTGTCGCACGCCAACGACAGCTACTTCTGGGTCGTGTCGCAGTTCTCCAACATGCCGGTGAACACCGCCTACAAGCTCTACACCTCGGCCACCTTCGTGGTCGGCGTGGTGGCGTTCCTGTTCGCCTATCTGCTGTCGCTGGTCGTCTGACCGGCGGTCGACGCACTCTGTGGCGGGCGGCGCCTCGTGTCGCCCGCCCTCCCACCCCGTCATGCCCGCGCTTGTCGCGGGCATCCACGTCTTCGACGATACTTGGCCGCGGATTCGTGGATGGCCGGGACGAGCCCGGCCATGACGAGGGACACTCACGATGCTGAAATCGCTCTTGCTGCGGGCCTGTGAGCGCATCGCGCTCAACGCCATGGCGACGGCGCGTTACGACCGGGCCGAGCGGTGGCTGCGGCGCATGCAGGGCATCGAGGGCGAGACCCGGCGGGTGCTGCACAATCTCGCGCTGGCCCGGCTCGCCCAGGGGGACGCCGCCGGTGCCGAGGTGCTGCTCGAGCGGCTCGTCGACCGCGACGGCGAAAGCCCGGCGGTGCTGCGGGCGCTCGCCGAAGCCGCCTATCTGTCGGGCGACCGCGACAAGGCGCGCACCCGGCTCGCCGCCGTGCTGGCCGATCCCGACTGCGCCGACCGCACGCTGCTCGGCCGCCGCCTCGCACTGTGCGAGGACGCCGGCGCCCACGCAAAGGCGATGGCCGGCAAGCGCGACTTCGCCGAGGGCAACCGCAAGCTCGCCGCCGGCGACAAGGACGGGGCCCTGAACGCCTTCCGCCGGGCCGCCGAGGCGGACCCGACCGACTTCGTCGCCCTCAACAATCTCGGCACGCTGCTGATGAATCACGCCGGCGACCGCGTCGCCGCGGCAAAAATCTTCGAGCGCGCCGCCGCGCTGTCCGACCAGCCGGTGCTCCGCCGCAACCTCGCGGCGGCGCGCGAGCGCGGCTGAGCCGCGGCGCCGGCTTCGTTCCGGGCAACGAAACGCTTCTCCGGCACGGGGATCCTGACGCAGACTGCGTCGCCCCGCCGACCGGAGACCTTTCATGCGCGCTCCCCCGTCCCGCCGCTCCCCGTGCCGTCGCGTCGCGTTGCTTCTCCTCACGGCCCCGCTTCTGCTCGCGCTCGCCGCGCCGGCGGCCGCGCAATCGCCGGCCGCATCCGCGTCCGCGTCGTCCTGGCCGAAGGACAAGCCGGTCCGGGTGATCGTGCCGCTCACGGCGGGCAGCGCCACCGACGTCGTCGCCCGCACCGTGTTCGATCAGGTCGGCCGCCAGCTCGGCCAGACCTTCGTGATCGAGAACCGGCCGGGCGCCGCCGGAAGCATCGGGGCCGCCGTGGTCGCCAAGGCGGAGCCGGACGGCTACGTGCTGCTGGTCTCCTCGTCGTCCCACACGGTGCTGCCGTCGACCCATTCGAACCTGCCGTTCGACGTGGCCAAGGACTTCGCCGCCATCGCGCCGCTCGCCAGCATCCCGACCGTGATGGTGGTGTCGCCCCGCAAGGGCTTCGCCTCGGCCAAGGACTTCGTGACGGCGGCGAAGGCGAAGCCGGGCCAGATGAGCTACGCCTCGGGCGGCATCGGCAACTCGACCCATTTCGCCGCCGAGCGGTTCCGCCTCGCCGCCGGGTTCGACGGCCTGCACGTGCCGTTCAAGGGGGCGCCGGAGGCGCTCTCCGAGGTCTTGGCCGGCCGCGTCGACTTCTACTTCTCGCCGGTGCCGCCGGCGCTGTCGCTGATCCGCGACGGCCAGCTTGAGGCGCTCGCGGTGTCGAGCGCCAAGCGCTCCGAGGTGCTGCCCGACGTGCCGACCACGGTGGAGCTCGGCCTGCCCGACTCCGGCTACGAGTTCTGGATCGGCGCCTTCATGCCGGCGGCGACGCCGCGCCCGATCGTCGAGCGCCTCGCCCAGGAGGTCGCGACGGCGCTGGCCCGGCCCGAGGTGCGCGAGCGCCTCGCCAAGATGGGCGCCGAGGAGATGCCGATGGAGCCGCGCGCCTTCGACGCCTACGTCGCCAAGGAGATCGCCGACAACGCCGCCCTGGTGAAGGCGACCGGGCTGAAGTTCAACTGAGGGGGGGAAGCCCCGGGTCCGGACCGTCGTGATGTTCGGAGACGCTCGCTCTCACCCCACAGTCTTCAGCCAGTCGATCAGCAAGGCATTGAAGCGGTCGGGGTCCTCGACATTGGGCAGATGGCGGGCATCGGCGAAGGCGTGGTAGCGGCCGCGCGGGATCAGGGCGGCGAGGCGCTCGTTCTCCTCCGGCGAGGTCGCCGGATCGTCGACGCCGCAGACGACCAGCGCCGGCGCCGTGACGCGGTGGAGGTCGGCCGTGAAGTCGAAGCGCGACAGCGCCGCGACGGCACCGCAATAGCCGTCCGGCGTGGTCGCCGCGACGGTCGCGCCGATCTCGGCGAAGCGCCGCGGCCGGCGCGCCGC
>NZ_NPEX01000021.1:13489-40390 GCF_003258865.1 Rhodoplanes roseus | reverse complement strand
GGCAGGCGCCGGGGTCCGGCGCGTTCCACGACATCGAAAACGCCCCGCGCGGACACTCCGCCGGGGCGTTTTTCTTTTCGGCTTGCCTTGGGTTGGCGAACCGACCGGGAGGACAGCGCTCTCGTTCGCCCTGACCCGTAGGGTGGGCTCGCCGCGCCGGTCAGGCGCGGTCAGCCCACGCGGCCGATCGGCGCTGCTCGCTCCGACGCAAGCCCCATGTTCCTACTCAAACCTGATGGCGTCGCGTGGCGCGACCAAACGACGAGTCCTCGGCGCCATCATCCACCCGTTCGTCCGGCCTATTCCCCGAACTCGCCGCCGATCGACGCAATATCGCCACCCCAGTCGGGCGGCAACAGACCGCGCTTCACCCAACGGTGAAAGCTGCTGTAGGGCCAGTCTCGAACCGCCGACACGTGGCCGTGCTTGACCGGGTTGAAATGAACGTAGTCGATATGCCGCACCAGATCGGTCTCGTCGCGAATCGCATGCTCCCAATATCGACGCGGCCATATGCCCTTGTCGCGCTTGTGCACTTGGCTGGCGGAACGCAGGGCGGCCGGTGCAAAATCGCGCGAGAACCCGGTCTTGATCATCGCCCAGCGGGTGGCGAAATCGCCGTCGTCTGGCGGCAGAGACCAGACGGCGTGGAGGTGATCGGGCAGGATGCAGATCGCGACCGTTTCGAACGGCCGCCGCGCCAGCGCGGTCGCGTAGGATCGCCGCAGGCGATCGATCTCTCGCACCAGAAGATCATCCCTTCGGTCGGCGAGCACAACGGTGAAGAAGTATGTGCCGCCTTTAATGCAGGCGCGGCGATACCGTGACATTGCACGATCCACATGTCGGACGGCGTGGGCGTCGCCGCGCCAGCGGCGCGCCGAAGCCCACCCTACAAAGGCCTGCGCCGTCCGGTCCTCGCGCTCTACGACGGAACGCCGCTGCATCGGCGGCCCGCGTCGCCTGCGGCGTGAGCCGATCTATCCGCGCGGCGGAACGGCGGCGCGGACGGGGGCTGGGTGGGCGCGGAAGACGCAGTCGTCCGTCGCGCGGTCGAGCGACACCGTGAGGGTCGTGCCGCCGGGCCGCTTCACGCGACGCGCACGGTGCACCGGCTCGGCGGTCGTGTCGGTCCGCGCGGCAGCCGTGGGCGCGTCGTCGCCGGGCTCGGACGCGGCGCCGGCCCGGCGCGAGCCGGTGCGGCGGGGATCGAGGCGGCGGAACCATTCGCGCGACTTCAGGCCCCAGCGCCACAGCGGCACCACCGACATCGGCATCACCAGGAACCAGTGCTCCAGGATCGCCAGCACCATCAGCGTGACCACGAAGGTGAGACCGGCGGCCTGATGCGGGTCGGTGGCGGCGAGCTGCGAGGCCTGCACGGCCAGCACGGTGGCGATCACGGTCGACGCCGTGACGGTGAACGGGAACAGCCAGTTCATCGGCCGCTTGCGGAAGTAGCCCTTCATGTAGGCGAGATGGTCGGGCAGGAACTCCTCGGTGAGGTTGGGCACGCCGAGGAAGATGTTGAGCTTGGTCGAGAGCCGCATCAGCCACAGGATCATGAAGGTCCAGGTGCCGACCTGGTTGGGCTCGCCCCAGCTCGCCGCCGTGACCAGCACGGCCGACACGATGATTCCGATCTCGTGATACAGGATCGCCTCGACGGCGTGGACGAAGTGGCGCCACCCCTTGCAGTCCGGCGGGCACGGGGTGGTGCGCGGGCCGGTGACGTAGCCCATCAGGAACGTGATCTCGTTGAAGCCCCAGACGATCAGCCCGCACGTGAAGGTGCAATAGGCGCCGAACACGGTCATGTCGTGACTCGACGCCGTGATCCCCCACAGCGCGAGGACGTACAGCACCGCGGCGGCCGCGATGCTGTACGGGAACGTCTTCTTCGGCAGCCCGTCGAGGAACAGGATCACGCCCGTGCTGAACCACCACACGAACAGCGTGTAGAGGGCCGGGATGCCGTAGTGAGCCACGCGCCGCGTCCTCGTTCTCTACCAGGCGGGGGCCAGACCGACCCGCTCCGGCAAGGTGTTGGGCTTGGTGGGCAGCAGATAGAGGCGCAGCAGCGTCCAGGCGCCGGTGGCGCCGAGCCGGGCGCGCTGGAGCGCGCCGACCAGCCCGCCGCGGGCACGCGCCGCCGCCCCCTCCTCGGCGATCCGCCACAGCGTCTCGAGCCCGGCCTTGAACTCCGGCCGGTCGATGTCGAGCTCGAGCGGGAAGACCTGGCGGGAGATCGCCGAGGTCTTGCGGAACACCTCGAAATCGTAGTCGGCGGGATCGACCCCCAGGGCCTTGTAGAACTCCGGCCGCATGTGGTCGCGCACATACATGGTGGCGAACACGGCGAGCAGGAAGAACCGGATCCACAGCTTGTTGAGACCGCTGATCAGGCTCGGCTCCGAGCGCATCAGGAGTGCGAAGGCCTCACCGTGGCGGAACTCGTCGTTGCACCACTTCTCGAACCACTTGAAGATCGGATGGAAGCGGCGGTCGGGATGCTTCTCGAACTCGCGGAAGATCGTGATGTAGCGGGCGTAGCCGATCTTCTCGGACAGATAGGTCGCGTAGAAGATGAACTTCGGCTGGAAGTAGGTGTATTTCTTGGCGCGGCTGAGGAAGCCGAGATCGACGCCGATGCCGAAATCCTTGAGCGCGTCGTTGATGAAGCCGGCGTGGCGGGCCTCGTCGCGGCTCATATAGGTGAACAGGTCGCGCACCTCGGGATTCTTGATGCGCTTCTTGATCTCGGCATAGAGCACGCAGCCGGAGAACTCGGCCGTCAGCGACGACACCAGGAAGTCGACGAACTCCTTGCGCAACCCCTCCGGAAGCGACTCCAGATCCGCCTTCCAGTCGGCGTCGCGGGTGAAGTGGCCCTTGTTGTGGTCGGCCCGCAGCTCGGCCAGCATCGTGTCCCATTCGGCGCGCACGCCGCTGACGTCGATGCGGTCCATCGCGGCGTAATCGGTGGTGTAGAAGCGCGGGCTGAGGAGCGTGTCCTCCTTGGCCAGCTCGGTCGTGGTCGGGTCCGTGGTGGTCCGGTCCGTCGGGGTCGTCTTCGTCTTGATCGGGTTGTGTCCCGCTCCGCCTTCCATTGGAATCATGGAGTCCTCCCAGGGGAAAAGCTGACTTCGTAGAGTTCGGTCAGCTCGAAATAGCCGGCGAGGCGCGCCGCGAGGCGGTCCAGCCGTCCCGCCAGGACCACGGTGGCCCGGGTATGGACGATGCTGCTCTCACCGAACGGAATCGACGTCGGGGCGTCGTGGACGATGACCTCGTCGCCCGGCGCGATGTCGATCCCCTGGAGTTCCACGTGAGCGTGAAGGCTGTCCGCCGTCCGCTCGATCTCGACCGTGCACGGCACCTCGACGACGCGCCGTCCGCGTTTCCACGAGTCCATCATTTCGTCCCGTCCCGCCGCTGGAGAAGCCGTCCGAAGGATTCGGCATTGGTGGGGCCGAAGGCCGACAGCTCGACATGGCGCCCGGTCTGCGGATCGTCGAGCGACAGGCGCCCGTCGGCCCACCGGGTGAGACGGAACGGGGGCTCGGCGCCGATGTCCTGGCGCCGGCGCTCGCGGGCGAAGCCGCGCAGCGTGCCCCGTACGAAATTCTCTTGTCCCGAGGCGATCACCTCGACGACGCTGCGATCCGCCGCGTCGACCACGGCGACGGTGCCGTCGGGCTGGTCGACGAAGCGCAGGTCACGCAGCGCCACCGCGGTGGAGACCGCGGCGTCGGGCGGTGTGCCGGTCGGCACGGTCCCGACACCACGGGACACGCCGACGGCGAGCAGCACGAAGGCCAGCAGCGCCGTTGCACCGAGCAGCGGGCCGCGGGGGAACGGCCGTCGAGCGTCGTCGCCCATGAGGCGCTCCGTGTCAGGCCGCAGCGCTGGAGGGCTGCGGCAGATCAGGCGTTTCGGTGGTCGTCGGCGCGATGCCGGCGGCGGGCGGCCGCTCGGCCCCGCTGCCGGTCACCAGCGCGCGCGAGAGAATCTCGGCGACTCGCCGGGCGTCCTCGACGGCCCGCAGCATCGGCTGCGGCTTGCGCAGATGCCACGGCCGCGCGTGCGGCCACAGCACCGGATAGGCGATCTTGGTGCCGCCGGTGAGCACCACCGGAATGTCGCCGGCCCCGTCGCCGTAGAGGCGCAACGCCGCCGAGCCGATGAACTTGAACGGGAGGTTCAAGGTCATCGGGAAGGCGACGCCGTATTGCAGGATCAGGCGGCGCGACGTGACCGTGTAGGTGGTCGTCCGCCGCACCAGCCAGGCGAACAGCCCCAGGATGCCGATCGCGACGAGCGCGAGCAGCACCACCCACGCGGCCGCGACGAGCACTCCCGTGACGGAGCGATCGTCCGCATAGGTGGACGCACAGACCCACACCAGGAGCGCCGCGAAATAGACGGCGACCTTGCGGATGTGGAAGACGTGCACGGCCACCGGCCAGGCGAGCGGCCCGCCCCGCCAGAGAATCTCCTCCCCCTCGGGAAGAGCTTCCGGCAGGGACCGGGGAACCCAGGGCTGCGGCCACCTCACAGCAGCGGCTCCGCCCGCTCCGGCGTCGCGTAGAGCTTGCCGCCGCCGAAATAGGCGCACACCTTGTCTTCCTCGAGCGCCGTGATCTGGTTCGGGCTCTTGATCGACGGCACGCCGGCGAACTGGTCGGCCAGGATGGCCGGGACCGAGAGTTCCTTGCGGTCGGCGTGCACATAGGCGAACACGGCCGGCAGCAGCACCGACTTCTTGGTCGCCGACAGCGACACCTCGTAGTAGCGCACGATCGGCTCGGCGCGGTCGATCCACAGCTCGGTCACCACGCCGGCGACCTCGCCGTCCGCCGCCACGACCTTCATGCCGCGCGGATCGGGATCCTTCTCCTCGACCCAGTGATCGGTCGCGACGCGCAGCGGCACGATGCGGTTCTCGCCCGCCCAGGTGAGATCCGGATGATCGGCACGCTCCGCATAGGCGGCCGGGCCGACGCCGTCACGCATCGGATCGCCGACCGGCTCGAACGGCGCGCCGGGGAACGGCCCGGGCGTTACGCGAGTCTCGGGCTTCAGGGGCGCGAAGCTCGGCACCGTCACGGTCTCACCGCTGGCGAGCAGATAGGTCTTGGGCGACGGCGGCGCCGGCCAGCCCTGCACGGCGACGCGGCCGCCCGAGGCCACGGTGCGATCGGAATCGAGCGGATAGCCTTCTCGCTTGTCCTCGCGCCGGAGATAGAAGATCAGCCCGGCGAAGAAGATCCAGAAGGCATAGAGAACGACTTGGGCAACGTCGATGTATCCAGTGAAGGCGCCGGTTTGCATGAAAGACCTCCGCGCAATGATGGCTAGCCGGGAAATTCGGCCAGACCGAACTTCAGGGAAGATTGCCCCTTCTCGCCCGCGGGACGAACGAGCGGTCCGATGGCAATCAGGGTGATGAACAGCAGTCCTATTTCGAGGTGGTAGACGAAGCCGTAGGCGGCCGAGACATCGTTGAGGGCCGTCCCCAACGCGCCGCTGGCCGCCAGATCGGCGACGATGTCGCGGATGGCACCGCCGAGCGCGATGGCGATGCCGGCGGCGGTCGCCTGCACGGCGCCCCAGGCGCCGAGCGCGAGCCCACTCTCGCCCTCGCGGCCGAGCGCCATCGCGGCCGTCAGCGTGCCGACCGAGAACAGTCCGCCGCCGAAGCCGATCAGCGCCGTGCCGATCCGGAAGAGGATCGGCGAGTCGGTGGGCGCCGAGAAGATCACGGCCGAGAACGCCATCACGCCGGCGACCGCGCCCCAGCCGGCGAGCCGGTAGGGATCGACGCCCCGCGACAGCAGCCGCGCGGCGAGCCAGAAGCCGACCAGGCTCCCGGCCGACATCAGCGCGGTCAGCGCCGTGGTGGCGCCGACCGAGAGATGCAGCACCTGCCCGCCGTAAGGCTCGAGCAGGATGTCCTGCATGCTGAAACCCGCAGTGCCGCAGCCGACGGCGATCAGCACCCGGGTCGACCGTCCGCCCCGGCTGAACGCCCGCCAGGACTCGCGGAACGACGGGGTCTTTCCCTCGAGACGGGCGTTGCGCGAGGGATCGCGCGGCTCCTGCTTCCACAGCGCCACGCTGTTGAGGATCATGGTGACCAGCGCCGCGCCCTGGATCATCTGGATCAGGCGGAACGGGCTGAACTCGGTGAGCCACTGGCCGTAGATCAGCGAGGCGCCGACCATGCCGACCAGCAGCATCACGTACAGGAAGGCGACGACGCGCGGCCGCTTGTCCTCGGGCGCGAGGTCGGTGGCGAGCGCGAGACCCGCGGTCTGCGTGGTGTGCAGGCCGGCGCCGACCAAAAGGAAGGCGAGCGCCGCGCCGAGATGGCCGATCCAGGTCGGCCCGTGCGACTCGCCGGTGAGGATCAAGAGCGCGAACGGCATGATCGAGAAGCCGCCGAACTGCAGCATGGTGCCGCCCCAGATATAGGGAACGCGGCGCCAGCCGAGCGCGGAGCGGCGGTTGTCGGACTTGAAGCCGATCAGCGCCCGGAACGGCGCGAATACCAGCGGCAGCGACACCATCAGGGCGACCAGCCAGCTCGGCACGCCCATCTCGACGATCATCACCCGGTTGAGCGTGCCGTTGAGCAGCACCATGGCCATGCCGACCGACACCTGGAACAGCGACAGGCGCAGGAGCCGCCCCATCGGCAGCTCCTTGGTGGAGACGTCGGCGAACGGCAGGAACTGAGGTCCCAGCGTCCCGAGGATCGCCAGAAACGCCCCGCCGACTTTTCCGGGTCGCCGTTTGGTCATCGCGGCAGCAACTCCAGGGCTTGCGACGTGTAGAATCCGACCGCGACGCGCCGCGTCCGGCCCGTCGTCCAGCCGGTCAGCGCGGGCTCGGCGGCGAGCAGGTCGCGCAGCGTCTCCTCGCGCACCGGCTCGATGGAGGGCGCGCGATCGCTGCGCGGAAAGAACCCGCCGACGAAATGCATCAACGCCAGCGCGGTCGTTCGCGGCGCGAAGGTGAACACCATCGAGCGATCGGTGCGGGCGACCAGCCCGGCGATCGCCCGTGCCGCGTCCTCGGCCCGGTAGTGGATCAGCGAGTCCATCGCCACCACGTGATCGAAGCGGCCGAAGTCGGGCGACAGCATGTCGCCCGCCACGAACGTCACCTTGCCGGCGAGGTCGGGCGGGATGCGCTCGCGGGCGAGGTCGAGCAGCGTCGGCGACAGGTCGATCGCCACCACCTCGGCGCCGCGGCGCGCCGCCTCGATCGACAGCATGCCGGGACCGCAGCCGGCATCGAGGATGCGGCGGCCGGTGAGATCGGCGGGCAGCCACGACAGCAGCGTCGCGCGCATGTCGTCGCGGCCCTTGCGCACGGTCGCCCGGATGCCGGAGACCGGCGCGTCCGAGGTCAGCCGCGCCCAGGCGTCCGCCGCCGTGCGATCGAAATACGCTTCGATCTCGCCGCGCCGCTCCTGGTAGGTCCCGCTCTGCATCAGTCGTATCCCAGCAGGTCGAAGATCTCGCGGTCCTTCATCGGCGTCGGGGTGAGTGGATCGACGCCGGCCCACAGCTTCTCGGCGAGCTGCATGTACTCGTTCTGCACCGCGATCACCTCGGGCGAATCTTCCATCTCGAACAGCGTCGACTTCTTCAGGCGGCTGCGGCGGACCACGTCGAGGTCGCGGATATGGGCGAGCGTCTTGAGCCCGGTGCGGCTGCAGAAGCGATCGATCTCGTCGGTCGCGGCGCTGCGGTTGGCGATCACGCCGCCGACCCGCACCTTGTAGTTCTTGGCCTTCGCCTGGATCGCGGCGGCGATGCGGTTCATGGCGAAGATCGAGTCGAAGTCGTTGGCCGTCACGATCAAGGCGCGGTCGGCGTGCTGGAGCGGCGCCGCGAAGCCGCCGCACACCACGTCGCCGAGCACGTCGAACAGGACCACGTCGGTGTCGTCGAGCAGGTGATGCTCCTTGAGGAGCTTGACGGTCTGCCCGACCACGTAGCCGCCGCAGCCGGTGCCGGCCGGCGGCCCGCCCGCCTCCACGCACATCACGCCGTTGTAGCCCTCGTAGACGAAGTCCTCCATCCGCAACTCTTCGGAGTGGAAGTTCACCGACTCGAGAATGTCGATGACGGTGGGGACCAGACACTTGGTCAGCGTGAAGGTCGAGTCGTGCTTGGGATCGCAGCCGATCTGCAGCACCCGCTTGCCCAGCTTGGAGAACGCCACCGACAGGTTCGACGAGGTCGTCGACTTGCCGATGCCGCCCTTGCCGTAGACGGCGAACACCTTGGCGGTGCCGATCTGCACGCGCGGATCGAGCTGGACCTGGACGCTGCCCTCGCCGTCCGGCGGCCGAATGTCCTCGTGCGCCGTGCAGGATCCGCAGACCTCCTGCTTGACTGGTTCTCCGGCGAGATCGGCCGGTCGGGGGATGACGGTCATGCGGCGGCTCCTTGGTCCACGTCCACACCTTCGAGGCGATCCTCCAGCTCCTCGCCGGCGCGGCGCAGCGCGTCCAGCATGGCCTCGTCGGGCGTCCAGTAGCGACGCTCGTGGGCCTCGAGGAGCCGGTGTGCGACTTTCGCCGAGGCGACCGGATTGAGGTCGGCCAGGCGACGCCGCATCTTTTCGTCCAGCATGAAGGTCTGGGTGAGCTGCTCGTACACCCACGGCGCCACCTGGCCCGTGGTCGCCGACCAGCCGAGCGTGTTGGTGACCTGCGCCTCGATGTTGCGCACGCCTTCGTAGCCGTGCGCGAGCAGCGCCTCGTACCATTTCGGATTGAGCGCGCGCGTGTGGGTCTCCAGCGCGACCTGCTCGGCGAGCGTCCGCACCGTGCCCTCGCCGCGCGTCTGGTCGCCGATATAGACCGACGCCGTTGTGCCGCGGGCGCGCTTCACGGCGCGCGTGATGCCGCCGAGCGTGTCGAAATAGTGGTCGATGGTGGTGATGCCGAGCTCGACCGAGTCGAGGTTCTGATAGGTGAGATCCACGCTGGAGAGCACGTGGGTGAGCACCTTGTCCTGGCGGGTCGGCCGGCCGTCGACATCGTAGGCGAAGCCCTTGCGGCGCATATAGGCTTCGGCGAGCTCGTCCTCGTCGTTCCAGCCGCCCTGGTCGATCAGCTGGTTGACGTTGGAGCCGTAGGCGCCGTCGGCATTGGAGAAGACGCGCAGCGCCGCTTCGGCGATCTCGCCGCCGTTGGCCGCCTGATAGGCGAGCGCGTGCTTGCGCACGAAGTTGAGCTCCGGCGGCTCGTCGGCGCTCGCCGCCAGCAGTGCGGCCTCGGCCAGCAGCTTGGTCTGCATCGGCAGCAGGTCGCGGAAGATGCCGGACAGCGTGACGACCACGTCGACGCGCGGCCGTCCGAGCTTCTCGAGCGGCACCAGCACGGCCCCGCAGACGCGGCCGTAGCTGTCGTGGCGCGGCGCGGCGCCCATCAGCCACAGGGTCTGGGCGATCGGGCCGCCCTCGGTCTTGAGGTTGTCGGTGCCCCACAGGACCATGGCGATGGTCTCGGGCACGCCGTGGCCGTCCGCCTTGAAGCGCGCCAGCAGGCGGTCGGCCTGGCGGGTGCCGTCCTGGATCGCGAAGGCACTCGGGATGCGGAACGGATCGAAGCCGTGCAGATTGCGCCCGGTCGGCAGCACGTCGGTGGTGCGCAGCAGGTCGCCGCCCGGCGCCGGCTGGATGTAGCGCGCGTCGAGCGCCTTGACGATCGCCGGCAGCTCGTGGTCGGTCGCCAGCAGCTTGTCGAGCGCGGCGAACTTCTCCTTGTCGGTGACGCCGGCGGCCTCCAGCATCTCGGCCCGCTCGCTCTCGGTCGGCACGCCGCCGACGACGTGCAGGCCGTGCGGGATCAGCGTGTATTCGAGCTCGAGCACCGCGTTGGTGAGCTTGGCGATCTCGGCGACCTGATCGTCCCAGGCCGGCTCGACCGGCGCCAGATTGACGGCGGAGGCCTGCGCCTGCACCAGCACCGCGAGCGCCGTGCGGGTCTCCGGATCGGTGTCGGGCTCCAGGGCCCGCCAGCGGTCGAGCGACGACTTCAGGTCGAGGAGCCCGCGATACAGGCCCGCATTGGTGATCGGCGGCGTCAGGTAGCTGATCAGCGCGGCGCCGGCGCGGCGCTTGGCGAGCGTCCCCTCGGACGGGTTGTTGGAGGCGTAGACGTAGAAGTTCGGCAGGTCGCCGATCAGCCGGTCGGGCCAGCACTCGGCCGACATGCCGGCCTGCTTGCCGGGCATGAACTCGAGCGCCCCGTGGGTGCCGAAATGCAGCACCGCGTGGGCGCCGAAGTCTTCCTTGATCCAGCGGTAGAAGGCCGAGAAGGCGTGGGTCGGGGCGAAGCCGCGCTCGAACAAGAGCCGCATCGGGTCGCCCTCGTAGCCGAAGGCGGGCTGCACGCCGACGAAGACGTTTCCGAACTTCTCGCCGAGCACGAAGATGCTGCGCCCGTCGGTGAGATGGCGGCCGGGCGCCGGGCCCCACTGCTTCTCGATCTCGGCCAGATGCCGCTCGCGCCGCACGTGGTCGTCGGCGCCGATCTTGGCCGCGACATTGGCGTCGCTGCCGTGGCGGGCCGCGTTGCCGTGCAGGATCGCGTTGCGCAGGTCGTCGACGCTCTCCGGGACGTCGACCGTGTAGCCGGCGTCGCGCAGCGCCTTGAGCGTGTTGTGCAGCGAGGCGAAGACCGACAGGAACGCCGCCGTGCCGATGGCGCCGGCATTGGGCGGGAAGTTGAAGATCACGATGGCGACCTTGCGCTCGGCGCGCTTCGAGCGGCGCAGCGCGACCAGCTTGGCGACGCGGGCCGCCAGCGTCGCGGCGCGCTCGCCGTGCGACGTCATCTCGCGCTGGCCCTCGTCGCGCGGACCGGACGTCTCGGCCAGGATCGAGCGGCCGCCGAACGTCATCGGCCAGATCGCGCCGTCGAGCTCGGGGATCGCCACCATCATGGTGGCCTCCACGGGCATCAGGCCGCGCGGATCGGCCTGCCACTGCTCCAGCGTCTGGAACTCGACCGGATGCGCCGCGATGTAGGGCACGTCGAGCGTGCCGAGAAGCTGGGCCGCGGACTTGGCGTCGTTGTAGGCCGGGCCGCCGACCAGCGAGAAGCCGGTGAGCGAGACGACCGCGTCGACGGTCGGCTTGCCGTTCTTCATGAAGAACGCCTCGACGGCGGGCCGCGCGTCGAGGCCGCTGGCGAAGGCCGGGACCACGCGCAGGCCCTTGGCCTCCAGCGCGCCGATGACGCCGTCGTAATGCGCCGCGTTGCCGGCCAGCACGTAGGAGCGCATCACCAGCACGCCGACCGTGCCGTTCGGGCCGGCAGTCGGAATGTCGGAGAGCTTCTCGGTGACGTGATTCTTGATCGCCGGGTGATAGAGCCCCGTGTCCGGATACTCGACCGGCGGCGCCGCCTTGACGGACGATCGCAGGCCCTTGCGCGGACCGTCGGCGTAACGCTCGACCAGCAGGCGCACCAGATTGGCGATGTTCTCGTCGGTGCCGGCGAGCCAGTACTGCAGGACCAGGAAATAGGCGCGCAGATCCTGGGCCGTGCCCGGGATGAAGCGCAGGAACTTCGGGATCTGGCGCAGCATCTTCATCTGCCCCTGGCCGTTCGATCCCGGCCCTTCGGAGCTCTTGCCGCGCAGCCGCTTGAGCAGGCTGAGCACACCCATCGTCTCGCCCGACATGCTGAACTTGTGCATGCGGGTGAGGCGCACCACCTCGCCCGCGGCGAGCGCGCAGACGATGGCGTCGCATGTGTCGCGCCGCGCCTGCAGGGCCGGCAGCACCGGACGGATGTGCTCGTCGAGGAACAGCATCGTGGCGACGACGATGTCGGCGGACGCGATGTCGGCGAGGCAGCGCGTGAGCGCGGCCTGGTCGCCGCCCCACTCGTCGGCCGCGTGCATCACCAGGTCGAGCCCCGGCAGCTCGCGCGCCAGCGCCGCGCGAGCGCGCGCGACCGAGCCCGCGAGATGGCTGTCCATCGTCACGATGGCGACGCGGATCGGCGTCGAGTCAGCGGCTGAAGTGCGCTTTCGCATCGTACAATGTCTCGACCGTGATCAGGGACAAGCCGCGATCCTGCGCGAAGCGCTCGGTATTGCGGCGGGCCTTTCCGCGCACGAAGAAGGGGATCTTGTGCAGTTCCTTCTCGGCGTCTGGGGCCCAGCGAAGCGGGGGTGCCGGGGGCGGCGTGACCGGCCCGCCGTCTGCGGACGGGACCGGAGTGACGGAAATTCTCGCGTCGGCGATCGGCCCGTCGGCCGGCGCCACGAACGCCGCGACCAGCTCGGGCTCGGGTTCGGGCGCGCGGGCGGCCGGAGTCTCGGCCGCCAGCGGCGGCGCCTCGGCGCGGGCGGGCGCGGCGCCGTGCGACCCGAGATGGGACGGCGCGGCGTCGGCGTGGAACTCGAAGTCCTCGCGGAACATCTGCAGGAGATGCTCCTCCAGCCCCATCATCAGCGGGTGCACGAAGGTGTCGAACAGGACGTTGGCGCCCTCGAAGCCCATCTGGGGCGAGGTGCGGGCCGGGAAGTCCTGCACATGGACGGGCGCCGAGATGACGGCGCAGGGCACGCCCAGGCGCTTGGCGGTGTGGCGCTCCATCTGGGTGCCGAGCACCAGCTCGGGATGCAGCGCCGCGATCGTCTCCTCGACCTCCAGATAGTCGTCGGTGATCAGCGGCTCGACGCCGTATTTCGCCGCGGCGGCGCGCAGCTCGCGGCCGAACTCGCGGCTGTAGGTGCCGAGCCCGACCACCTCGAAGCCGAGCTCCTCTGCGGCGATGCGGGCCGCCGCGATGGCGTGGGTCGCGTCGCCGAACACGAAGACCCGCTTGCCGGTCAGGTAGGTCGAGTCGACCGAGCGCGCGTACCACGGCGCCCGGCTCGGCGTGCCGGCGAGCACCGGGGCCGGATCGACGCCGGCCAGCGCCGCCACCTCGACGACGAAGTCGGTCGTCGCGCCGAAGCCGATCGGCACCACCTTGGTCGACTTCTGCCCGAAGCTGCGCTCCAGCCACTGCGCCGCCTGATAGGCGATCTCGGGATACAGCACGACGTTGAAGTCGGCCTCGCCGAGCCGCGCGATGTCGGCCGGGCTCGCCCCGAGGGGCGCGACGACGTTCACGGTGACGCCAAGCCGGTGGAGCAGGCCGGTGACTTCGTGAACGTCGTCGCGATGCCGGAAGCCGAGCGAGGTCGGCCCGAGGATGTTGCAGCGCGGAGGCTGGCCCGGAGCACGGGCCGTCCGCTTGGAGCCGGGCGGCGGCACGGCGGGACCCGCCAGGGTGCGGACGATCCGGTAGAACGTCTCGGCCGCGCCCCAGTTCTCCTTGCGCTGATACGCAGGCAGCTCGAGCGGCACCACCGGGATCGGCAGACCCAGCGCGAGGGCGAGACCGCCCGGATCGTCCTGGATCAGCTCGGCCGTGCAGGACGCGCCGACCAGCAGCGCCTGCGGGCGGAACCGCTCGTACGCCTCCTTGACGGAGGTCTTGAACAGCTCGGCGGTGTCGGCGCCGAGATCACGGGCCTGGAAGGTCGTGTAGGTGACGGGCGGACGCTTCCGGGCGCGTTCGATCATGGTGAAGAGCAGGTCGGCATAGGTGTCGCCCTGCGGCGCGTGCAGCACGTAGTGGACGCCCTCCATCGCGGTCGCGACCCGCATCGCGCCGACATGGGGAGGAGCCTCGTAGGTCCACACGGTGAGCTGCATGGCGTCACACCCTCAGCCGGCTGCGGCGCACCAGCGGCCGGGCGAACAGCTCGGCGAGATCCGCCGCCTGCTCGAAGCCGTGGACGGGCGTGAACAGAAGCTCGATCGACCATTTGGTCGCGAGGCCTTCGGCCTCCAGCGGATTGGCGAGACCGAGGCCGCACACGGTGAGGTCCGGCCGCGCGGCGCGGCAGCGGTCGAGCTGCTTGTCGACGTCCTGGCCTTCGCTCAGCGCCGTGCCGGCCGGCAGCAGCGCCAGCTCGGCGGCGAGATGGCCGCGATGCAGATAGGGCGTCCCGACCTCGACGAGGCGCATGCCCAGCTCGCGCGCCGCGAAGCGGGCGAGCGGCACCTCGAGCTGCGAGTCGGGAAAAAAGAAGATGCTCTTGCCGGCGAGCTTCTCGCGCTGACGGGCGAGCGCCGCGCGGGCCCGCTCGGCCCGCGGCGTCACGGCGGCGTCGAAGCGCGCCGCGTCGATCCAGAACGCTTCGGCGGCGGCGCCCAGCCACCCGGTCGTCCCCTCAACGCCGAGCGGGAACGGCGCGGCGAGCCGCGTCGCGCCGCGCTTCTCCAGCAGGCGCGCCGTCTCGGCCAGGAAGGGCTGGGCGAGCAGGATCCTGGTCTGCGGGCCGACGGCCGGCAGGTCGTCCGAGCGGCGCGGCGGGAAGAAGCGCACCCGCTCGATGCCGAGCTCGGCGAACAGCCGCACGAACTGGTCCTCGACCACCTCGGCGAGGGCGCCGACCACCAGCAGCGACGGCGCCGCCGCGGCCGTCTCGTCCGGCATGCCCGGAACCAGCGCGGCGAGGCAGGCGTCCTCGCCCTGGGTGAAGGTCGTCTCGATGCCGCTGCCCGACCAGGAGAGGATCCGCACCTTCGGCGCGAACGCCTCCGACAATCGCTCGGCGGCGCGCGACAGATCGAGCTTGATCACCTCGGACGGACAGGAGCCGACCAGGAACAGCAGCTTGATGTCGGGCCGCCGCTCGATCAGGCGCGTCACCACGCGGTCGAGCTCGGCATTGGCGTCGGCGAGGCCGGCGAGGTCGCGCTCCTCGATGATCGCGGTCGCGAAGCGCGGCTCGGCGAAGATCATCACGCCGGCGGCCGACTGGAGGAGGTGCGCGCAGGTGCGCGAGCCGACCACCAGGAAGAAGGCGTCCTGGATCTTGCGGTGCAGCCAGACGATGCCGGTGAGCCCGCAGAAGACCTCCCGCTGGCCGCGCTCGTACAGCACCGGAGCATCGCTGCATCCGGTCTCGGCGGGCCTGGCGGGAGCGATCGCGTTCATGGCGCCGCTCCGACCATGTCGGAGACGGGCGCGTGCGCCTGCTGCTTGCGGGCGGCGCGGAGCTTCAGCACGAACTGGGTGGCGTTGACCAGATAGCTGGCATAGGCGGCGAGCGCGATGCCGATCTGGGTCTCGATCGCGGCGCCGGTCGCGAGCGCCGCCAGATAGGCCGTGTGCAGCGCCAGGACCAGCATGCTGAACACGTCCTCCCAGAAGAAGGGGCGGGCGAACAGATACTTGCCGAAGACCACCTTCTCCCAGATCGAGCCCGTGACCATGATCACGTAGAGCACGATGGTCTTGATCACGACCGAGACGGTGGCGGCGACATAGCCCTCGCCGGTGGCGACGAAGCGCAGCACCAGGCCGAGGCTGACGAGGAACACCAGGAATTGCAGCGGGGCGAGCACGCCCTGGACGGTCGTCCATCCGGACTCGTCGCGGCGACGCCGTTCCTCGGGAGTATAGAGCCCGATGGGCGTCGGGTGCGTGGCTGCATCGACGGAAACGGGCATCCGACCAGAACTCGAGTTATCTGACAATCGGTAATGACACGGACTGTCAACCGCCCTTGACGGACGGGACGCCGGATGATGCTTTGGTTCTCCCGCAGCGCCGCGGTCCGCCGCATCTTGCGTTGCGCGCAATGCAGCCGAGACCACCCCCTCTGAGTCGCTTTTTTGCATCGCGCCGCTCCTTGCGCGTGCCACCGAGAAAGGCAGCCTAGGATGCTTCCCGTATGGTGTCAACAATTCTGTACGTAAACTAAACTTGACTGTTCGATCGCGCGGGCTTTAACTTGTCGAGAGGCGTAGCCATGGCCGAAGCAAGACCCCAGGTAGCGGCGAGCGAGTGGTGGGGAGGTACGAGCGGCTGTCCGGGCGAGAGCCGCGCCGACCGAACTCCCGTCGGGGATGCGTATCTCATGGGTGAGGTGTCCCGGCTCGGCGCGGGGTCGTCTCCAGTCAATCGGGCGATCGAGTTGCACGTGGTGCCCAAGCTCGTGCTCGCGCACGCAAATCCCTGCGGCGAGCGATCGTTCTCCGGGACTCCGCTGGGGTCCGAGGAAGTCGCCGAGCTGACCGACCGCGTGCTGGCCGGCGACGATGCCGGGGCGCTCGCCTTCGTCGAGGCCGTGCTGGCCCGCGGCATGCCGGTCGAACGCGTCTATCTCGACGTGCTGGCCCCCACGGCCCGCCATCTCGGCGAGCTGTGGAACCACGACCGCTGCGACTTCACCGCCGTCACGCTCGGCCTGTGGCGCCTGCACCGGGTGCTGCGTGAGTTCAGCTCCTCCTTCTCCAGCGAGATCGAGCACCAGCCGGAAGGCCTGCCCGTGCTCCTGGTCCCGGCGCCCGGCGAGCAGCACACCTTCGGCATCGCCATGGCGGCGGAGTTCTTCCGCCGCGCCGGCTGGCTGGTGTGGGACGCGCCCGTGCCGGCGCGCGGCGACGTGGCCGCGATGGTGCGCAGCGAATGGTTCGCGCTGGTCGGCTTCTCGCTGAGCTGCGAATCCCGGCTGGAGGCGCTGGCCGCCTGCATCCAGATGGTCCGCCGCGAATCCTGCAATCGCTCGGTCGGCGTGCTCGTGGGTGGGCGCGTCTTCGTCGAGCACCCGGATTATGTCGCCCGGGTCGGCGCCGACGCGGCCGCGCTCGACGCCCGCCAGGCGCCCATTCAGGCACAGAATCTCGTCGCCGCACTGGCCCACCGATCCTGACCGCGCGTCACGCGACGACCAGGACGGCGGGACGGCCGGAGACGGCTCTAACAAGGAACTGGTCGCACGTGAACGGCTTCAGAGCGCCGAAAGATTCGTTGGGCGACCTCGACGTCGAAGCGGCCGCGACGCTGGTCGCAGCCGCCGCGGACATCGCGCTGGTCGTCAACGTTCATGGCGTCATCCGTGACATGGCCTGCCAGAGCGAGGACCTGCAGTCGGCACTGGAAAGCCATGGCCCTCTACTCGGCCAGACCTTCGCCGACACGGTGACGACCGAGAGCCGCGCCAAGGTGGAGGCGTTGCTGCGCGACGCCGGCGATGCGGAGTCGCAGCGCCGCCAGGTGAACCACCCCTCGAATCGCGGCGCCGACGTGCCGATCCTCTATTCGGCGATCCGGCTCCGCTCCGGCCCCCTGGTGGCGGTCGGGCGCGACCTGCGGCCGATGGCCGAGCTGCAGCAGCGCCTCGTCGAGGCACAGCAGTCGATGGAGCGCGACTACACGCGCCTGCGCCACGCCGAGACCCGCTACCGCCTGCTGTTCCAGATGTCGCCCGAACCGGTACTGATCGTCGACACCGCCTCGCAGCGCGTCGTCGAGGCCAACCCGGCCGCCGCCCAGACCTTCGGCGAGGCCGGTCGGCGGGTGATCGGCCGGCCGCTGCTGGAGGCCTTCGAGGCCGACACGGTGCCGGCCGTCCAGGCGCTGCTCGCCGGCGTGCGCTCGGCCGGGCGGTCGGACTCGACCCGCGCCAGGCTGGTCGACTCGAGCCGCGCCGTGTTCGTCTCGGCGTCGCTGTTCCGTCAGGAGAACGCCTCGCTGTTCCTGGTGCGGCTGTCGCAGCCCGAGCGCGACGGCTCGTCGGCGAGCGAGGGCAAGGCGAAGCTGCTGCGCTTCTTCGAGCGGGCGCCCGACGGCATCGTGGTCACCGACCGCGACGGCCACGTCCTGGCCGCCAATCCGGCCTTCCTGGATCTGGCCCAGCTCGCCAGCGAGGAGCAGGCGCGCGGCGAGTCGCTGGAGCGCTGGCTCGGCCGCTCCGGCGTCGACCTCAACGTGCTGGTCGCCAATCTGCGCCAGATCGGCACCGTCCGGCTGTTCGCGACGACGCTGCGCGGCGAGCTCGGCGCCCAGGCCGATGTCGAGATCTCGGCCGCTGCCGTCGCCAACGGCACCGACCCCTGTTACGGCTTCACGATCCGCAATGTCGGCCGGCGGCTGCCGACCGACATGCGCGCCGGCCGCGAGATGCCGCGCTCGGTCGATCAGCTCACCGAGCTGGTCGGGCGGGTGTCGCTCAAGGAGCTGGTGCGCGAGGCGACCGACGTGGTCGAGCGCCTGTGCATCGAGGCGGCGCTCGAGCTCACCGGCAACAACCGCGCCTCGGCCGCCGAGATGCTCGGACTGAGTCGCCAGAGCCTCTATGTGAAGCTGCGCCGCTACGGGCTCGCGGACGCCGCCGACGTGGGCGAGGCAGAAGAATGACCGCCACCACGGCCGTGCAGGTGCCGGCCCCCTCCGCCGTGCTCGAGCTGTTGAAGCCGATCACCTGGTTCCCGCCGATGTGGGCCTTCGCCTGCGGCGTGGTCTCGTCCGGCCTGCCGCTCGGGCCGCGCTGGCCCGTGGTGGTCGCCGGCATTCTCCTGTGCGGGCCGCTGCTGGTCGCCACCAGCCAGGTCGTCAACGACTGGTTCGACCGCCATGTCGACGCCATCAACGAGCCCGACCGGCCGATTCCGTCCGGCCGCATCCCGGGCCGCTGGGGCCTCTATCTGGCGGTGCTGTGGACCGCGATGTCGCTCGCGCTGGCGAGCCAGCTCGGCGAGTGGGTGTTCGGCGCCGCCGCGGTCGGCCTGGTGCTGGCCTGGCTGTACTCGGCGCCGCCGGTCCGCCTGAAGCAGAACGGCTGGTGGGGCAACGCCGCCTGCGCCATCACCTACGAGGGCTTCGCTTGGTTCACCGGGGCGGCCGTGATGATCGGCGGCCTGCCCGACTGGCGCATCGTGACGCTCGCGTTTCTGTACAGCGCCGGCGCCCACGGCATCATGACGCTCAACGACTTCAAGTCGATCGAGGGCGACATCCGCACCGGCGTGCGCTCGCTGCCGGTGCAGCTCGGCGTGCATTCCGCCGCGCGCCTCGCCTGCATCGTCATGGCGGTGCCGCAGGTGATGGTGATCGCGCTGCTGCTCGCCTGGGACCGGCCGATCCAAGCCGCCATCGTCACGACCGTGCTGATCGCGCAGGGTCTGCTGGCAGTGCGCTTCCTGCGCGACCCGATCGGCAAGGCGACCTGGTTCAGCGGCCTCGGCGTCACCCTCTACGTCGCCGGCATGATGACGAGCGCCGTCGCGCTCGCCGCCTTCGGAGCCCCCGCATGACCCAAGCCCTGTCCGGCGCCCCGTCCGGCGCCCCGCTCGGCCTGCTCGGCATCGTCCGGCTGGGGCTCGTCCAGACGGCGCTCGGCGCCGTCGTGGTGCTCACCACCTCGACCCTCAACCGCGTGATGGTGGTGGAGTTCGCCCTGCCCGCCATGTTGCCGGGCGCGCTGGTCGCGATCCATTACGCCGTGCAGGTGTTGCGGCCGCGCTGGGGCTACGGCTCCGATGCGGGCGGCCGGGCGACGCCGTGGATCATCGGCGGCATGGCGACGCTGGCCTTGTCCGGAGCGGCCGCCGCGGTCGGCACCGCCCTGCTCGGCACCAGCGTGATCCTGGGCGTCGCGATCGCGGCGCTCGCCTTCCTGGGCATCGGCGTCGGGGTCGGCGCGGCCGGCACGTCGCTCCTGGTGCTGCTCGCCAAGCGCGTCGATCCGGACCGCCGCGCCGCCGCCGCCACCATCGTCTGGGTGATGATGATCGTCGGCTTCATCGTCACGGCCGGCGGCGCCGGCCATCTGCTCGATCCGTTCTCGCCGGCCCGCCTGGTGGCGGTGGCGGCCAGCGTCTCGGCGATCGCCATCGTGGTGTCGATCGCGGCCGTGTGGGGCATCGAAGGCGATGGCGCCGCGGCGCCGGTCGCGGCGGCCGGGCCGAGCCGCAAGACGCCGTTCCGCGAGGCGCTCGCCCAGGTCTGGGCCGAGCCCGAGGCGCGCCGCTTCTCGGTCTTCGTGTTCGTCTCGATGCTCGCCTACAGCGCCCAGGATCTGATCCTCGAGCCGTTCGCCGGCACGGTGTTCGGCTTCTCGCCGGGCGATTCGACCAAGCTCTCCGGCGTCCAGCATTCCGGCGTGCTGATCGGCATGGTGATGGTCGGCATCGCCGGCACGGGCCGCTTCGGCCGGGTGCTCGCCTCGATGCGCTACTGGTGCATCGGCGGCTGCATCGCCTCGGCGGTGGCGCTGGCGAGCCTGGCGCTCGGCGCCTTCGCCGGTCCCGGCTGGCCGCTGCGCGCCTGCGTGTTCATGCTCGGCCTGACCAACGGCGCCTACGCGGTCGCGGCGATCGGCTCGATGATGGGCCTTGCCAGCAACGGCCGCGAGCATCGCGAGGGCGTGCGGATGGGCCTGTGGGGCGCCGCCCAGGCGATCTCGTTCGGCATCGGCGGCTTCGCCGGCACGCTGGCGAGCGACGTCGCGCGCGCCCTGCTCGGCTCGCCGGTCTCGGCCTACGCCACCGTGTTCGCCCTCGAGGCCGCACTGTTCCTGGTATCCGCCGTGCTCGCCGCCCGGGTGCATCCGGGCCGTATCCGCGAGCGCACCATCGAGATGACGCAGGGCGACGAGGTGTATGCGCCCGCCGAGGCAGGGAGGTGAGAACCATGCCGACACTCGAGACCTTCGACACCGTGGTGGTCGGCGGCGGTCCGGCCGGCGCCACCGCGGCGACCGACCTGGCCCGGCGCGGCCGCAGCGTCCTGCTGCTCGACAAGGCCGGCCGCATCAAGCCGTGCGGCGGCGCCATCCCGCCGCGGGCGATCCGCGACTTCGACATTCCCGATCACATGCTGGTGGCCAAGATCACCGGCGCCCGCATGGTCGCGCCCTCCGCCCGTCAGGTCGACATGCCGATCGACGGCGGCTTCGTCGGCATGGTCGATCGCGGCCCCTTCGACGAGTGGCTGCGCGAGCGCGCCGCGACGGCCGGCGCGACGCGCCGGGTCGGCACCTTCGAGCGGCTGTCGCGCGACGACAGCGGGCTGTCGCTCGTCCACTACCGGCCGCGCGCCGCCAAGGACGCCGAGATGACGGTGTGCGTGCGCGCCCGCACCGTGATCGGCGCCGACGGCGCGCTCTCCCAGGTCGCGCGCCAGGCCGTGCCGGGCGCCGACAAGGTGCCGCACGTCTTCGCCTATCACGAGATCGTCCGCTCGCCGACCGACGGCGCCGCCGACTACGATCCGGCGCGCTGCGACGTCTATTATCAGGGCCCGCTGTCGCCCGACTTCTACGCCTGGATCTTTCCGCACGGCGACACGACCAGCATCGGCACCGGCTCGATGAAGAAGGGCTTCGCGCTGCGCGAGGCGGTGGCGCAGCTGCGCCGCACCACCGGGCTCGACGCCTGCGAGACGCTGCGGCACGAGGGCGCCCCGATCCCGCTGCATCCGCTCAAGCGCTGGGACAACGGCCGCGACGTGCTGCTGGCCGGCGACGCCGCCGGCGTCGTCGCGCCGGCCTCGGGCGAAGGCATCTACTACGCGCTCGCCGGCGGCCGCCTCGCCGCCGAGGCGATCGACGAGGCGCTGGCGACCGGCGACGCGCGCGCCCTCGCCCTCGCTCGCAAAAGATTCATGAAACAGCACGGCCGGGTGTTCTTCATCCTTGGACTGCTGCAGCGCTTCTGGTATCGCAGCGACTGGACGCGCGAGCGTTTCGTCGGAATGTGCCGCGATCCCGATGTGCAGCGGCTCACCTGGCAGGCCTACATGAACAAGGAGCTGGTCCGCTCCCGGCCCGCGGCTCACATGCGCATCTTCTTCAAGGACATTGCTTCGCTGTGCGGTCTCGCTCACCCATGACGCTCCGCGTCGACCTGAAGCCGGAGCCGCACGCGCGCGGCTTCCTCGGTCCCCTCGCGCTCGCCGCGCTGTTCACGGCGGTCGTCGCCGCGATCGGCGGCGAGCTCACTCAGCTCGGCGCCTGGTACCAGCAGCTCACGAAGCCCTGGTGGCAGCCGCCGGACTACGCCTTCCCGATCGTCTGGACGACCGTCTTCGCGCTGTCCTCCATCGCCATGGCGTTCGCCTGGCGGGACGTGACCTGCAGCCGGCGCCGCGGCGTCGTGGTCGCGCTGTTCGGCATCGTCGGCGGCCTGAACATCCTGTGGAGCTATCTGTTCTTCCGGCTGCAGCGGCCGGACTTCGCGCTCTACGAGGTCGGCTTCCTGTGGCTCGCCGTCTTCCTGATGGTGATCGCGCCGATGCGCGACTCCAAGCTCGCGAGCCTGCTGTTCTTCCCCTATCTGGCCTGGGTGACGATCGCATCCTACCTGACCTGGACCGTGGTCCAGCTCAACGGCCCCTTCTCCTGACCCGGACCGTATGCAGGACCTGTTCACCAGCGGCCGCGTGATCGACCTGATCCTGGCGCTCGTCGCCGTGGAGGTGGCCGGTCTCGCGCTCCTCGGCCGGCTGACCGCCCGGGTCCCGCCACTCCGGATGCTGCTGCCCAACCTGCTGGCCGGCGCCTTCCTGCTGCTGGCCGTCCGGGCCGCCCTTGTCCAGGCCGCTTGGCAGTGGGTGGCGGCCTGCCTGACAGCGGCGCTGATCGCCCATGTGGCGGATCTGACGAGCCGGCTGCCCTCGCGCGGCCCCGGCCCTTCCAGATGAGGCCTCCGATACCGATAAGACAACCCGCTTGACGTATCCGAAGCCAGCGTCCGCTTGAGTTGCAGGGCAGGTCAAAAAAGCCTGACAGCCTTGTGCGTTGCCGCTTGAATTGCGGCCGCATAAGGAATAGCTCAATTGACGGACGCCGACGACGGGTCCAATTGACAGCAGGAATGGGAATTCGATCGATAAATGATTCGCCCCTGGTGAGCGAACCCCTGTGCCGCCGGGCTCCCCCTGAGACCATCGTTGTGGTCGTCGACATCGAGATCAACGAGGGCAGCGCGCGGTCGCCTCAATAACGTTTCCGGCATCGAGCGACCATGACCAGTCTCAATATCTCGCAACCGGACGTGACCCTCATGCTCGACATGAGCGGGGTCATCCGAGAGGTCACGCTCTCCGACGCGATCTCCGAAAAGGGTGTCGAAGCCTGGCTCGGACGTCCGTGGGTCGAGACCGTCACCGAGGTCGGCAGCGACAAGGTCCGGCGGATGGTCGAGGACGCCCTCAAGACGGGCGTGTCCGCATTCCGGCAGGTCACCCAGAAATTCCCCAGCGGCCGCGAGCTTCCGATCGAGTACACGACCGTCCTGCTGGGCGGCCGGCCCGGACTGCTCGCCATCGGCAAGAATCTCCAGGCGGTCGCGGAGCTGCAGTCGCGGCTGATCGCGGCCCAGCAGACGATGGAGCGCGACTACTGGAAGTTGCGTGACGTCGAGACCCGCTACCGGCTCCTGTTCCACACCTCGACCGAGGCCGTGCTGCTGCTGCGCGCCTCCAACCTGCGGATCATCGAGGCCAACCCGGCCGCCGTGCAGGCGCTCGGCGCGGTCGGGCCGCGCCCCGACAGCGTCGCGGGCCGCGACTTCCTGGCCGACGTGCTGGCCGAGGAGCGCGACATCCTTCAGGCGATGCTGCTGCGGGTCCGCGAGCAGGGCAAGGCGCCCGGCATCGTGATGCATTTCGGCCAGACCCGGAAGGCCTGCCTGGTCCGCGCCTCGCTGATGACCTCGGACCCGGGCCCGATCTTCCTGATCCAGCTCTCGCCGGTCGGCGCCCCGCTGCCGATGCCGAGCCAGGCCGACCGCCTGTCGGTCGAGGACCTGATCGAGCGGATGCCCGACGGCTTCGTGGTGATCAACCAGGAGGGCGTGATCCGGCGCACCAACCAGGCGTTCCTCGACCTCGTGGAGGTCGGTGCGAAGGGCCTGGTGGTCGGCGAGCGGCTCGGCCGCTGGCTGTGGCGTCCCGGCGCCGACCTCACCGTGCTGCTCGCCAACGTGCACCGGCAGCGTTTCGTCCGCCTGTTCTCGACCACCATCCACGGCGAACTCGGCTCCTCCACCGAGGTCGAGATCTCCGCGGCCGGCACCGGCGACGCCTCGAACCCGCATATCGGCGTGATCCTGCGCGACGTCGCGCGCCGCCTGCCCCCCGCCGAGGACGCCAACCGCCTGATCTCGGCGCTCGGCCCGCTCACCGAGCAGATCGGCAAGACCTCGCTGCGCAAGCTGGTGCGCGACACCATCGGAGTCGTCGAGCGGCACTATGTGAGGGCGGCGCTCGACCTCGCCGGCGGAAACCGGACGGCCGCAGCCGAGATTCTCGGGCTGAGCCGGCAGAGCCTGTACGCCAAGCTGAATCGGTACGACCTTGGCGACGATCCCCCGGCCGGCGGCGCGGCGAAGAGCTGATTTTACCGCGCCGTCTCAATTCGATCCCCGCTTCGTAAAATCTGGACGCGCGAGCCCCGCTTTCGGCTAGATTGTGGAGAGCCGTGTCCGACCGGACACGAAGCCGTCCTCGTCGGCCCCGCACCGGGAGTCGACGGCGCGGACGACACCGGAGCCACGAGACTTGGGCGAGCCACTCTCGATCCCGCCGTTCGGACAGGCCGATCTGTCGAATTGCGAGCTGGAGCAGATCCATCTCGCACAGTCGATCCAGCCGCACGGCGCCCTGCTGATGATGCGCGAGAGCGACGGCATCGTCGTCCAGGCGAGCGCCAACGCGGCGACGTTCCTGGGCTTCGCGGAGCCGGTGCTGGGCCGCGCGGTCGCCGACCTCGCCCCGCAGCTCGCCGAGGCGATCGCCCCGCAGCTCGCCGAGCCGCTCGACACCATCCCGCACGCGGTTCGCTGCCGGTTCGGCGGCCAGGCCTGGGACGTGCTGCTGCACCGGCCGCCCGGCGAGGGCGTGATCATCGAGATCGAGCGCGCCGGCGAGACCCTCCCGCTCGCCGCCCAGATCGAGAAGGCCCTGCAGGCGATCCTCGGCTCGCCCTCGCTGCGCGCGCTGTGCGACGAGACCGCCCGCATCTACAAGTCCATCACGGGCTACGACCGCGTGATGGTGTACCGGTTCGACGAGCTCGGGCACGGACAGGTCTTCTCCGAGCAGCGTGAGCCCGAGCTCGAGCCCTATCTGGGCAACCGCTATCCGGCCTCCGATATTCCGCAGATCGCCCGCCGGCTCTATCAGCGCAACCGCGTCCGCGTGCTGGTCGATGTCGGCTACGATCCGGTGCCGCTGGTGCCGCGGGTGTCGCCGATCTCCGGCACCGATCTCGACATGTCGCTGTGCACGCTGCGCAGCATGTCGCCGATCCACATCCAGTACCTCAAGAACATGGGGGTCGGCGCCACGCTGGTGGCCTCGCTGATGGTCGGCGGCAAGCTGTGGGGCCTGGTCGCGTGCCACCACTATGTGCCGCGCATCGTCTCGTTCGAGGCACGCGCCGTCTGCGAGCTGCTCGCCGAGGCGATCGCGACCCGGGTCGCGGCGCTGGAGAGCTTCGTCCAGGCGCAGGCCGAGCTGTCGGTGCGCCGCCTCGAGCAGCGCATGATCGAGGCCATCGCCCGCGAGGGCGACTGGCGCATGGCGCTGTTCGACAACTCGCAGGCCCTGCTGGTGCCGGTCAACGCGACCGGCGCGGCGCTGCTCTACGAAGGCCAGATCCTCACCACGGGCGAGGTGCCGGGCACGCCGGACCTGCGCGCCATCGGCGCTTGGCTCGACGGCAAGCCGCGCGTGCCGCTCTACGCCACCTCGGCGCTCGGTGCCGAGATGCCCGACTTCTCGCGCTTCGCCGCGGTGGCGAGCGGCATCCTGGCGACGCCGGTCTCGCCCTCGCCGGGCGAGTATCTGATCTGGTTCCGGCCCGAGCGGGTGCGCACCGTCACCTGGGGCGGCGATCCGCTCAAGCCGGTCGAGGTGGGCGCTTCGCCCAAGGATCTGTCGCCGCGACGCTCCTTCGCCAAATGGCACCAGCTGGTCGAGGGGACGTGCGATTCCTGGACCTCGGCCGACCTGACCGCCGCGCGCCTGATCAGCGACACCGTCACCGACGTGGTGCTTCAGTTCCGCGCCGTCAGCTTCCTGATCGCCCAGCACCAGCTCGACACGGTGCGCAGCCAGGTCCTGGTGTCGGACCAGCCGGCCGTGATCGCCGACAAGGACGGCGGCATCCTGCTGTGCAACGCCGCCTTCAACCGGCTGTTGCCGCCGAAGCAGAGCGAGCTCGGCACCATCCACGACCTCGTGCCGCTGTTCCACGACAGCGCCGAGATGCGCCAGCGCATCGTCGACCTCACCGGGGCCCATCGCACCTGGCGCGGCGAGGTGCATCTCTCGGCCGGCCAGAGCGAGCCGCGCCAGATGCTGGTGCGCGCCGACCCGGTGTTCTCGTCGCCCGGCAGGGTGCTGGGCTTCGTGCTCCTGTTCATGGACCTGACCGAGCGCAAGGCGGCCGAGAGCGCCCGCAACCGCTTCCAGGAGAGCGTCGTCGACCGCAACGTGCTGTTCTCGACCCGGCTCGATCCCAAGGCCGACCAGATCTATCGCACGCTGCTCTCGCCCGTGATGGAGAACGCCCAGCTCGCCGCCCTGGAGATCACCGACGGGCTCGACACCAACCGGATGGCCGAGATGCTCGGCAGCGTGCAGGCCTCGGTCTATCGCACCGCCGAGGTGCTGGCCCATCTGGCCTCCCACGCGGCCCGCGCCGAGGACACCGGCAAGACACCGGGCGACGACACCGCCGGAGGCCAGACGCAAGGCGACACACCGCCCGGCCGGGTGAACTAGAGTTTTCGCCCGGGCGGACGATCCGGTCTCCACCGGACCGCGTTCTTCAGTCCAAACGCTGCTGCGCACCGGGCGCCGACTCGAGGTCCGAAGCCTTTCCTTCGTCATGCTCCGCGACGCCGGAGCACCCAGTACGCCGCAGCCTCTCGACCGAAAACAACGGAGCTCGGTGGATACTGGGTCGTCCGCCTGCGCGAGGGCTTTGCAAAGCTGGTCATTCCGGGACGGCGCGCAGCGCCGGACCCGGAATCCAGCCGAAAATGCCGAGTTCGATGCTGGATTCC
>NZ_NPEX01000021.1:12162-13479 GCF_003258865.1 Rhodoplanes roseus | reverse complement strand
TTCGCGCCTTTGGCGCGCCCCGGAATGACGGATTGTGCAAAGCCCTCGCCTGCGCCCACGACGACGATCGATGGGCTGTACCGTCGATCTTGCCTCAGCGCCGACGAGGCTCCGCCCGGCGATGACGGCGACGAGATGGAAACGCTCTGAAGCTCTCGGACGTTTTCGAGTTCTGTACAGGCCGTAGCGCCGTCGCGGAGCACAGCGGAGGCGAGGTTCGCACGCGGGACGACGCGTGTCGCAGAGCCCTCGCCGGTGCGGACGGCGGCTCTCGAGGCGGAACGCCGCGGAGCGAGCCGGAGAAGGCTGCCTCGCCGGTCAGACCGGCGGTGGCGCCGGCTCGCCGGAGGGCTCGGACGCGCCGCCGACCGCGTCCTGCACGGCCCAGAACAGCGCGATGTTGAACCGGAAGGCGCGCATGCCCTCGGCCAGGATGGCGTCCGGGCGGTCGGTCTCGAAGGCGGCGCGGTCGATGGCGTCGCGATAGCGCTGCTTGAAGGCGTCGAGCCCGTCGATGCCGGCGAAGCGATACAGGTTGCGGGCGCCCGCATCGAGCCCCAGCGTCTTGGCCAGGACCTGGCTCACCGTCTGGCCGCCGCTGAGATCGCCCAGGTAGCGCGTGTAGGCATGGCCGATCAGCCGCACGCCGTCGCCCTCGGCGGAGGCGCGGACCGCTTCGGCATAGGCCGTTCCCTCGGGCAGCACCGGCACGGCGTCCGCCGCCTCCGCGCTGCCGTAGAGGGTTTCCAGATCCCGCGCGATCGCGTCGGCGCGATACACCTCCGGCAGCACGATCAGGCGCACGGCGGGCGAGGCGCGGTGGCGCTCGAGGCCGCGCTCGATCTCGGCGTAGACGAGGTGGAGATTGCGCAGCAGCAGCGCGTAGGCGGAGCGGCTCGAGCGGCCCCGCACGATGTCGCTGATCACGCCGGCCCGCTCGGCGCGGCGGTGCAGCGGCGCCGTCACCTCGCGCAGCGCGTTCGACAGACCGATCCGGCGGATCTCGTCCGCACCCGGGATCGCCCCCCACTCCGTGTCCAGGCCGCCCTCGGCCACCGTGTCGACGTCGTCCGTCATGAGACCTCCGGAACAGGGGCCGACTAGATGTCAGGCGGATCCGGAAATCAATGCCCGCCGTCGCATCGCGCCGATGCGCCCGACGGACGGGCTGCGGCGGCAGGCCTCGGCCATCCGGCCCGCCGACCGGCCGGACGTCGAGCCGAAGAAGACGCCGCCGCGGGACCAAACGCCGAGGTCCCCGGCGCCCTGGAGGATCCGGCGCCCGGACCGAACGCCGGAGGGTTCGGCGCCGAGGCC
>NZ_NPEX01000021.1:0-12152 GCF_003258865.1 Rhodoplanes roseus | reverse complement strand
CGGACACGAAAACGGCGCCGTCGGCCTTTCGGTCGACGACGCCGGTCTCGTGCGGTCCGCCGCATCGCCGGCGAGCCGCCCGTGGGCGACCCGCATGGCCATGCTCAGTCTCTCACTTCGCTCCCGGAGCGGCAGACGCCGTCCGCGCCGGAGTCGGCCCGACCAGGATCGGATAATCCTTGATCATGCTGGCGCCGTAGAGCGGCTTGTAGACACCTTCGTGGCAGGTGGCGCAGTTCACTTTCGCGACGTCTCCCAGCGGCCCGAGGCGGGACGCGGGGAACACCGGCGTGAGCGGCTCGAGGAATTGCGTGTTGATGTCACGCGTCATCCGGATGCCGTACCAGGCGGTGGCCCGTTGCGGAGTGCTCTGGTCCCACGCGAAGAAGGACCGCGAGTTGTGGCAGTACGTGCAGTTGACCCCCAGCCCCTTGGAGATGTGCATCATCAGGCTGTAGGTCCACTCGGTCTGCTTGATCGACGCCCGATTGCCCGCCGGAAGCGCCGTGCCGGAGATCACCCGAACATCCGCACCTTCCTTGATGAAGGGCGTGAACGGGTCGACCGGCAGCGCCGTGAGGCCACCCGCCGCCGAGGCGACGTTCTGGCCGGCGCGGTTGCCCGCCGCACCCTGCGCCGTCCGCGGAGCGTCGTTGTACCAGACGCTCGCCGGAACGGGCTGGCCGCGGTGGCAGGCCCAGCAGGTGACGCCCGTGTCGACCACGTGCGTCTTCCAGCTTCCGTTGATGTACCGGACCATCTCCAGCATGCGCCGGGAGACGATCTTGGTGTACGGGCGATCCGCGGCGAGATCGTTCTCGTCGTGGCAGTAGGCGCAGCCCTGCTCGGGCGACACCCAGGTCGTCATGTCCGTCATCAGCCTCAGGAACTCGTTGGCGTCCATGTCGCCGAGAACCTTGAGGTTGGTGTAGACCTCCGACGCCTTCTGACCGGCCTTGTCGGTCTCCGGCGCCGGCTCGGGCAGCTGATTGGCTCTCACCTTGGCCCGGTCGACCCGCGGATTGGAGTTTTCCTCCATCGCGAGTCCGCGATAGCCGCGTTGCACGCTGTCCACCGGTGGGAACTCGAAAGCGTAGTACACCAGCAGGAAAGCGAGGGCTGCGGAGATCCCGGCCAGCAGTCGCATCGTGAAGACGCTCATGGCTAGCCCCCCGGAATCAGGTTCGGGTCGGTCACGGACGGGAACACCGCGGGATACATCGGTGCCACGCCGTGCTTGACGGCCCAGAGATACCAATTGTCGACCACCGTGCCGGTCAGCAGGATTCCGATGCCGCCCGTCAGAGTGACCAGGACCGCGAACCACCAACCCCAGCGATGGATGGATTCCGCCGTGGCGTTGAAGCCCATGGTCCAGCGCCAGAACAGCGCCGCCCGCTCGTAGGCCGTTCCGCGATCGACGATCTGCTCGACCTCCCTCTCACCGCCGAAATGACTCACGGCCAGGATGGTCGCGCCGTGCATCGCGAAGAGCACCGCCGAGCCATACAGGAACGCGATCGAGAGCATGTGGAAGGGATTGTAGAACAGGTTGCCGTAGCGGATCGAGAATGCCGCCGTCCAGTCGAGATGCGGGAAGATCCCGAACGGAACGGCCTCGGCCCAGGCGCCCATCAGGATCGGGCGGAAGAAGCCGAGCGACAGGTACAGGAAGATCGCCGACGCGAACGCCCAGGCGAGATGGGTTCCCATCCCGAGCAGGCGTGCACGCCGATAGACCCGCACCCACCAGAGCAGGATCGAGAGCGTCAGGAAGAACCCCGCCATCAGCCACCATCCGCCCTCGTTGAGCGGCGGAATCTTGAGGCCGTAGGCGGGCGCCGGCGGCTCGAGAGCGAGCCACGGCAGTTGCCGGACGAACTGGATCGGATCCCAGTTCACCGAGGCGAACATGTTCAGGCCGATGATCTCGAACGCGATGAAGCCGCAGAGCAGCGAGGCGAGGCCGGTCCAACCGAGATAAACCGGTCCGACCTGGGCGTCGCCGAGCTTGCCCAGCCAGTAGGAGAAGAATCCCTGGCCCACCCTGTAGCCCGCGGTGCCTTCCAGCGGCACGCCGGCGTAGCCGGGACCCCGGATCTGCACCTGGGTGAAGATGTTCTGGTATTCAGCCATGGACCCCTCCTAGCGCCAGATCGGGAGGTCGAGCCACCAGCTCCACCACTCAGGCCAGCCGCGTGTCCAGAACGGGCCGCTGATGATGATGCAGATGGCGCTCCAGAACGCCGCACTGACCGCAAGGAACAGGCCGAGGCGATGAATGCCGAGCGTGCCGATCGAGTAGCCGATCGTGTCCCGGAAGATCGTGTTCTCGTGTTCCGCCCCCTTCACCACCTCGCCCGCCTGTGGATTGGCGGCCGAGACGATCAGGGACCCGTGCATGGCGAGCGCGAGCGCGTTCGTGAAGAAGAACGTGATCGCGATCATGTGCGCGGGATTGTAGTGGAAGTGCAGGTACTGGTACCCGACGTTCGACACCCAGTCGAGATGGCTCATGATGCCGTAGGGGAAACCGTGCCCCCAGGCGCCCATGAGCAGCGGCCGGATGACGACCAAGGCGATGTAAGCGAAGATGGCAAAGCTGAACGCGACCGGGATGTGATAGCCCATGCCGAGCTTGCGGGCGATTTCCGCCTGGCGCAATGCCCAGGAGCAGAACGCGCCGAGTGCGCACACGGTGATGAGCTGCCACAGCCCTCCTTCCCTGAGCGGTGCGAGCGCGAGCCCGTAGCTCAGATCCGGCGGTGCGATGTTGATCTGCCAAAGGTTCCAGGTCGGCCCGAGGGCCGCGCCCCAAATGATGAGTGCCGTGCCGAGGAAGGTAAAGAAAACCGTCGTGACTCCGAAGAAGCCGACATAGAACGGCCCCACCCAGAAGTCGAAGAGGTCCCCGCCGATCAGCGTACCTCCACGGACGCGGTATTTTCGTTCAAAACTGAGCATGGCCATTGTTGGGATCCCCCGATCGACACCGGCCGGCAGGCTCGCGCGCGGCCTGCCTGCTCATTGCACATCGGCGGCGGACGAGCCGAGCAAGGCGCCGACAGCTCGTCCGCCGTCCTTTCTGGTCGATCCTACTTCGCAGGCGGAAGCGGAGCGTTCTGGGCCGCCGCGGCGGGCTTCGCGCGCGGGGACTCGAGCCAGTTGAACCGGTCGGTGCTGAGCAGGATGAAGTGGATCAGCAGAGCCAGACCGAACAGGAACGTGAAAAGAGCGACCAGCGTACGACGCGGATCGAAAAGGAGCCAAGCGCGCCACATTGTTCTTCCCTCCTACGAAAGGTACGAGGCCAGGTGGCTGACCGCCACGTTCATGCCGTCGACGACCGAGGCGTTCTTCGCCCACGGACGCCACATCCACGCGAGGACGTGAGCGATCGCGGCGACGACGACGAAGCCGAGGAAGCTGGAGACGAAGACGCTGTGAAACTCCTTCGCTTCGGCTTCTGTCAGACCGGACAGAGACTTATCAGCCATGGAGATACTCTCCGATGATTGGCCTTGCGGCCGTTACCGCGCCCATCCCGCGCGGCTTGGGAAGTCGTGGCGAGCCACGACGATCTCTCGCCCGGCAAGACGCCGGGCGAAACTCGTGAGGAACCGTCATCCCATGAAGGCGAACGGGACATACTTGCAGGCGGCCGCGCGCGCCTCGGCGATGACGGACCTGTCCCCGGACTCCTGGCTCATACGCGCGACGCGCACCAAGAGCCGGCGCCCGATGGCCTCCAGCAGGAAGGCCACGAAGGCCGCCGCGAAGATCAACCGATAGTCCATGGTTTCCTTCGCGGTATGGCCCACCGAGAGGCGTTCCGTTCTCTCAGCCATGACGATACCCTCCTGTTGAATGATTGATCGCGGGCGCAGGCGCACCGCGTGAAACACCAAACGTCGAAATGACGGCGGTCGAGGCGCGGCGCGGGAGCGTGGCGGTCATGCCGGCTCTCCCATCGCCGTGGCGTTCACGCCGAGTACACGATCGGCGGTCACGCGCTCCTCGCCGGCATTGCGCGCACCGCGCTCGGCGGCGTCGCGCAGGCGCTTGGCGGCGGAAATCCGCACCAGCACCGGCTCGCGTTCGACCAGCCGGTCGAGCGCGATCTTGGCAGCGTCCTCCCACGGCAGCTCGCGGTGCAGGCGCGACGGAGTCGCCTCCACGGTGTCGAGCGTCGAGCCGAGCGGAAGGATGTGAAACAGCGCGTCGAACAGGGCGTTGCAGACCTCCTGCACCAGGTAGGTCGCGCCCGCATAGCCCATGAAGGGCGTGCCGGTGTGGCGCCGCACGATGGCGCCCGGAAACGAGGCCGGGATGAAGGCGGCGCGGCCGCCGATCTCGGCCAGATACATGCGCTCGTTATAAGAGCCGAACAGCACCAGCGGCGTCGTCTCGTGCACGGCCTTGCGGACCGCGGCGTTGTCGGTCTTCAGGCCGGCCGAGCGGGCGATCGCGAACCGGCACGGCAGCCCCATCTCCTCCTCGAGGAAATGCCGGACGCCGCGGGCGTAGGTCTCTGTCGCGACGATGCCGAAGCTGGCGGTGCCGAAGAAGTCCTGGGTCACCGAGCGCCACAGATCCCACAGCGGCTTCACGGTGGTGTGCAGCTCGCGGGCGATGAACGGCTCGGGATCGAGGCCGGTGAGCTCGCCCAGCTTGCGCAGGAACTTGGTCGTCGAGTGCAGGCCGATCGGCGCCTGCAAATAGGGCCGCTCCAGCGTCTCGCACAGCAGCCGGCCGAACTCGCGATACAGGCAGACATTGACGTCGGCGTCGGCGAGCCGCGGGATGTCGGCCAGGTGGCTGCCGAGCGGGAACACCATGTTCACCTCGGCGCCGATGCCCTCGACCAGACGCCGGATCTCGGCCAGATCGGACGGCATGTTGAAGGTGCCGTAGATCGGTCCGATGATGTTGACGCGCGGCTTCTCGCCGGGCTGGCGCGGCTTGCGGTCCGGCACCTTCTTGGGGCCGAACTCGGTCCACAGCCAGTTGATCGCCCGGTTGGCGCTCTGCCACTGGTCCTCGTCGATGGTGCGCGGCAGGAAGCGCCGGATGCCGGTGCCTTCCGGCGTCACGCCGCCGCCGATCATCTCGGCGATCGAGCCGGTGACGACCACGGACGGCAGGTCCGGATCGAGCGTCCTGTGAGCGCGGCTCATCGCGGCTTCGGTGCCGTGCTGGCCGAGCTCGGCCTCGGACAGGCCGGTGACGACGACCGGCAATTCGTGCGGCGGCAGCGCGTCGGTGTAGTGCAGGACCGCGGTGACGGGCAGGTTCTCGCAGCCCACCGGGCCGTCGATGATCACCTGCAGGCCCTTGATCGCCGTGAAGGCGTAGACCGAGCCCCAGTAGCCGCCGGCGCGATCGTGATCGAGGAGGAGCATCAGATCATCTCCTCCGACTTGCGCTTCTTGGCCTGGGCGGCGAGCTGGCGCCGCATCTTCTCGCGGTATTCGGGACGCGGCTTCGGCACATCCTCGAAGACGCCCGCCGTGTCGCCGGTGCCGACGCCGCGGAACAGTTCCGTCATCGCGTCGAACCGCGCCTTGTTGGCCATCGCGGTGGTGCAGACGGCGGCGAGCGAGCCGGCGCCGGCGACGCCCATCAGCGGCCGCGCCGAGATCAGGTTGGTGAAGTACAGCGCCGGGATGCCGAGCTGCTTGGCGTGCTGCACCACCGGCGTGGTGCCGATCGCCAGATCGGGCGCGAAGGCGTCGACCGCCGCGATGTCCTGCTCGAGCGAGGCGCGGTACTGCACCTTCACGCCGCGCGCCTCGAGCCAGTCGCGGTCGCCGTCCGACCAGCGGGTGCGCGGGCACGCCGTGCCGACATACGGCACCTCGGCGCCGCTCTCGATCAGCAGCCGCGCCACCAGGAGCTCGGAGCCCTCGTAGCCCGACAGCGTGATGCGGCCGCGCACCGGGCAGGCGGCGAGCGCGGCGCGGATCGCCGGCAGCATCCGGTTCTTGACGCCGTCGATCTTGTCCTTGGCGACGCCGCAGGCCGCGCCGATGGCGTCGAGCCAGGCCGCCGTGCCGTCGTATCCGACCGGCGCCGAGCCGACGACGCTGCGGCCGGCCGCCTCGAACTCGCGCAGCGAGGCCGTGTAGAACGGATGGATCGCCGCGACGACGGCGCAGTCGAGCGCCGCATAGAGCTCGCGCCACTCGCGGGTCGGCACCACCGGGCCGGCGGCGAGGCCGAGCGGCTCCAGCATCATGCCGATGCCGATCGGATCGGCCGGGAACATCTCGCCCAGCAGCGTCACGGTCGGCTTGTCGCTCTTGCCGGCGCGCGGCGCCTGCACGGGCCCCTGCTCGGCCTCGGCGCGGGCATAGGCCAGCATCGCGCCGGCCAGCACGTCCTTGGCCTCGGCATGGGTCGGCACGCCGAAGCCCGGCACGTCGATGCCGATGACGCGGACGTCGTTGATGGTCTTGGGCAGCAGCTGCAGCGGCACGCCCGAGGCGGTCGGGACGCACAGATTGATGATCACGACGGCGTCGTGATGGGCCGGATCGGCGAGCTTGTGCACCGCCTCGTGGATGTCCTCGAACAGCTTTCCGGTGACCAGGGTCTCGGAGTTGAACGGGACGTAGCCGACGCTGCGGCGGGCGCCGTAGAAATGCGACGTGAAGGTGAGGCCGTAGACGCAGCAGGCCGAGCCGGACAGCACCGTCGCGGTGCGCCGCATGCGCAGGCCGACGCGCAGCGAGCCGAAGGCCGGGCACATCGACTGCGGCTGGTCGTGCGGGCCGACCGGATAGTCGGCGGCGTAGCGATCGAGCGTCTCGGACTTGCCGGCCGCGGCCGCCGCCTTGCGCATCTCGGCGACCCCGGCGTGACAGCCGACGCCGTCACCGGACGTCGGGGCGGCGGCGGCCCGAGGCTCCGTCGCGACGACCGCCTCGGCGGTCGCGGGCGACGCAGCGCCGTTCGACAGCGCCACGGCAGCGGCGGTGTCGTAGATCACCTCCGCGCTGGCGGTCGTCACGGCTGCAGTCTCGGGTCGGCCTTCCGACATGATGCTTGGTGTCTCTCCGGTCAGACGGTGTCGTAGATCACTTCGAGCGACGGCTTCGGCACGAAGCTGCCGCCCCGCATGTCCTCCTGGGTCGCCGGCAGCAGCACCACGTCGCGGCCGACCGTGTCGCCGCTGAACAGTCCCAGCAGCGTGTCCTGATTGAGCGGCTTCGGCCGTTGCGGCGGCGCCTCGGCGACGTTGAGGGCCAGCGTCTCGAACAGCGGCGCCCATTCGGTGCCGGGCCGTCCGACGATCTGATAGGCCGCGCTCTTGCGGCGGATGTCCTCGTTGGCCGGGATGGCGGCGAGCACCGGGATGCCGACCTTCTCGGCGAAGGCGTGCGCCTCGCCGGTGCCGTCGTCCTTGTTCACCACCATGCCGGCGACGCCGACATTGCCGCCGAGCTTGCGGAAATACTCCACGGCCGAGCAGACATTGTTGGCGACGTAGAGCGACTGCAGGTCGTTGGAGCCGACCACGATGACCTTCTGGCACATGTCGCGGGCGATCGGCAGGCCGAAGCCGCCGCACACCACGTCGCCCAGGAAGTCGAGCAGCACGTAGTCGAAGCCCCACTCGTGGAAGCCGAGCTTCTCCAGCAGCTCGAAGCCGTGGATGATGCCGCGGCCGCCGCAGCCGCGCCCGACCTCCGGGCCGCCGAGCTCCATGGCGAAGACGCCGTCGCGCTTGAAGCAGACGTCGCCGATCGACACCTCCTCGCCGGCGAGCTTCTTCTTCGACGAGGTCTCGATGATGGTCGGGCAGGCGCGGCCGCCGAACAGGAGCGAGGTCGTGTCGCTCTTCGGGTCGCAGCCGATCAGCAGGACGCGCTTGCCCTGCTGGGCCATCATGTAGCTGAGATTGGCGAGCGTGAAGCTCTTGCCGATGCCGCCCTTGCCGTAGATCGCGATGATCTGCGTGGCCTTGGCCGCGCCGGTCGGAACCGGATCGGGCTCGATCGCGGCTTCGGCACGCAGGCGGTCGGTCATGTCGAGCGGCACAGACGCGTTCATGCGTACCCTCTCCAGTCAAGGATCATCTTGAGGCAGGTGGGATCGTTGAACGCGGTGCGGTACGCGGTCGGCGCGTCCGCGGCATCGCATCGGTGCGTGATCAGACCGTCGAGCGAGAGGCGCCCCTGCTCGATCAGGGTGCGGACGGCGGCGAGGTCGGGCTCGCGCCATTCGGCGGCGACCCGGATTAAGATCTCCCGCATGAAGGCGGGCGGGAACGCGAAGCCGAGCGGCTCGCTGTAGAAGCCGGCGAGAACCACCTGGCCCTGCGGCGCCAGCCGCGCGATCAGCGTGTCGAGCAGCTTGGAGTCGCCACTCACGTCGTAGATCGCCTTGTAATCACGTCGCGGATCCTCGGACGGATCGACGACCCGGTAGCCCTGCGCGCCCTGGGCGCGGCCGGCGTTCCGCTCCCACACGGTAGGCGGCTCCCCGCCCGCCAGCACCGCCAGTCGGGCGAGGAGACGACCGAGGACGCCATGCCCGACGATGAGATCCGGCGGCGTCCGATCGGCCCCCGCCATGGCGTGGTGCGCAGTCGCGGCCAACGCCATGAGGACGCCTAGCTCGTTGAGATTGGAAGCGATGGGAAGCGCGCGGGCGCCGGGCACCACGACCCGCCGCGCAGCGCCGCCGAACAGACCGCGCACCTCGCCGAAGCAGCGCGCGCCGGGGACGAACACGTGCTCGCCGACCTGCCGTCCGGAGCGCTCGCCCGCCGACGAGATCCGCCCGACCGACTCGTAGCCGGGCACCAGAGGATAACCGAGCCCCGGGAACGGCGGCATCCGGCCCGACCAGAGCAGACGCTCCGTGCCGGTGCTGATCCCGCTCCAGTCGATATCGACCACCACATCCTCGTCGCCGGGATGGGAGAGATCGAGCCGACTGAGCACGAGGCGCTCAGGCTCCTCGAGGACGACCGCAACTGTGTCCATAGGCGTCTCTAGCCGTGGCGCAAGCAGGCTTTACAACCGATCTGAAGTGTCAGCCTACGCTTACTCATCCCTATGTCAAGTCGTATTGTCAGGTGCGCTCAAGCACCCTGTGCGTCCGCGATAACCAATTGCATAAGAAGAGGATTCCGCGTCCTGACGAGGCGCGGCCGGACGAAGCCGGCAGCGTCCAGAAGGCTGTACAGCGCCTCTGGCGTGCGCGGCCGGCCACGCCCCATCGCCAGTAGGTAGAAGCCGAAATAGGCCTCGCCGGCCGGCTCAGCGCCGGGTGCTCCCGCCATCGGTTCGGCGATCATCACCTGCCCCCCGGCCGGCAGCGCCCGCCGGGCGGCGCGCAGCAGGGCCAGGACCGTCTCGTCGTCGTGGTCGTGCAGGACCCGCACGAACGAGATCGTGTCGGCACCGGCCGGCAGCGGGTCCCGCCGAAAGTCGCCGCCATGGACCGCCACCCGCCCGGACAGGCCCGCCGCGGCGAATCGCTCGCGCGCCCGCTCGGTCACGGCCGGCAGGTCGAACAGCATCAGATCGAGGCCGGGATGGCGGGCTCCTACGGCGCCCAGGAAGGCCCCCTCCCCGCCCCCGACATCGAGCAGGCGACGTCGCCCCCCGAGCGGCGCGGCGGCCAGGACCTCGTCGGCGATGAAGGCCTGGGTGGCCGCCATCAGGCGCGAATAGGACGCGACGTGCTCGGCCCCGAGCGCGCCGGGCTCCGGGCTCGCCGCATAGGCCCAGTAGCGCGACAGCGCGGTGTCGCGAAGTTCGCCCTTGAGCAGCGCCACCGGGTCGGCGAGGTCGGCATAAAGGAGCGCATGGTGCTCGATCATATCGGCGAGGCCGCCATTGCCGAGCAGCGCCGCGCCGTGGACGCCGAGACCCCAGCGGTCGGTGCCGCAGGCCTCGACCAGGCCGAGCGTCGCCGCGGCGGCGAGCAGGCGGCGCGCCGCGTCCTCGGACAGTCCGGTGCCGCCGGCGATGGCGCCGACCGTCAGCGGCCCGGCAGCGAGGCGGTCGAACAGCCGCAGCCGCACGCAGGCGAGCAGGATCTGGGAGTAGACGAAGCCGGCGCAGAGATCGAACAGCGCCCTCGTGCGGCGCCGCGCGATCGGCCGGGTGAGCGGGAAGGAGGCGGCGAAGCGCTGGAATCGCGGCGAGGCGAGCAACCGGTTGCGCAGCCCGAGCCACCGCTCGCGCCAGACCGAAGGGACGTGCTCCTGCGGCGCCGGGTTCTTCACTTCGCCGTTCTCCTTCTGCGCGACCGCGACGAAAGGCGCGCGGTCGGACGCTGCGGTGAGGTCGGGTGACGAAGACGGTTCGATGAACGCCGAATGGCCGGGACGGGCCCGGCCATGATCGTGACGGAGGGCCGCCGGCCGCCTCAGGCCGCCGCGGCCGCCAGGCGCTTCGGCACCAGCCGCTTCGCCTCGGACTGGATCAGCGAGCGCAGGTCGCCGGCGCCCGGGCAGACCGGGATCGCCGCGATGGCGCCCTTCACCAGGTCCTCCAGGCGATGCATCGCGCCACCGATGCCGAGATCCCGCACGGCGCTGGGCCGGCCCAGGGTGGCGTCGCGGCCGACCGGCTTGCCGAGCTCCTCCTCGTCGGAGGCGGCGTCGCGCAGGTCGTCGGCGACCTGATAGGCGAGGCCGAGCTGCGCGCCGACCACCCGCCAGGGCTCCGGATCGGCGCCGGCCGCCGCGGCCCCCAGCATGGTCGCGGCCGCGAACAGTGCGCCGGTCTTCTGCTCGTGATACTCGACGAGATCGCAGAACGGCTCGCATTCCCAGGCTTGGCCGGCCGCGATGCCGCTCGGCATGCCGACCGACTGGCCGACGATCCGCATCACGTTGGGCAGGCGCTCGGGCGAGCAGGTGACGTAGGAGAGGGATTCGAACGCCATCACGATCAGCGCGTCGCCCGCCAGCACCGCGATCCGCTCGCCGAAGGCGCAGTGGACCGAGGGCTTGCCGCGCCGCAGCGCGGCGTCGTCGAAGCACGGCAGGTCGTCGTGGATCAGCGAGGCGCAGTGCAGGAGCTCGATCGACGCGGCGGCCGCGTCGGTGAGGCCCGGCTGGTCGTCGCCACAGGCGTGCGCCGCGGCGAGGCAGAGGCGCGGCCGTACCCTGGCACCGCGGGGAAACACCGCATACCGCATGGCCGAGGCGAGCTTCGAGGGCGCGGCGGGCGTTTCGGCCCGGGCCAGAGCTGCGTTCAGAGCCTGCTCGATCCGTGTGCTACTATCCATGCGCTACCCCTGATGACGGCGGGCAAAGATATGTAATGATCCATTGTCATGCGAAACTGTCACGCAGTATAGACACCCAGGCATCGAACTCAACGGTATTTCTCCGGATCGGGCGAGCGTGGCGGGCGACACCGCAATCATCGTAGGCGCCGGAACGGGAGGCCTCGCGGCCGCGCTCGATCTCGCGCTCGCGGGCTTCGCCGTCACCGTGGTCGAGGCGGCGGCCGGCCCGGGCGGCAAGATGCGCGAGGTGCCGGTCGCCGGCCGCCGCATCGATGCCGGCCCCACCGTCTTCACCATGCGCTGGGTGTTCGAGGAGCTGTTCGCCGCGGCCGGCACGGCGCTGACCAACGAGCTGATGCTGAGGCCGCTCGAGATCCTGGCCCGCCACGCCTGGAGCGAGACGGAGCGGCTCGACCTGTTCGCCGATCCGGCCCGCTCGGCCGAGGCGATCGGGATGTTCGCAGGGAGCGCCGAGGCCAGGCGGTTTCGCGCGTTCTGCGCCCGCGCCGCCCGCATCTACGACACCCTGGAAGGTCCGTTCCTGCGCGACACCCGCTGCCGCAGCCCGCACGACCTGATCCGCCGGCTCGGCCTGCGCCGGCTGCCCGACCTGCTGGCGATCTCGCCCTTCGCCACGCTGTGGGGCGAGCTCGGCAAGCACTTCCACGATCCGCGCCTGCGCCAGCTGTTCGGCCGCTACGCCACCTATTGCGGCTCGTCGCCCTTCCTGGCGCCCGCCACCCTGATGCTGGTCGCCGATGTCGAGCAGCAGGGCGTCTGGGTGATCGAGGGCGGCATGCACCGGCTGGCCGAAGCTCTGGTGCGCACGGCGGAGCGCCACGGCGTGCGCTTTCGCTGGCAGACGAGCGTGAGCGAGGTGCTGGTCGACGGCGGCC
>NZ_NPEX01000218.1 GCF_003258865.1 Rhodoplanes roseus | reverse complement strand
GCGCCGGCCGCCGCGGCATCGTCACCACGGCGCTGGAGCATCCGGCGACGGAGGAGTGCTGCCGCCTGCTGGAGCGCGCCGGCCACCGGGTACGCCGCGTCGCCCCGCAGGCCGACGGCGGGGTCGCGGCGGACGACGTGATCGCGGCGCTGGACGAAACCACCGCGCTGGTCACCGTCATCCACGCCCAGAACGAGATCGGCACGCTGCAGCCCGTGGGCGAAATTTTTCACGCCGCCCGACGGCGTGGGGCGTGGACCCATGCCGACGCGGCGCAGTCGCTCGGCAAGGTGCCGGTCGACGTCGACGCGCTGGGCGCCGACCTGCTCACGGTGGCGGGCCACAAGCTCTACGCCCCGAAGGGCGTCGGCGCGCTCTATGTCCGCCGCGGCGTCGCACTGCCGCCGCTCCTGGCCGGCGCCGGCCAGGAGCACGGCATGCGGCCCGGCACCGAGAACGTCGCCTTCATCGTGGCGCTCGGCGCCGCCTGCCGGATCGCCGCCCAAAAGCTCGATCGCGACGCGGTGCGGATCGGCGCCCTCGCCGGCCAGCTTTTGCACCGGCTGCAGCGCGCCGTGCCCGGGCTGGTGCTCACCGGCCGTCCCGAGCAGCGGCTGCCCAACACCCTGAACCTGCTGTTTCCCGGCGTCTCGGGCCGGGCGCTGCTGGAGGCCTGCCCCAACGTGCTCGCCTCCACGGGCTCGGCCTGCCACGCCGGCAGCGAGGAGCCGTCCGCCGTGCTGCTGGCGCTCGGCATCGGGCGCGAGGCCGCGCTGGGCGCCGTGCGCCTGTCGCTGGGGCGCGCCACCACGGCGGCCGATGTCGAGGCCGCCGCCGATCATCTCGCCGCCGCCTGGCGGCGCCTGCGCTCCGCCGCGGCCCCGGCCGCCGCGCCGCGCTTCTCCGGAGCCTTGTCATGAACGCCCACGATCTCCGCCTCACCAGCCTGGCCCATGGCGGCGGCTGCGGCTGCAAGCTCGCCCCCTCGGTGCTGCAGCAGCTCCTGGCCGAGCAGCCGGCGGCCGGTCCCTTCGCCCAGCTCCTGGTCGGCACCGAGACGGGCGACGACGCCGCCGTCTGGCAGATCGACGACACCACCTGCGTCATCGCCACCACGGACTTCTTCATGCCGATGGTCGACGATCCGCACGACTTCGGCCGCATCGCCGCGACCAACGCGATCTCGGACGTCTACGCCATGGGCGGCAAGCCGATCATGGCGCTGGCGATCCTCGGCATGCCGATCGACAAGATGCCGGCCGAGATGATCAGGAAGATTCTCCAGGGCGGCGCCAGCGTCTGCGCCGAGGCCGGCATCCCGGTCGCCGGCGGCCATTCGATCGACTCGCCCGAGCCGATCTACGGCCTCGCCGTGATCGGCACCTGCCGGCCCGAGCAGGTCCGCCGCAACGCCGACGCGAAACCCGGCGACGACCTGATCCTGACCAAGGCGCTCGGCGTCGGCATCTACTCGTCGGCGATCAAGAAGGGCGTGCTGCCGGACGGCGCCTACGACGAGATGATCGCCTCGACGACGCTGCTCAACCGCATCGGCATCGATCTCGCCCGCGACCCGGCCGTGCACGCCGTCACCGACGTCACCGGCTTCGGGCTGCTCGGCCACGCGCTGGAGATGGCGCGCGGCGCCGGCGTGACGCTGACCGCCTCGCTGCAGGCCGTGCCGCTGCTGTCGCGCGCCGCGGAGCTGGCCGAGGCCGGCTGCGTCACCGGCGCCTCGCACCGCAACTGGACGAGCTACGGCGCCGCCGTGCAGCTCCCCGCCGACCTGCCCGACTGGCGCCGCCACGTGCTCACCGACCCGCAGACCTCCGGCGGCCTGCTGATCGCCTGCGCCCCCGAGCGCACCGACGAGCTGCTGCGCATCGTCGTCACGGCCGGCTACCCCGCCGCCAGCCGCATCGGCCATGTCGAGGAGGGCCCGGCGGGAATTCGCGTGGTGGCGTGACCGTGTCTTGCAATGTAAACTTTCATGACTTATTTTTTCTTTTGAAAGGGTAAGGCATGAGTCTCCAGGAACGGTCCGCGGCTTCGCTCGAGGAGGCAGCGGTCATCACCAAGGCCACCTTGAGGGCGGCGACACGACTTGGGCTCACGAGCCGGTCGCTGGCGAGCGTGATCGGCGTGTCGGAGGCGACCGTGTCGCGCATGCGCAGCGGCACGCATACCCTTCAACGCGGCCAGAAGCCGTTCGAGCTGGCCGTTCTGTTCGTGCGGCTGTACCGCTCGCTGGACGCCGTGCTGGGCGGCGACGATGCCGCCGCGGCAGCATGGCTCAAGGCCAGGAACACGGCGCTCGATGCCGAGCCGATCGCGCTCATTCAGACCGTGCCTGGGCTCGTGAATGTCATCCAGTATCTGGACGCCCGCCGCGCTGTCGTCTGACGCCGGTCCGCTGGCCGGAACGGCGTGGCGGCTGGTCGAAGCACAACACCACGTCTCGACTCTCAAGCTCGTCGACTCCGTCGACGAGCAGGACCTGTTGGAGCGGCTGATCGAGGAGACGAAGCCCGTCGTGCCGCCGGAGTGCCGCGGGCTGCATTACCTGCTCTACACCCCGTTTCGTTACGGCACTTACCCGAAAGGGTCGCGCTTCCGGCGGGCCGGCGCGACCGGCGGGGTCTTCTACGCGGCAGAGACGCCGAACACGGCGGTGGCCGAGACGGCGTTCTACCGGCTGCTCTTCTTCGCCGAGTCTCCCGCGACCCCGTGGCCCGCCAACCCCGCCGAGTTCACGGCCTTCTCGGTGGATCATGCGACCGACCGGGCGATCGACCTCGGCGCGGCCCGATATGCGGGCGAGCAGGCGTGCCTCATGCATCCGACCGACTACACGCCGTGCCAGGACATCGCGGACGCGGCCCGGACGGCCGGCATCGACGTGATCCGCTACATCTCGGTCCGGGATCCCTCGCACCGCGCCAATCTGGCGATCTTGTCGTGCCGCGCCTTTGCGCAGCCGCGTCCGGGTCACCAGCAGACCTGGCGACTGCGCGTCAGCGACACCGGAGTGCATGCCGTCTGCGAGGCCCCGGTCGCTCGCATCACCTTCGACCGCCGTTGCTTCGCCGTCGATCCGCGCATTGCTGCGATGATCTGGGACCGGACCTGATTGCCGTCACCCCGCCGCCCGGGCCAGGACGGCGCGGAGGATGCGGGCGGCGGCTTCGCCCTTGTGGGCGCGGGTCCACTGCTGGGTCACGGTGGCCTTGAACAGGCGCACGGCCTCGGGCGTCGCCGTCGCCATGGCGATGCCGGAGGTGATGTTGGGGTGGTCGCCGAGCCGGTAGGGGCTCAGCGTCACCGAGGCATGGTCGGCCGCCTCGAACACCTGGAAGGTCTGGAACGGCGCCTGGTCCTCGACGATGCCGATCTGCACGCCGATCGGCGGATGCTCGAGCAGCGCGGCGACGCGCTCGACCTCGCGGGCCGCGAGGGCGCGGCGCCGGCTCACCACCGCGTCCGGCAGATCCCAGCGGCCGACCAGGCCGGAGCGCAGGAAGCGCTCGATGTCGGGCGCCGAGACGATGCTCAGCACCGGGATGCGCCGGGTCGCGGCGCCCCGCCGGCGGGCGTGCAGGATCGCCAGCACGGCGTCGATCTCGGCCCGCGCCGCCGCCGACTCGCGATGGCTGTCCGGGATGCCCTCGATCAGCATCACCCGCAGATGGTCGATGTACTCGTCCGACTGCAGCAGGAACGAGAAGGGCGAGAAGTTGCCGAGCACGTGGACGGCGCTCTCCTCGAGCTGGCGCATGCGCTCGAAGAACGAGACGGCGTTGGCGTAGTACTCGACCCCGACCCCCATCAGCGACGGCAGCGAGGTCTCCAGCAGCTCGGAGATCTTCTCCAGGGTCTCGATCTTGACCAGCTCGCCGCGCTCCAGCCGGTAGACCGCGGCACGCGACACCCCGATCGACTCGGCGATCCGGCTGACCGTGAGGTTCTTGCCGAGCCGATAGGCGCGCAGCCTTCGGCCGATCTCGGCCAGATGATCGGACATCGTTCTCACCGGGTTCCGCCTCGATGCGGCGGCGGACATCAGCGTACGATCGACAGAATTCCCGTCGAAATCTGCGGGACGTAGGTGATGAGCAAGAGCACCAGAAGGTTGACGACGATGAACGGCCAGATGCCGCGAATGATCAGCTCCACCGGCCGCCGCAGCGTGGAGGACGCGACGAACAGGTCGAGCCCGAACGGCGGGGTTATCATTCCGATGCAGATGTTGAGGCAGACGACGAGGCCGAAATGGACCGGGTCGATACCCAGCGACGTCGCGACCGGATAGAACGTCGGCACGAGAACCAGCAGGATGGAGTTGGGATCGATGAACATCCCGGCGACGAGCAGCACGACGTTGACGATCAGGAGGAATACGACCCAGTCGACGTTCCACGCCGCGAACAGCTGAGTGAAGAAGGCGGGCACCTGTGCCAGCGTGATGAGGAACGACAGCATCGACCCCGTCGCCAGCAGGATGAAGATGACGGCCACGGTGATCGCCGAGCCTTCGGCGATCTCCAGCAGGACCTTGAGGCCGATCGACCGGTAGACGACCATCTCGATCAGGAGCGCATAGGCGACGGCGACGGCCGCGGCCTCGGTGGCCGTGAAGATCCCGCCGTAGATTCCGCCGAGAATGATGAACGGCATGCCCAGCGCGACCAGCCCGTCGCGCAAGGCGAGAATGCGCTCGCCGCGCGTCGCACGCGGGAACAGGCCGGCACCGGTGCGCCACGTGACGATCTGCACGTAGATCATGAACGCGACGCCGAGCGCGACACCGACCACGAAGCCGCCGGCGAACAGGTCAGCGATCGACGTTCCGGTCAGCCAGCCGTAGATGATGAGCGTGATGCTCGGCGGAATGAGCAACGCGCATTCCGCGCTCGAGGCGATCAGGGCGAGCGAGAACGTCTCGGAATAACGCGCCTTCAGTAACTCGGGATGCAGCAGGCGACCGAGCGCCGCCACGGTCGCGGGCGCCGATCCGCAGATGGCCCCGAACCCCATGCAGGAGACGACCGTCGTGTGCCCGATGCCGCCGCGGACATGGCCGATATTGGTCTTGACCAGATCGGTGAGACGTTTCGCAATCGTGCCGCGCGCCATGATGTCGGCGGCGAAGATGAAGAACGGGATCGCGAGCAGGGTGGAGACGTTCACGCCGCCGAGGAGCTTCTGCGCCAGAGCGACCGGCGGGATCGACGGGAACAGGAGAAGCCACGCCAGCAGGGTCGGGACCCCCATGACGAGGAACATCTCGAACCCGAGCACGAGAAGGATCACCGCGACGACGCAGAGAAGGAGGACGGTCACGCGCGTTTTACCTCAGTGATCCTGCAACACGTCGCGAATCAGGAACCGGTTCTGGACGCCGGTGAGCTCCAGCAGGTAGCGCAGCGACAGAAGCGCGAACCCGACCGGCAGCGGCGCGTAGAGCCACAGCATCGTGGTGCCGAGCGTCGGACTGATCTGCCCGCTGTTGTAGATGAACAGCGCGAGATCGAAGCTGAGCTTGGTGAAGATCAGGCAGAAGGCGAGACCCGTCAGATTGATCGCGATCTGCACCAGGCGGGCGACCGGGCCCTGCATCTGGTCGATCAGCACGGTCATCGCGATATGCCTGCGCCGCTCCAGCGCCAGCCCCAGACCGACGAAGACCAGCCACGCGAGCCCGAACAGCGTCGCCTCGTCGATCCACGCCAGCTCGGTCGCGAGCTCCGCGCTGAAGTATCGGATCACGACGTTGACGAAATACAGGAACGACATCGCGATCAGGACGACCGCGATGAACGTTCTCTCGACGGTTCGGATGACGTCCAGTACGCGAGCAAACATGCCTGTCTTCTTCATCGTCTGTGCGGGGCAGCCATGTCCGCTCGCTGTCGGAACGGTCGTGACGCGCCCGACCCCGGGCCGGGTGCGTCGCTCGGCCGTCAGCTACCGAGCTTCTTCATCTCTGCCTTGTAGAGGTCGATCGCCTTCTGGCCTTCCGCGCCGGCGCGCGCGATGAACGCGGCTTCCGACTTCGGCGCCATCGCCGACTGCCAGGCGTTGCGGTCGGCCTCGCTCAGGTCGCTGATCTCGGTCTTGCCCGCGGTCCTGATGATCTCCAGGGCGGCGATCTTCGCATCGGCCTTCATCTTCTCGACCTCGGGGCGGACCTCGATGAAGGTGTCGGTGATGATCTTGCGGTGTCCTTCCGGCAGCGACTTCCACCACGTCGGATTGAACAGCACGAAGTCCTCCATCGCGCCGTGATCGGACACCACGAGATGCTTCTGGACCTCGTGGAACTTCATTGTGGAGATCGTGTCGAGCGGGTTCTCCTCGCCGTCCACGACGCCGGTCTGCAAGGCCGTGTAGAGCTCACCGAACGGGATCGCGATGGCGCTCGCGCCGACCGAGCCGAACTGCTCGATCAGAATGCGCGAGTCCATCACGCGGAACTTCTGCCCCTTGAAAGCCTGCAGTGAGTTGATCGGCTTGTTCGACGTCAGGCTCTTGCGGCCGTTCGGCCAGAGCGCGATGGCGACGAACCCGCGGCTGGAGAAGGTGTCGAGGACATACTGGCCGAACGGGCCGGTGCGCAGCGCATTCGCCTTGGCGGCGTCGGCGGGCAACAGGAACGGAATGTCGAAAACCGACACCACCGGGTTGAACCCGCCCAGGAAGGCGGCCGGCTGGACCGTACATTCGATCGAGCCGAACTGCGTCCCCTCGATCATCTGGCGCGCATTGCCCAACTGGGAGGCCGGGAACAGATTGAACACGACCTCGCCGTTGGTGCGCGCCTTGACGAGCTCGGCCACCTTTTCGAGCCCGCGATGGCGCGGCTGGGTCGGGGCTTCGAGATGCGCGATCTTGGCCGTGAATTTCGCCGGCTGGGCAGACACTTTGGAGGCGGACGCAGCGATGACGAGCGCACCGCTGGTGAGTTTCAGAAACTGGCGCCGTGAGGCCATGGGGCCCTCTCTATCCGTGTGACACTGGCTGTATCAAAATTTAGACTACGGCTGAAATGCTGTCAAACCTGGCCGGATTTTTGTCAAGGCACGGGCCCGAGCTGAAACAATGGACGTGAACCCGGGTGGCGGTCGTCGATCGTCCCGGCCGCCCGCGGGAGCGGTTCGTCCTCTGCTCGATGCCGCGCGCGCGGGCGTGCCCGAGCCCACGCCCCGCGCGGTGGCGCGCTGCGCTCGCGCCCGACCGTCTTGTCGCGCCCGGAGACGCGGCCCGACGGGCGAGGGTGAGACGAAGGATCCCGTCGATCCGACACCCCCCGTCGACGCCAAAAAGACAGAGCGCCCGACGGGCGCTCTGTCTTTGTTCGGGCGTGAGGGAGATCGCAGGACGAGCGGCACCGAAGGGCGACGGCCGGTCAGCCGAGGTCCGCGGCCGCGATGGCGTTGAGGGTGGCGAGCTGATCGGCCGGCGCCGCGCCCAGCGAGGCCGTCGCCTTCTCGGTGATCTCGATCAGGTGGTCGAAGGCCTGGTCCGCGACGTCGCCGGTGAGCGGGTGCTCCTCGTAGGAGTCGATGAAGCGGCCGACCAGCAGCGCCAGGATCTGATAGAGCGCGACATGCTCGCGATCGGCGCCGGCGAGGTTGAGCACCCTCTGCTGGAAATCCTTGTAGGTCCGAAGGCCGTTGTGCTGGGCCTTCAGCCAGGTGAGCAGTTCGTCCAAGAGCGTTCCCTCCCTCGAATGCACGGCGGGCGCCGGGCGGCGCCCACGCGAGAAGAAACTACCGTTGATACCACAGCAAGCGGAAAAAAAAAGAGATTAAATCCGGGCGAAAGCTCGGGCCGCCGTGCGGCAGACGCACGGACAAGGTCACGATCGATTCATGACTGCGTTGTTTTACCGTCACAAATCTCCACCGCGGGAAGGGCCGGATTGACAAATAGCGCCGCCTCTGCGAACGTCTCAGAAATTAGACGGTCGACCGCCCCGCGACGCCGGTGAGCCCCACCGGCCCGCGACGGTCGAAACGATTCGTGAGCGGCCCGCCGCGCGACGCGGCCCGGCCGCACGACCGGATGGGACGCCATGGGCCAGACGATCAGCTTCCAGCCGGGTCTTCGCGCGGGCGCGGCCTCCGCGACCGGGCCGACGGCCGGGCCGCTGCCGGCGACGCCCAGCGTCGCCGATGTGCTGGGCGTCGTCGTCTCCCATGTCTGGCTCAACGACGAGTACCGCTACCTGGTGCTGGAGGCGCCGGAGCCGGCGCCGCTCGCCCGGGCCGGACAGTTCTTCAATCTCGAATGTCCGCACACCGCCGAGGACAAGCCGTTCCTGCGCCGGCCGATGAGCCTCTACCGGGCCGACCCGGCGCACGGCCGCGTCGAGTTCCTCTACAAGGTGACGGGCCTCGGCACCCGGGCGCTCGCCTCGATCAAGGTCGGCCGCACCATGCGGATGCTGGGGCCGCTCGGGGTCGGCTTCTCGATCCCCGAAGGCGCCCGCAGCATCGCGGTGCTGGGCCGCGGCGTCGGGCTGGCGACGCTCGCTCCGCTCGCCGAGATGGCGGCGGAGAACGGCGTCGGCGTGACGGCGATCCTGTCGGCGCGCAGCAGCGCCACGGTGATGTCGGTCGAGCGCTTCGCCGCGATCGGCGCAAAAATTCAGATCGTGCTGGACAGCGACGGCACCAGCGACCCGGGCAATGTCGAGCTGATCCTCCGCGAGGCCGCGGCGTCCGGACGGGCCGACGCGTTCTACACCTGCGGCTCCAATCGGCTGATGCTGCTGATGCAGCGGCTCGGCCGCGAGCTGAGCATTCCGGGCGAGGTGGCGCTCGAGCAGCAGATGGCCTGCGGACTCGGCATGTGCTTCTGCTGCGTGCGCAACTTCTCGGTCGACGGCGTCGTCGAGGCGCGCCGCGTGTGCACCGAAGGCCCGGTGTTCCGGCTCGACGAGGCGCTGCCATGGTAGACCCGATCACCGCGACCCCGATCGCCCCGCCGCCGCCCAAGGTGGATCCGTCCGTGCGGATCGGCGACCTGGTGCTGCGCAACGCCGTGATGCCGGCGTCCGGCACCTTCGCCGAAGGCCTCGCCGAGATCGTGCCGTTCGAGAAGCTCGGCGCGATGGTGACCAAGACGATCACGCCGCAGCTGCGCGGCGGCAACCCGACGCCGCGCGTCTGCGAGGTCGGCCAGGGGATGCTCAACTCGATCGGCATTCCGAGCAAGGGCATCGACTATTTCCTCGAGCACACGCTGCCGTTCTGGCGCACCTTCGCGACGCCGCTGGTGGTGAGCGTATCGGCGGAATCCGGCGACGCCTTCGCCGACGCGGTGGCGCGTCTCGACGCGCCGGGCGTCGCCGCCATCGAGGCGAACATCTCGTGCCCGAACATCGAGGAGGACGGCAAGGCCTTCGCGATGGACCCGCGCTCGACCGCCCAGGTGGTGGCCAAGATGCGGCGCGCGACCAAGCTGCCGCTGTGGGCCAAGCTGTCGCCCAACACCGGCGACGTGGCGAGCGTGGCGCGCGCGGCCGAGGAGGCCGGCGCCGACGCGCTGGTGGTCGCCAACACGATCCTCGCCATGTCGATCGACATCGAGACGCTGCGGCCGCGGCTCGGCAACGTGATGGGCGGCCTCTCCGGCCCGGCCATGAAGCCGATCGCGGTGCGCATGGTCTACCAGTGCGCCCGGGTGGTGAGCATTCCGGTGATCGGCTGCGGCGGCATCGCCACGGCGGCCGACGCGGTCGAGTATCTGCTGGCCGGGGCCAGCGCCGTGCAGGTCGGCACCGCCACCTTCGTGCGCCCCACCGCGATGCTGAGCGTGATCGACGGCCTCGCCGAGTACTGCCGCCGCAAGGGCTTCTCCCGCGTCGCCGATCTCACCGGCGCGCTGCACGACGCCGACATGACCGTCTACGTCCACGAGGCCGCCTCGTGATCACGACCGAACGAACCAGCACTCGTTCAGCCGCCGCGCCTCGGGCATCGGCGGTCG
>NZ_NPEX01000217.1 GCF_003258865.1 Rhodoplanes roseus | reverse complement strand
CGGAGGTGCCGCCCAAGGCCGAGGTCGAGAAGCCGATCCCGCTGCCGCCGCCCGGCCGGGCCGCGCCGCCGCCGGTCCTCGACGTGCCGCCGCCCGCGGTGGAGACGCCGACGCCGCGGGCCGGACGCACGGTGCGGCGCGAGCCGCCCGTTCCGGAGCCCAAGACGGAGCCGAAACCGGTGCCCAAGGCCGACTCCAGGCCGGACCTCAAGCCGGTGCAGAAGGCCGAGCCGAAACCGGACCCCAAGGCGGAGCCGAAGATCATCGACGCGAAGGCCGAGCCCAAGCCGGAGACAAAGCCGGAGATCAAGTCGGAGTCGAAGCCGGCCGAGAACGTCATCGTGCTGCCGCAGCCGCCCGACATCCCGGCGCCCGACTTCGTGCCGGCAGCCGAGGGCCCGCCCGACGTCGAGCCGGCCAAGGCCGAGAAGAAGCCGCCCGAGCCGGCCCCGGTGAAAGAGAAGAAGCTGTTCTTCCGCTGACCCGGCCGGGCAGCCCGGCGCGGCGAGCGGCGGTGCGCCGCCGCCTCGCGCCGGGTGGTCCGCCGGACGGTGCGGTGGAGCCGCGGGTCGACCGCGATGGATGCGTCAGGCGAAAAGTCCGGCGACCGGCACCATCAGGCCGGGCGGATCGAGCCGCAGCGTGCCGTCGGTCAGCGTCGTCGCCGCGACCGCACCGTCGGCCCCGCGGGCGTGATGCGTGATGCTGCGGGCGTCCGGATCGACGACCAGGTAGTGCCGCACGCTGGGCAGCTTGAAATAGCCGATCAGCTTGGCGCTGGTGTCGCTGTGCGCCGACGACGGCGAGATCACCTCGACGACGATCACCGGGTCGGCCACGATCATGCCGTCGCCGTCCAAAGGCGCGCCGCAGCGGACCATGGCGTCGGGCTCGTAGGCCGTGAAGCTGTCGATCGGAACGGTCGGACCGTCCGTGAAGGCCTCGCCCATGATCCCGGCGTTCGCCACGGCCTGACGGAGAGCGACATAGACCGCGGCCTTCACGCGGCTGTGCCTCAGGCGCTCGGACGCCATCATGACGATCTGCCCGTTGATCAGCTCGGCGCGTTGCGGCTCCGTCTGGGACGCGGCCCAGGCGAGAAACGCATCCACCGTCATCATCGTGCGCAGCGGGATGTTCATGGGCAGACGATAACATCCGCAACCGCCGGCCGGTAGGGAGCGCGTGTCGCGGCGGTGTCGGGGGCCGCCCCGTCTGGCGGCCTCATGGCTCGGGGCTCGCCTTCGGCGAGCACCTCACCACGAGGATCGACGCGAGGAGCGGCGAAAGCCGTCCCGGCTCAGACGCCTTCGGCGACCTTGCGGCGCTCTTCCTTCTTGCGCTCGTTGGGATCGAGGATGCGCTTGCGCAGGCGGACCGACTTCGGCGTCACCTCGACCAGCTCGTCGTCCTGGATGTAGGCGAGCGCCTTCTCCAGCGACATCCGGATCGGCGGGGTGAGGCGCACGGCCTCGTCCTTCGAGGTGGTGCGGATGTTGGTGAGCTTCTTGCCCTTGAGGACGTTGACCTCGAGGTCGTTGTCGCGGGTGTGCTCGCCGACGATCATGCCCTGGTAGACCTTCCAGCCGGGCTCGATCATCATCGGGCCGCGATCCTCCAGGTTCCACAGCGCATAGGCGACGGCTTCGCCGGCGTCGGTGGAGATCAGCACGCCGGTGCGGCGGCCCTGCACCTCGCCCTTGTAGGGGGCGTAGCCGTGGAACAGGCGGTTCATCACGGCGGTGCCGCGGCTGTCGGTCAGGAGCTCGCCCTGGTAGCCGATCAGGCCGCGGGTCGGGGCGTAGAACACCAGCCGGGTGCGGCCGCCGCCGGACGGGCGCATCTCGATCAGCTCGGACTTGCGCTCCGACATCTTCTGCACGACGACGCCCGAGAACTGCTCGTCGACGTCGATCACCACCTCCTCGATCGGCTCGCGGATCTCGCCGGAGGCCTCGTCGCGCTGCATCAGCACGCGCGGGCGCGACACCGAGAGCTCGTAGCCCTCGCGCCGCATGGTCTCGATCAGGATGCCGAGCTGGAGCTCGCCGCGGCCGGCGACCTCCATCGAGTCCTTCTCGTCCGACTCGCTGACCTTGAGCGCCACGTTGCCCTCCGCCTCACGGAGCAGGCGGTCGCGGATCATGCGGCCCGTGACCTTGTCGCCCTCGGTGCCGGCGAGCGGCGAGTCGTTGACCCGGAACGTCATCGACAGGGTCGGCGGGTCGATCGGCTGGGCCGGCAGCGGCTCGGACACCTCGGGCGAACAGATGGTGTGCGCGACGGTCGCCTCGGGCAGGCCGGCGACCGAGACGATGTCGCCGGCGACCGCCTCCTCGACCGGCTGGCGCTCCAGGCCGCGGAAGGCCAGCACCTTGGAGATGCGGCCGGTCTCGACGATCTTGCCGTTGCGGTCCAGAACCTTGGCGGGCTGGTTCGGCTTGATCGTGCCGGACGTGATGCGGCCCGTGACGATCCGGCCCAGATAGGGATTCGCCTCCAGGATGGTGCCCAGCATGCGGAACGGACCGTGCTCGATGGTCGGCTCCGGCACGTGCCTCAGGATCAGGTCGAGCAGCGGCGCCATGGTCTCCTTGGGGCCTTCGAGGCTCGGCGCCATCCAGCCTTCCTTGGCCGAGCCGTAGAGCACGGGGAAATCGAGCTGCTCCTCGGAGGCGTCGAGCGCCGCGAACAGGTCGAACACCTCGCTCGCCACCACGTCGGGGCGGCCGTCCGGCCGGTCGACCTTGTTGATGGCGACGATCGGCTTGAGGCCGATCTTGAGCGCCTTGGAGACCACGAACTTGGTCTGCGGCAGCGGGCCCTCGGCGGCGTCGACCAGCACGATGGCGCCGTCCACCATGTTGAGGATGCGCTCGACCTCGCCGCCGAAGTCGGCGTGGCCCGGGGTGTCGACGATGTTGATGCGCACGTCCTTCCAGACGATCGAGGTCGCCTTGGCCAGGATGGTGATGCCGCGCTCGCGCTCCAGGTCGTTGGAATCCATGGCGCGCTCGGCGACGCGCTGGTTCTCGCGGAAGGAACCCGACTGCTGCAACAGCCGGTCGACCAGGGTGGTTTTCCCGTGGTCGACGTGGGCGATGATGGCGACGTTGCGGAGCTTCATAGGGGTCCTTCGAAAAACGGAACGCGGGCCAGAGGGCCCGCGACATTTGGGCCGGAATATAGACGACGACCGGCCGGAGGCAATGGGCCGGTACGGACCAGGAACGGATTTCGGCTCTGCAGCGCGCTCTATCAGGTCGGCATATCGCCGCCGTGACGGCCGGCGGCCGTCCGCCCGGCCCGGCTCCGCCGCAGCCCGGCCCGGATCGTCAAGATACCGGCGGCCATCACGGCGAAGCAGATCAGCCACAAGAGGATCAGCTCGGGATCCGCCAGGGTCCTGGCCTCGTTCAGCCCGAAGGCGACGACGAAGGCTCCGGCGCAGAGACCCGGCAGGAGCAGGAGAATTCCCAGCAGAATCAGCACCACGGCCATGGGATTCTCCTCACGCTTGTCGGTCCGGGGGGCCCGGTACGGCGTTTGGCGGCGCGGCCCCGGCCCGCCGCAGCCGCCGGGCCCCGAGCAGCACCAGGATGCAGACGATCCAGCCGATCCCCGAGCCGATCAGCATGACGACGGAGATGCTCCGCCCGAGCGGATCCGGCTCGAACAGCATCGCGCCGCCCGCCACCGTGAAAAAGGCCGAGCACAGCCCGGACGGCAGCGCCAGGAGGCCGATCAGGACGGTCAGGAGAACGGTGCGGCCCGTCTCGGTCATGCCGGCGCCTCGGCGCGGGCGGCGGCGCGGCGCGCCCGGATGCCGTCGATCGAGCCGTCGCGGTAGAACAGGTTGTAGGTGTCGAACGGGATGATCTGTCCCGCCGGCGTGACGAAGTGGATGCAGGAGCGCTTGACGCCGCCGAGGCAGAAGTTGAAGCGGTCCATGAACTGCACGATCGCCACCCGGAAGACGTTCTCGTAGCCGAGCCCCGGCGGCACGGTGGCCCGTGGCAGGCAGCACAGGAACTCGGCCAGCCGCTCCGGCGCGTTGAGCGCACCGGAAGAGAGCGAGAACAGCTCGATGAACTTCTGCCGCAGCGCCGGCTGCTTCTCGTACGCGATGGTGTTCGGCATCATCGAGACGAGATCCTCCCGCGTCAGCATGGAGGTCACCGGCAGGACGCGTTCTCCGTTGCGCAGTCCATAGCCGATCGAGATGGTCTCCGGATTGCACGGCAGCGGGATCATGTCGTCCGCGCCGAACACGCCGGAGTCCGCGATCACGCGGCGGCGGATGTCCGACAGCACGATGCGATTGCGTTTCGCGTCGAAGCTCTCGTTGCGGCCGGCGTCCTGCACGGGCTGCAGCGTCACGCCGCGCACGCAGGTCCAGGTCAGCGCGTGCCTCACGATGGCGCCGATCTCGTGATCGTTCACGCCGCGCTTCACCGTCACGACCAGCGTCGTCGAGATCCCGTGCCGCTCCAGGTTCTCCAGCGCCTGCTGCCGGATTCGTCGCAGGTCGGCGCCGCGCAGATCCATCAGTGCGTCGCGCTCCAACGAATCGAACTGCAGATAGACCTCGAGCCCGCGCTTGCGTTCGGCCAGGCGCGCACAAAAGTCCGGGTCCTGCGCCAGCACGAGCCCGTTGGTGTTGATCATCACGTGCCGGATCGGTCGTTTTCGCGCGGCGTCGAGAATCGCGAAGAACTCGGGATGCAGCGTGGGCTCGCCGCCGGAGATCTGCAGGAGATCGGGCTCGCCCTCGCTCGCGACCAGCGCGTCGAGCATGCGCTCGACGGTGGCGAGCGGCAGATGCGTCGTGCGCTGCGGCGACGACTCCGCGAAGCACACCGGGCAGGTGAGATTGCAGTGGTCGTTGATCTCGATCAGCGCCAGGCAGGAGTGCTGCTCGTGATCGGGACACAGGCCGCAGTCGTAGGGGCAGCCGTGCTCGGTGCGGCTCTGGAAGGCGAGCGGCGTGTCGCCGGGCTTGATATAGTCCTTGCACTTCTTCCAGTAGGCGGAGTCGGTCGATATCTGGGTCGACTGGACGCCGTGCGTCCGACACCGCTTCTCGTACCAGACCTCGTCGTCCACGATCTGGATCTTGGCCGGCACCGGCTCCAGGCACGTCTCGCACAGCGACGTGGTCTGGCCCCAGAAGACATAGGGCCTAGATCTCCGCGACGGCGCGGTCATTCGCATCTCCGGGTTTCTTCGCGGTGCTCAGCATGTATACGGCCCAGACCACGAGCGCGGCCGAGAGCAGGTGGAACACCGTGAACGGGCCCAGGATCGTGCCATAGGGCTTCAGGAACTCCCAGACGAAGCGCTGGGCGCCGTAGAAGCCGACCGCGAGATAGAACCCTCGGTCGATCCAGGCGGCGTCCCGGTTCATCACGTTGACGACATAGACGATCGCGAACAGCGCCATGGCGGCGCTCTCGTAGAGCTGCACCGGATGACGCGGGATGCCGTCGCCGAAATCGTGGGCCCAGGGCAGCGCCGTCGGAGTGCCGTGGGTGAAGTCCTCGAGGCCGGCGAGATGGCAGCCGATGCGGCCGACCGCGACGCCGATGGCGAGCGGCAGCGCGAAGCGCGCCCCGGTCCGCAGATGCAGGCCGATCCCCTGCTTGTAGAGCTCGACCGCCAGGATCGCGCCGGCGATCGCGCCCTCCACCGAGCGGGCCACGGCCGGGACGCCGGAGACGATCATGTTGAGCGTGCCGAACAGCACCGCGCCGGTGCCGGCGCCGAGGATCAAGGCGGCCAGGTAGGGCAGGTCCGTGGTCGCGGCCGGGAACGCGATCTTGCGCACTCGGGTCAGCCACAAGGCGGCCGCCCCGGCGGCGATCCAGGCGAGGACGTCGAACAGGGTGTGGACCGCAAGCCCGGACATGGTTCGCGCAGGTGGTTCCGGAAGGACGGCGGAATCCTACCCGACCGGCGCCGGAAGTCTCGTGGAAATCACGTCCCGTCGGCGTCGGAGGTCGCGATCCGCAGCCGCGTCACGGCCGTGCCGGTCGGTTCCGCCGCCGGTGCCGCTGGCGTGCCGGTGCGGGCCGCGTCGCCGCCCAGCTCGGTGCGCCGCTCGGCGATCGCCATGCGGACCTGGTCGAGGGCGAGCGCGTAGGCGGTCAGCGAGCCGTGGTCGAGAGGGGCCTTGTCGCCCGGCAGCAGCACCCGCGCCAGGATGTCGTCGATCTCCTGGTCGAGCCGGGCGAGGTCGTCGAGGTTTTGGGCGGCGTGCGCGCTCTTGAGCAGCGCCAGCAGGCGCTCGATCAGCCGCCGATGGCGGTCGCGCGAGTCGGCGCGCAGGTGGCTGGCCAGCCAGGCGAGGCCGGAGCCGACGCCCGACACCGCCATCACGCCGAGATAGATGAAGTCGCTGTAGCGGTCGAAGAAGGTCTTCTGGTCGTCGTCGATATAGGCGGCGGCGCCCGGATGGGCCGGCACGGCGGCGTCGCGGTCGGTGTCGGGCTTCTCGATGCGGGCGGCGATCGGGAACTCGGAGGAGAGCGGCTGGCGCACCGCGAAGAGCTGGCGGGTGAGATCCGCCACCGTGTCCTCGGGCACGCTGCGACGAGCCACGACATAATGCTTGAACGAGATGGTCTCGACGGTCTCGGGCGGCTGCGGGGTCTGGCCGCCGAACACGCCGGCCTTCAGCTCGGCCTCCTCGTAGACGGGCGAGCGCGCCGCGATCGCCTCGGAGGCGCCGATCTCCAGGAAGGTCGGCCCGGTGCGGCCGTTGCTCGAGGCCGCGATGGCGCCGGCGACCTGCGGGCTCGCCACCGGCCCGAGCGCCAGCACGGCGTCGACCGGATTGTTGCGCAGCGACGTCACCACGTCGCGGGGGTCGAGCGGCACCACCGTGACCTTGTCGATCGGCACCTGGTATTGGCGCAGGATCGCCTCCAGCACCTCGCGGTCGCCCATGCCGGGGCCGACAAGCCCGATGCGATGGCCGGCGAGCCCCTCGATGCTGTCGATCTTCTGCGGCTCCGGCGGCGCCTTGGGCGGCTGGGTCTTGCGCGCCTTGGCGCCGCGCTTGGGCTTGTCGGTCGCCGCCGGGGCCACGGCCGCGGCCGGCTTGCCGCCGGCGGCGATCGAGCCCTCGGCCGGTACCACCAGGACGGCGACATTGTCGTGCATCACCACGACGGCCTGGCCGGAGGCCGGGAAGGCGACGTCGCGGCGCACCACCGCCAGCTCGACCTCGCGGGCCTGCAGGGCGCGGGCGGCGGCGCCGGGGCCCTCCTTCACCACCGGCGTCAGCCGGACCGTGGCGCCGCGATCACGGGCGAACTGCTGGGAAATCGCCTGGACCAGCTTGGCGTCCTCGCTGCCCGGCGGGCCGACCGCGATCCGCAACGTGGTCGGACGGTCGGAGACGTAGAAGGCGGCGGCGACCAGCCCGGTCACGACGAACAGGCCGAGCAGCAGCATCAGCGGGGTCTGGCGCAGCAGAATGCGCAGGCGGCGGCGGGTCCGGCCGGAGCGCGTGCCCGTCGTCCGGTCGCGGACCACCATGGCGGCGGCGATGCGGCGGAGGGGCGACGGCATGCGGGAGGCCTCCGGAGCGACACGGGTCCGTTGCATGTGGGCACGACGATGCGGCGGCGCAAAGGCGGAGCGCCCCAGCGGCCCGGACCTTCGGTCCGCACGGTAAAGAAGGATCGGACCGCCCGGGGGCTCGGCTCACGCCCCGGCGGCGCGGCCCCACGGGCCCATGCGGGTTCCTTTGGGCAGGGCGTCGCGCACCATCAGCATCTCGCCGACCGTCTCGGAGGTGACGAGGCCGATGAGCCCGCCGCCGGCGTCGACGATGCCGACCGCCGGCTTCTGCTTCTCCTGCAGGATCGCGAAGGCAGTCTCCAGCCGGCCGCGATGGCTCATCACCGGGATGTCGGTGGTCATCACGCCGGAGACCGGCGCCTGCGGGCCGACCTCCTTGAGGGCCCGGATCATGTCGGCGCGGCTGAGCACGCCGAACAGGCGGCGCTGGCCGTCGACCACCGGGAACTCCTGCTGGCTGGTGCTCAGCAGCGTCTCGATCGCCGCCTCGATCGGCTCGTCCGGCGTCAGCGTGGCGAACTGCGTGATCATGGCGGCCGAGACCGGCACGTCGCGCGACATCGCCCGGATGGCTACGAGCTGCGCCTCCGAGGTGGCGGCCATGTACACGAAGATGGCGATGAAGATCAGCATCGGATTGGAGAACAGCCCGATGAAGCCGAACGCGAAGGCGGTGGCCTGGCCGATCCAGGCGGCGATCTCGGTCGCCCGCACGTGACCGAGCCTGATCGCCAGCAGGGCCCGCAGCACCCGGCCGCCGTCCATCGGGAAGGCCGGGATCATGTTGAACAGCACCAGGAAGATGTTCACGGCCGCCAGCTTGTCGGCGAGCGACACCGTGGTGTTCTCGATGGCGGAGAGGTTGCGGGCCGCCGGGTCGGCGCCGAGCACGACGATCAGCAGGAAGGCGATCACGACGTTGACGGCCGGGCCGGCGACCGCCACCAGGAACTCTTCGCCGGGCGCCTCGGGGATGCGCTCGAGCCGCGCCACGCCGCCGATCGGCAGCAGCGTCACGTCGGGCGTCGTCACCCCGAAGGCGCGGGCCGCGAAGATGTGGCCGAACTCGTGGGCCAGCACGCAGGCGAACACCGCGATCATGAAGACCAGGCCGCTCCACGCCGCCTCGGCGCCGCCCTGCGCCCAGCTCGCCGCGAAGATCCAGACCAGGAACAGGACGAAGGTGACGTGGATGCGCACCGCGGTGCCGGCGATCGATCCGATGTTCACCGACCACGGCATCTGCGCCTCCCCTGGGGCCTGCGACGACCGCGACGCGGAGCCGTCGCCAAAACCCGTCTCCAGGCACATATGATCGCGGGTGCCGGCGCACCAGACGCTGCGACGACGACGAACCGGGAGACACCATCATGATCGAGCGACTGAGCCAGACGCGGCGCCGCGAGGCGCTCGCCGGCCTGCCGGGCTGGCAGGATGTCGCGGACCGCGATGCCATCGCGAAGACGTTCACGTTTCCGGACTTCAACGCCGCCTTCGGGTTCATGACGCGGGTCGCGCTCGTCGCCGAGAAGCTCGATCATCATCCGGAGTGGTCCAACGTCTACCGGACCGTGGCCGTGACGCTCGCCACCCACGATGCCGGCGGCGTGACCGAGCGCGACGTCGCGCTGGCGACCGCCATGGACCAGATCGCGGGCGCCGCCGCCTAGGGTCCCGGTCTCCCCCCACCGATCCGGCGGGTTGCGTTCGCGCCGCGCGCACTTACGTCAGGGGTGGCGCCGGATCGGCGCGCAGAGCGAGGACGACGCGATGGTCGAGGCCGCGGGGTCGGTGGGGTCGGAGTTCGGAGCAGCATCCGCCGAATCGCGTGCAGAGCACGACGAGGAGACGGTGCGGCGCGGCTTCTGGCCGAAGCTGCGGCGCGTCGTCACCAAGGTGCCGTTCGCCGAGGATCTGCTCGCCGCCTATTACTGCGCCTTCGACCGGGCGACGCCGCACCACGTGCGGGTGGCGCTGTTCGGGGCGCTGGCCTATTTCGTCCTGCCGTCCGATCTGGTGCCCGATTTCATCCCGGCGCTCGGCTTCACCGACGACGCCGCCGTGATCGCCACGGTGGTGCGGTTGTTCTTCACCCATCTGTCGCCCGACCACCGGGCCGCGGCCCGCCACGCCCTCGACGAAATGGCGCGCTAGAGAGCGGCGAATCGGGGCACAGTGGCGCGGGGGCGCCGGGGCGTTCTCGACATGCGGTTCTCCTCGACGCGAGCGTGCCCTGGGCGCGCGCGGCGGTCCGGAGTAGCATCACGCTCGGGGATTGTGACGGGTTGAGAATGGGATACCAAGTCCGCACTGGGTCGCCCGCAGGGGCGGCCGCACGCCGATCCGCGTCTCGCCACGGGGGTGCCGGGCGCATCGCGACCGCACTCGCGGTCCTGCTCGGGAGCGCCGCCGTTTTCGGCATCGGCCCGGTCTCGCCGGCCGCGGCCCAGTCCA
>NZ_NPEX01000216.1 GCF_003258865.1 Rhodoplanes roseus | reverse complement strand
GGCCGCGCGGCGATGTCGCCCGCGGCCGCAACCGGGAGACCCTCCGCATGCGCTGTGCCCTCGCCGCGATCGTCGTCGCGGCCTCGCTGATCACGCCCGCCGCCGCCGAGACGCTGCGGCTCGCCTCGAGCTACGCCGTGGCCGGCACCAATGGCGACGGATCGACCTATTCGGGGACGCTCTCCGTCCAGGTCATCTCGGACACCACCTACACGGTGCGCTGGTCGATCGGCGGCTCGACCTATACGGGCTTCGGCATGCGCATGAACGACACGCTCTCGGCCACCTACACGATGGACGGCAAGCCCGGCCTGGTGATGTACCAGGTGCAGGACGGCGGCGTCCTGCGCGGCATCTGGGCCGTCCGCGGCCAGAACGGCTCCGGCACCGAGACGCTGACGCCGAAGTGAGGGGGCGGGCGCGCCGCCGGCCTGCTCAGATGCCCTGGCCACCCGACACCTCGACCCGCTGGGCGTTCACCCAGCGATGATCGGCGGACAGGAGGCTGGCGATCATCGGCCCGATGTCGTCCGGCACGCCGGCCCGGCCGAGCGCGGTGATGTCGGCGAAGATCCTGTTGACGTCCGGATCGTCACGAACGGCGCCGCCGCCGAAGTCGGTCTCGATCGCGCCCGGCGCCACCGTGTTGACGGCGATCCCGCGGCCGCCCAGCTCCTTGGCCATGTAGCGGGTGAGCACCTCGATCGCACCCTTCACGGCCGCATAGGCGGCATAGCCGGGGAACGACGTGCGGGTGAGGCCGGAGGACAGGTTGACGATGCGGCCGCCGTCCCGGATCAGCGGCAGCAGCGTCTGCGTGAGGAAGTAGACGCCCTTGAAGTGGACGTCGACGAGCCGGTCGAACTGCGCCTCGGTGGTCTGCCCGATCAGGGCATAATCGCCGTGACCGGCATTGTTCACCAGATGATCGAAGCTCTCGCGGCCCCAGGTCTGGCGCAGCGCCGCCCGCAACCGCTCAGCGAACGGCGCGAAGGCGGCGACGTCGCCGGTGTCGAGCTGCAGCGCGACCGCCTTGCGGCCAAGCGCCTCGATCTCGGCGACGACGGCCTGCGCGTCCCCGGCGCGGCTCATGTAGGTGAGGACGACATCGCCGCCGCGGCGGGCGACGGCGATCGCGGTGCTGCGGCCGAGCCCGCGGCTGGCTCCGGTGACGAGGGTGATCTGGGTCATGTCTGGCTCCCGTGGCGTGACCGCCCCGATATGCCCCTCCACGGCCCGCCACGGTTGCCGGAACCTCGCCGTTTCTTGCCCGATCCTCCAGAAGGACGTGCGCGCCCGGCCGCGCGCGGGTAGGCTCGCCGCATGAGCACCCCCGCCCATGCCGCACTTCTCGACGCGGTCCGCCGCCATGCGCAGGCCCATGCCGACACCGACGGCATCGCGCGCACCCCGATCCCCGGCCTCACCACGGTGCGGGCGACCGCGCCGAGCGATCTCGTCTATGCGATCTCGCGCCCGCTCGCGTGCCTCGTCCTGCAGGGCGGCAAGCAAGTCACCATGGGCGCGCGGAGCTTCGCCTTCGCGGCCGGCGACTCGCTGCTGATCACGGCCGACGTGCCGACCGTCAGCCAGATCACCCGCGCCAGCCTCGCCGCGCCCTATCTCTCGCTGGTGCTGGAGCTCGACGCGGCCGTCATCGCGGATCTGGCGGCGGAGATGAAGACCGTGCTGGTGACCGATTCCGCGCCGGTGCGGGTCGATCAGACCGAGGCCGAGGTGGCCGACGCAGCGCTGCGGCTGATGCGGCTGCTCGATCGCCCGGCCTCGGTGCCGGTGCTGCAGGCGCAGCTCGTGCGCGAGATGCACTACTGGCTTCTCGCCGGACGGCACGGGACGGCGATCCGGCGCCTCGGCTGGCCGAACGGCCACGTGCAGCGCGTGGCCCGCGCGGTCGCGCTGCTGCGGGCCGAGTTCGCCCGACCGCTGCCGGTCGACCGTCTGGCCGCGGCGGCCGGGATGAGCCCGTCGGCGTTCCACCAACACTTCCGCGCCGCGACGTCGCTCTCGCCGCTGCAGTTCCAGAAGCAGCTGCGGCTGATCGAGGCGAAGCGGCTGATGCTGTCGGAGGGCGCGAGCGCCAGCAGTGCCGCCTTCGCGGTCGGCTTTGCCAGCGTGTCACAGTTCACCCGCGACTACGGCCGTCTGTTCGGCCTGCCGCCAGTCCGCGACACAGCCGCGGCGCGAAACCAGCCGAAGCGCCCGACAGGGTCGTCGGCGGAGCGTCGGAGCCGCCTCACTCCGGCTTGAGGTTGGCGAGGCGGACGACCTCGGCCCATTTCTTCACTTCGGCGGCGACGAAGGCGGGCATCTCGGGGGTCGGGCGGAAGCGGGCGACGACGGCGTTCTTGTCGAAGGTCTCGCGCACCAGGTCGGCGGAGAGCGCGCCCTCGATGGCGCTCGCCATCAGGGCGATGCGCTCGGGCGGGGTCTTGGCCGGGGCGAAATAGGCGAACCACGCGTCGGCGTCGACGTCGGGCACGCCGGCCTCCGCCAGCGTCGGGATGTCGGGCATCAGCGGCACGCGCTTCGACGAGGCGATGGCGAGCGCCCGCACCAGGCCGCCCTCGAGCTGGCCGCGGATGTTGGCGACCGCGATGAAGCCGAAGTCGACGACGCCGGCCATCAGATCCTGGGCGAGCGGGCCGCCGCCCCGATAGGGCACGTGCTGGGCCTCGACGCCAGCCTTGATCTTGAACAGCTCGCAGGCGAGATGCGACGACGAGCCGTTGCCGGTCGAGCCGTAGTTGAGCTTGCCGGGCTCGCGCTTGAGCAGCGCCACCAGCTCGGTGGCGGTCGTCACCGGCAGCGTCTTCTTCACGACCAGCGCATGCGGCACGGTGCAGACCTGGCAGATCGGCGAAAAGCTCTCGACGGCGCGATAGCCGAGCGTCGGATAGAGCGACTCGTTGGTGCCGTGCGTCTGCTGCGTGCCGAGCACCAGCCGGTAGCCGTCCGGATCGGCGATCGCGACGGCCTGGGCGGCGACCGAGCCGCCGGAGCCGCCCCGATTCTCCACCACGACGGGCTGCCCCAGCGTCCGCCCCATCGGCTCGCCGATGGCGCGCGCGACGAGGTCGACCGAGCCGGCCGGCGGATAGGGAACGACGACCGTGATCGGGCGGGCCGGCCAGGCGGGCTGCGCAACGGCGGGCCGCACCAGCGCGGGCCCCAGCAGGGCGGCGCCCGTGGCGCCGAGAACGAGCTTGCGACGATCGATCATGAGACAATCCGGAGGCGGCGGGAATGGCGAGGCAGGGTCGCGGACAAGCCGACCCGCGTGTTTAGCGCCCCCGGGCCGCGGCCGGCAAGCGGCGCCATCGCATCGCCTCACCGCGGCGCTACGGTGCGGCCACGGTGAGCCGGCGAGACGTTCGGCGCCGGCGCCGGCTTTCAGGGAAACAACCTCGATGTTCGGGCCGACACTCTTCGAGCAGCGCCGTCACCCGCTCGCCTCGCCGCGGAAATTCGCATGGCGCATGGCCACCGCGATCGCCATCTGGTGCGCCCTCGCGGCGATCGGGCTCGCCATCGGCATGGCCGGCTATGCCGGCTTCGAGGGCATGTCGGCGACCGATGCCTATGTCAACGCCGCCATGATCCTGTCCGGCATGGGCCCGGTCGGCGAGCTGCACACCAGGGCGGGCAAGATCTTCGCCGGCTCCTACGCGATCTTCTCGGGCCTGATCCTGGTGATCGCGTCGAGCTTCGTGCTCGCGCCGATCTTTCATCGCGTGCTGCACAGCTTCCATGTCGAGCAGGGCAAGGAAGAGTGATCGAGCGGCGCACGCGCCACACATGAAGGAGCGCGGGCCGAAACCCGCGCTCCTGGATCGCTCGGATCAGCAGATCAGCAGATCAGCGGCAGCGGCGGATGCTCTTGTAGACGACGGCGCCGTTCGGGCGGACGACGCGCTCGCGCACCGTGGTGCAGCCGCCGCGGCCCATGCCCATGGCGGGACCGGGCGAGCAGACGCGGCGGGTCTCGAAGATGACGCGGCCGCTCGGGCGCACGATGCGCTCGCGCACGGTGCGGCAGGCGACCTGCTCGGTGAGCGGCTCCGCGGCCTTCACGGCGGGATCGAAGAAGCGGGCGCTGGCCGGCACGGCGGTGACGAGAACGATGACGGCCGTAGCCGCTGCGGCTGCGAGGCGCATGATGGAGTCTCCTGATCTCGCTGTCGGGAATTCACGTGTGGAGGGGAATTCACGGGTGGAACGTCAGTCGGGCGCGGCACGCATCCGGGGAGGACGCGAGATCCGCGCTGTCGACAACGACGATCAGGGGCTTGCGTTCCGCCCGCCTCGCCGGCCGAGTCGTCGACGCACCGCGGATGCCGAAAACGCAACGAACGCGCCGGCGAGGGGGACCGGCGCGTTCGTCTCCGACGGGACATCGGTGCGGGGAATGTGCTCGAGGTCCGGTATCACGTCAGGCGCGACGCCGCGGATCTGCTCGCGTCATCGGCCTGTTCGCGTCATCGGCCCGCTCGCGTCATCGGCCTGCGCGTCACGGACAGGAGTGACGCTGACCGTCGTAGCCCATATACGTGCCCGAGGCGGGATCGTAGGAGCGGAAGCGCTGCTGGCAGTAGGCCACGGCGTCGCCGCCGCCGCCATAGGCCGGGCCGCCGCCATAGACGGGCGCCGGTCCGTACCCCGGACCATAGCCGTATCCGTAGCTCGGCTGCGAGGCGAGCGCGCCGCCGATGATGGCGCCGGTCGCGAAGCCGGCGATGCCGGCCGCCGCGGCACCGCCGCCGCCACCCCAGCCGCCGTGATAGCCGCGATGACCCCAGCGCTGGGCCTCCGCCTGCGGCACCGCCATCGTCAGCATCGCGGCCACCGCGACGGCACCGGATGCGAGCTTCATCTTGCTGATCATGTCGAGCCTCCCTGATCGAACGAAACCATCGGGAGGAAAACGGCCGGAACGCCGGTTCGTTTCGTGAAACTTCGGTAACGCGGGGAGGTGCCAAGAGGAGGTGCCGAGAGCGGAGGTGACACGACACGTCGGAAATCGGGTGGCGCACGCGACGCGTGTCCGCTATTCCGCGAACACCCATCGACCGAGGACCACGCATGACCTTCACGCCCGCGACTCTCACGCCGGAGTTCCTGATCACGTCGCTGGTCGTGGTCGCCTCGCCCGGCACCGGCGTGCTCTACACGCTGGCGGCGGCGCTGTCGCGCGGGCGGGCGGCCAGCGTCGCGGCGGCGTTCGGCTGCACGCTCGGCATCGTGCCGCACATCCTGGCGGCCGTGCTCGGCCTCGCCGCCGTGCTGCACACCAGCGCGCTGCTGTTCAATGCCGTGAAGATCGCCGGCGTCGTCTATCTGCTGGTGATGGCGTGGCAGACGCTGCGCGAGAACGGGGCGCTGCGCATCGAGGCCCGCGCCGACCCGCGGCGGGCCCGCGACATCGTGATCGGTGCCGTGCTGATCAACATCCTCAATCCGAAGCTGTCGCTGTTCTTCCTGGCCTTCCTGCCGCAGTTCGTGGCGGCCGGCGAGACGGCACCGCTGCTGCGCATGCTGGAGCTCTCCGCCGTGTTCATGGCGATGACCTTCGCCGTGTTCGTCGCCTACGGCGTGCTGGCGGCGGCGGTGCGGGCGCACGTGATCGCGCGGCCGGCCGTGACGACGTGGCTGCGCCGCGCTTTCGCGGCCGCCTTCGTGGCGCTCGGCGCCAAGCTCGCCCTGGCGGAGCGGTGAGGCGACGGGTCGCTCAGCCCGTCGTGCGGGCGTAGTCGCCGGCGGCGCGGGCCAGCATCGTCTCGCAGGCGTCGGCGTCCATGGTCTCGACGGTGCCGAGCTTTTCGCCCGAATCGCCGTGGCGATAGAGCCACACGTCGCCGCCGTCCCGCACGTTGATCGAGTGGCGCAGCCCGTGCGGCGAGCCGCCGCTCTGCTCCGCCGTCGGAGCGATCCAGAAATCGACATGGGCGTGGTTGGTCGAGCGCGGATCCAGGTTGGTGTCGACCCGGAACTGTACGCCGTGCACGCCGAGATCGGCGTTCGCCCGCTCGAGCGCCGGCAGCAGCACGTCGCGGGCCCAGGCGACGCCGCGATCGAAGGCCGAGACCGCGGCGACACCGGCGGCCCGCCCCTGCGACGAGGCCTCGCGCCCGGCGAGGAAGGCATCCTGGACACGGCTCATGGTTCGTCTCCCGTGGGCGCCAGCCGGCGCCCGGGCCCGCGCGACCCGATTGCCGTGCGGCCCGAAGGACAACCCGCCGCGGCGGCGGCGGTTCGCAGGCGCGAGACCGCTCAGTCCAGCGCGTCGAGCAGCGGCTCCGCGCCGGTGCGCCGGTGCCAGCCGTCGAACCACACGAGATCGCGCAGCGGCAGGCGTGGCAGCCAGCCGGCGGTCTCCAGCTCCGGCCGGGCGAAAAAGTGCGACACCCGGCCGATGCACAGATAGGCGACCGGCTGGATGCGCGGCGGAATGCCGAGGGCGGCGCGAAGATCGTCGTAGCGCACGATGCTGACCCAGCCGACGCCGAGATTCTCGGCACGGGCGGCGAGCCACAGATTCTGAACGGCGCAGACGGCGCTGTAGAGATCCATCTCGGGCTGGTGGGTGCGGCCGATCACCACCGGGCCGGTGCGCTCGCGGTCGCAGGTGATGCACAGGCCGACCGGCGCCTCGAGGATGCCCTCGAGCTTGAGCTTGCGGTAGGTCGCGGCGCGGCCGTCGTCGAACATGCCGGCGGCCTCGTCGTGGGCGGTGGCGAAGGCGGCGTGCACCTTGCGCTTCACCTCCGGGTCGCGCACCAGGATGAAGTCCCACGGCTGCATGAAGCCGACCGAGGGGGCGTGATGGGCGGCGTCGAGCAGGCGCGCCAGCACCTCGTCGGGAATCGGATCGGGCAGGAACTGGCCGCGCACGTCGCGGCGCGTGGCGATGCAGCGATAGACGGCGTCGCGCTCCTGCGGCGAGAAGTCGGCGTTGGGTTGCACGGTCGCGTCCATGAGTTCCTCGGCATCCGCATCGGGCCGGCCGGGCCCGCCGCCGCACCGGGCGGCCGGGACATCATAGCGCGATTTGGCCCGGGTGAGGGACCGGTCCGCGGCCGCGCGCAGCCATGCGGCCCGATGGCCTCGCGGCGCGCCGCCCTGCCGTCCCGGACGGACCGGCCCGCTCACCCGATTCGAGAAAGGCTACGGACGGATCGCCGGCCGGGACCGCGGCGCGGCGACCTTTCGCCGGCATCGCTCCTCGTCCGCTCGGTCCGGCGACAGCGGGGACGAGCGGATCATGGCCGTCTCCATCGCCGCCGCAGTCGCGCTAGTCGTGCGCCCGCACGGCGAGCGGGGTCGGATAGGGCTCGACCCGCAGGGAATCGTGGGCCAGCAGCCCGATCTTCTGGCGCGGCGCCTGCTCCAGCTCGCCGGTGGCGGACTTGCGCACCGCGTATTGCCAGGCCGTGATCTCGCCGCGGGTCTTCAGCGCGCGGGCGACGGCGCCGGCGTCGCGCCCGCCCAGCGCATCGAGCTCGGCGTCGGTGAGGCCGATGACGATCTCGTCGCGGACCGAGACGATCTTGAACAGCGTGGTCATGGTGGTCTCGCTCAGCTTGGCCTGGGCGTGCAGGGCACTCTTGTCCTCGGCCCGCGCGTCGCGGACGAAGGCCGGCGCGGCGGCGGCGAGCAGGGTGCCGGCGAGAAGGCGCCGGCGGGCGATGTCGGGCATGAAAATCGTCCCTCCGAATGACAGGCGACGGTCGTACGCGGTGCCGGCCCGTGGCCGGCCCCGCCCGTCGCGGGTCGCGCAGCGTCGCAACGAAGCTGCGGATCGTGTCCCGGTCCTTCGTCGCAGCCGGCGCAGCGCAGGTTCAGGAGAACCGCCCCCTGCGCGCGGCCGGCGCGTCAGTCCAGCGCCGGGATCCGCACGGCGCCGTCCGGGCCGGTCTCCAGCGCCGCCACGGCGCGCACCGCGGAGAGCGGCAGCGGCCCGTAGAGATGCGGAAACAACGCCCCGCCGCGCGAGACCTCCCAGCGCAGCGCGGCGCCGAGCGGCGCGGTGGCGACCGTCACCAGCAGCAGGTCGCGCTGCCCGGAGAAATGCTTCGCCGCCGTCGCGGCGACCTGATCGGCGGCGGAAAAATGGATGAAGCCGTCGGCGAGGTCGACCGGCGCGCCGAAGAACACGCCGGCCGCCTCCGCCTCGCGCCACAGCGCGGCCGGGCAGATCTTGTAGACGACGGACGGGGCGGGTGGGCTCATGGGACCTCCGGTTCGGCCGCCCGTCATAGCCCCGTCGCGGGCGCCGCTCCAGCGCTGCGGCCGAACACCGCGCGGCCGCCGCCCGGCCGCGTCGAACCAGCAGCGCGGTAGGACGTTGACGGCGCGATGCGCTCCGTCGGCCGGCCCCCCGGCCGGATCGCGGCCGCGCGCCAACGCTCCGGAACCGCCCATGCGCCGCATCCTGGTCCTGCTCAATGAACGTGCCGGCACGGTCGTCGACCGCGGCCCGGAGGCCGTGACGGCGGCGCTCGCGGCGCTCGGCGAAGGCGGCCGCGCGGTCGACATCCGCATGCTGCCGCCCAAGGCGATGCCGGCCGCCATCGCCGAGGGCGCCCGCTCGTCGCACGACGCCCTGGTGGTGGGCGGCGGCGACGGCAGCGTCAATCTCGCCGCCAGTGCCCTCGCCGGCACCGGCAAGGTGCTGGGGGTGCTGCCCTTCGGCACCATGAACCTGTTCGCCCGCGATCTGCGCATGCCGGCCGACATCGAGGGGGCGGTGACGGCCCTGCAGGCAGCGACCCCGCAGGCCGTCGACCTCGCCACCCTGGACGGGCGGCCGTTCCACTCGCTTTCCGGCATCGGCTTCTTCAGCCAGATGGCGCGGGCCCGCGAAGAAACCCGCGGCCACCCGCTCGGGCGCTTCCTCGGGGTCGCCTGGGCGGCCCTCAAGGCGCTGCGCCGCACCGGAAAGTTCCGCTTCGAGGTGGCGCTGGACGGGCGCCGCGAGATCGTCGACGCCTTCGCCGTGCTGGTCACCAACAACCGCTTCGGCGTCGACTGGCGCCGCCCGCGCCTCGACGAGGGCCTGCTGGAGGTCCACATCGCCGAGGACGCCAGCACGCTCGGCCTCGCCCGCGCCGGCGCCGACCTGGTGACGGGCGGCTGGCGCGACAATCCCGGCATCCGCAGCACCACGGCCCGCGAGGTGACGATCTCGCATGTGCGCCGCCGCGCCTGGACCGCCACCGACGGCGAGCTGATCCGCGCCGACGTACCGCTGCACTACGGCGTCGCCCCCAAGAGCCTGACCGTCCTGATGGCCCCGCCGGAGGAGGCGCCCGCTCCGGCCGTCCGCCCCGCCGAGGCGGAGGCGTGAGGCCCCGGACTTCGCCGGCCCGCGCGCCCTCCCCGCGGTCCGAACGCCCGTCGTTCGAGCGAAAGCACCACGCATGTCGCGGTCCCGTCGGGTCGTCTTGCCATCCGTCCGGAACGCCTCTATAACCGCCCCCGCTCGCCGATGCGCCCGTCGCATCGCGCTCTCGCGGGCACGCCCAGGTAGCTCAGTTGGTAGAGCACGTGACTGAAAATCACGGTGTCGGTGGTTCGATTCCGCCCCTGGGCACCACGCCCCCAAATCCATAGCTCATCGATGCCTCGGTTCGCGCGACTTGGGTTCGCGCGACGTGCGCTGCGCGCGCTCGTGCAGCAACGCCGGCCTCGGCGGTACCCGAGCCGCGACTTCGACCTCGACCCTCACCATTCGAACCGCACCGTCGCGGCCGGCACTACCTGTGGGCGGGTGGTTTGACCGGGCGGTTCGGCCGACGGACACTCGCGGCCGGCGCGCGAGGAACAGCGATCGACGGGGACGGCGATGACGGGTGACGGACGGCGGCGCGAGCGGATGACCACGGCGGCGACGATCGCGGCCGCGGTCGCCGTCCTGGGGATCGCGATGCTGCCGGCGCGGGCGCAGGCACCCGCCCCGACTCCGGCGCCGGCCGGCCAGGCGGCTCCCTCCCCATCGCCCGCCACCGCCCCGGCCCCAACCCCGCCGGCGCCCGCC
>NZ_NPEX01000215.1 GCF_003258865.1 Rhodoplanes roseus | reverse complement strand
CATCGCGACGCGGGCCCACGGCGACGAGGAGCTCGCCGAGATCTTCGCCGGCCGGCTTCGTCCCTCCGGTCCCACGGCTTCGATGAAACCACCCTCGCCCCGCTCCGACGGATCGCCCCTTCTGGTGCTCGGCCTCTCGGCCGCCCTGCTGGCCGCCGGTTTCGGCCGCCGCACCGATCCCCTCCCCGATGATGACGATGCGGACGCGCTCGCGCCGTCGCGACAGCGCGCCGCCGCGCCGAAGCGCGGCTGGTGGGCGGTGCTCAAGGGCGTCTATCGGCGCATCTCCGAGGATCGCGTCACCTCGATCGCCGGTGGCGTCACCTTCTTCGCGCTGCTGGCGCTGTTTCCGGCAATCGCGGCGCTGGTCTCGATCTACGGCCTGTTCACCGATCCGCGCTCGCTGACCGAGCAGCTCGACGCGCTCTCCAACGTGCTGCCCGGCGGCGCCCTCGAGGTGATCGGCGGCCAGCTCGGGCGGCTCGCCGAACAGGGCCGCTCCAGCCTCGGCGTCGCCTTCCTGATCAGCGTCGGCGCCGCGCTGTGGAGCGCCAATGCCGGCATGAAGGCGATCTTCGACGCGCTCAACATCGTCTACGACGAGGACGAGAAGCGCGGCTTCTTCCGCCTCAATCTCACCTCGCTGGCCTTCACGCTGGCCGGCCTCGTGTTCATCCTGATCGCGCTCGGCGCCGTCGTCGTGCTGCCGATCCTGTTCAGCTATGTCGGGCTCGACAATACCATGGCCGCGGCGCTGCAATGGGGCCGCTGGCCGGTGCTGCTGCTGGTGCTCGCCTTCGCGCTCGCCGTGGTCTACCGGTTCGGCCCCAGCCGGACGACGGCGCGGTGGCGCTGGATTTCCTGGGGCAGCGCCTTCTCGTCGCTCGCCTGGCTCGTCGCCTCGGTGGCGTTCTCCTGGTACGCGTCCAACTTCGGCAGCTTCAACCAGACCTACGGCACGCTCGGCGCCGCCATCGGCTTCATGACCTGGATCTGGATCTCGTCGATCGTGATCCTGGTCGGCGCCGAGCTCGACGCCGAGCTGGAATGCCAGGATCCCGAGGTGCCGAAGACGCGGGGCCTCGGCACCCGGCTCGGCGAGACCGCGGCCTGACGACGCGTCAGGATCCGACGGCGGCGCGGAACAGCCGCCAGTCGCGGGTCTGCAGCGGCACCTCCTCGAACCTCACGGCGCCGCCGAACACGGCGTCGAGGGCGGACGCCGTGCAGTCCGGACCGCGGCAGGTCTGATACAGGGTGCGGCGCCCGGTGCGCTTCGACAGCTCCAGGATCGCCGCGGCGTCCGTCGCGACCAGCGGCTCGGTGTAGACGACGAGCGCGTCCCTCGGCGCATAGAGGGCGTGGACGTAGTAGATGCCCCAGGCCGAATGATTGACGATCGCGGTCCCGCCCGCCTCGGCGTTCAGAACGGCCAGGATCCGGTCGCGCTCCCAGGCCGAGTCGACCCGCGGGGTCTTGGCGAACACGATCACGGCCGTGGCGGCGTTGAGCAGACAGAAGCCGGCCACCAGGCCCGTCGCGGCGCGCCGCGGCAGCGCCGCGATCAGATCGGACAGGATCACGATCGCCGGGATGAAGACGAAGACGACGTGGTGCCCGGCCCAGACGTTGCGGGTGAGCAGGAACACGGCGATCATCGAGACGATCGAGGCGAGCAGCAGCACCAGGCGCAGCGTCAGGATCGTGCGCCCGACATGTACGGCCGCGGCGGCGACGCAGGCCGCGTAGAACGCCACCGTCGAAAACTTCATCGCCGTCACGATGCTGGGCGACGGCAGGTCGTAGACGCGATGCGCGAAGGACAGCCAGGCGGTCAGATAGAGCAGCACGGCGTCGCGCACGTCCCGCAGCGTAAACGCGACGCGGGTCCGGGCGAGATGATCGAGATAGAACGCGCCGTCGGCCGTCCGGGCGAACAGGACGAGCGCGCCGCCGACCGCCAGCACGGCGGCCGCGGCCACCGCGAACGGCCCTGCCCGGCGCAGCCGCAGGGCGAGCGAGCCGAGCGCAATCCGAAGCCCGCTCTCGCTTCCGGCCGGGTCGTCGGCGAGCGCCGCGACGGCGAAGAACGCGGCCGGGATCAGCAGATAGACCAGGAACGGCTTGTCTTCGAGGGCGAGCGCGAACAGCAGTCCGGCGACCGCCCCGCCCGCGATCTGCAGGGACACGCCTCGACCGGCGAAGCGCCGCACCAGCACGGCCGAGCCGGCGAAGGCGACGGCGGAGACGCGGATCGGCCCGGTGTCGTGCACCAACTGAAGGACGAACGGAAAGAACGCCAGCGCGAGGCAGAACGCCAGCAGCGGCCGGCGCGCCGAGCCGGCGAGCAGCGCGGCGAACAGCACGAGCCAGCCCAGCCCGACCAGATACTGCGTCGTGATACCGGGCCACACCGCGTGGAACGGCGCGTACAGCACCGCACTGAGCCCGCCGACATAGGCGTAGGAGCGCATGATCGCGAGGCCGAACGGGCCGTGCAGCACATAGGTGCCGTCGCAGGGCTCGCGGAACGTGTTCAGCACCGCGGCCGGATGGATGCGGCAGGCGAGCGCATGGAACGGCAGCACCTCGTCCATGTTGGGCGGCACCAGCAGGATCGCGCCGACCGCGATCAGGAGAAACACCGCGAGCGCGCCGAGGACCATGGAGCGGTCGGTCGAAAGCCCTCCGAGGCTGCGCATCGTCAGCGCTTCTCCAGGCCCGTCGCGGTGATGACGCTGGCTTCCTGGTACTCGTCGTCGGCATTGACGGCCCACAGGTCGTGGCGGGCGAGGCCGCAGATGTTCTCGGCGGCGAGCAGGCCCATCAGGATGCTGTGGTCCTGGTTGTTGTACTTGAAGGCGCCGTAGCGGCCGACCACCGAGAGCGTCTCGAAGCGCGACAGCCAGGCCGACAGCGTCGCGACCTCGGCCTTGTAGCCGCGCGCATAGACCGGATAGCTGCGCGCCAGCCTCACCACATGGGCGTTGCGCACGGCCCGGTCGCCGACCAGCCCGGTGCGGCGCAGCTCGTCGGCGGCGAGCGCCGACAGCGTCTCGGACGGCGTCGTCCACAGCGCGTCCCGGTCGTCGCACCAGTATTCGAGGCACAGGATGCTGTTCGGGCTGTCGCCGCACAGGCTCGGCAGCCAGTTGCGGAAATTGGTGATGCGCCCGGTGCGCAGCGCCGGCTCGTGGACATAGACCCACTGGTCCTGGAACAGGTCGGCGCCGTCCACCTCGAGATAGACCAGGATGGTGTTGCGGAAGGTCAGCCGCCGCGCGCTGGCGCGGACCTCGTCGGGCGGATCGAGAGTCTCGACCAGCCTGGTGATCGGCATCGACGAGACGACGTGGCAGAAGCTGCGGCGGTCGCCGCCCTCCAGCTCGATCACGGGCCGTCCCGCGAGGTCGATGCGCGCCACCTTGCGGCCGAGATGGATGTGACCTCCGAGACGCCGCACCGCCTCGGCCATCTGCTCGTAGACCTGGCCGGCGCCGCCGTGCGGATAGGCGAAGCGGTCGACCAGCGTCTTGTGCGTCTCGCCGCCGCCCGCCAGGGCCGCCTTGACGGCCTCGAACAGCGACAGCTTGCGGATGCGCTGCGCGGCGAAATCGGCGTCGAGCCGGTCGCACGGAATGCCCCACAGCTTCTCGCTGTAGGACTGGAAGAAGATCTCGAACAGCCGGCGGCCGAAGCGGTTCACCACCCAGCCCTCGAAGCTGGTCTCGTCGCGCCGCGGCGCCACGGCCGCGCGCCCGTAGCTGAGCACGCAGCGCGCCGCCTCGGCGAGGCCCAGCCCGCGCAACGCATTGCCGGGCTTGAGCGGGTAGTCGAAGAACGTGCCGCGGTAGTAGATGCGGGTCAGCCGGTCGACCATGTCGTAGCGGCCGTCCACGGCCTCCAGCCACAGCGCGTTGACGCGCGGGTCGGTGCTGAAGAAGCGGTGCGGGCCGAGATCGACGGTCTGGCCCCACAGGGTCAGCGAGCGCGCCATCCCGCCGACCGCGTCGAGCGCGTCGAACACCTCGACGGCGACGCCGCGCCTGGCGAGCGCATAGGCCGCGGTCAGGCCCGCCGGCCCGGCGCCGACGATGCCGACACGGTCGGGCAGCATGGTCACGGCATGCTCCCCCGACGACCCGGCGCGACGCATCGCGCAGCCGTCGTCCCCTCCGTCGCGATCATGATCCGCACGGCCGCCTCCCCGCGTCCCGATACGACGCCGCGGGCGAAAAGGCCATCACCCCTCGGGATCGCGGCCCGAGACGGTGACGCCGTCGACGGCGCGCACGGCGGCCAGGAACGTCCGCACGAAGGCGCGCGTCACGGTCGACGGCGGACGATGCAACGGATGGTAGAGGGCGAAGCGATAGTCGAGCGCCGGCGCGAAGGCCCGCACCGCGACGGCCGACTGCGCGCCTTGCGGCGCCGGCGCGCCTTGCGGCACGTGTGCCGCCTGGGCCGCCTGGGCCGCCGTGAACGGGTCGACGATCGTGACGCCCATGCCGTTCGCCACCATGCCGCAGGCGACGGCGAAAAAGTCGACCTCGGCGACGACGTTCCACTGCGCGCCGGCGTCGGCGAAGGCGCGGCCGATACGGTGGTGGATCTCGCGCTCCCGGAAGCTGGTGACGAACGGCTCGCCGTCGAGCAGCGTCGGCGTCAGCATCGCGTAGGAGGCGAGCCGGTGCTCGGCCGGCAGCACGCAGACGCAGGGCGCCGCGACGTTCGCCAGCATGGCGGCCTGGGCGTCGAGCCGCACGTCGGCGATGCCGAGATCGTAGGCGTGCCCGGACAGCAGATGCCGCACCAGCTCGGACGTGTTGGTCAGCACCTTGAACGACACCCGCGGATGCGCGCGGGCGAAGCCGGCCAGCACGGCCGGCAGCAGCGCCAGGCCGACCAGCGGCTGCGCCGCGATCATCAGCCGCCCCGAGCGGCCGTCGCGGATGTCGTGGATGGCCTGCCGGACGTGGTCGAAGTCGGCCAGCACCGGGGCGACCTCGTCGACCAGCTGCAGCGCCTCGGCGGTCGGCTCCAGGCCGGTGCCGGTGCGCCGGAACAGCGGCAGGCCGATCTGCTGCTCGAACCGGGCGATCAGGCTGCTGACCGCCGGCTGCGACACGCCGAGCAGGCGCGCCGCCGCGGTCATCGACCGGGTCTCGGCCACGGCCCGGAACGCCTCAAGGTGACGGAGCTCGAAATCCATAAGGCAGGCTTATAGCATCTCCGGGCCGGATTTGACCGCATTTTCGCTGCACAACATTTGCGTCGCGGCGACGGCTGTTGCTGCCCATTTCGCTTTGCCACAAGTCCGGCTTCTCGATAGCGCTCGACCATCGATCCTCGACCTGCGGAGACGTTTCATGATGGCGAAATGGGCGGCCGTTCTCGGCCTGGCGCTGATGACGACGGGCGCGGCGGCGCAGCCCTATCCCAGCCGTCCGATCACCCTGGTGGTGCCGTATGCGGCGGGCGGCAGCTCCGACGTGCTCGGCCGGCTGCTCGCCGAGCGGCTGTCGCGCTCGCTCGGCCAGCAGGTCGTCATCGACAACCGGGCCGGCGCCGGCAGCCGGATCGGCACCGAGATCGTCGCCAAGGCGGCCCCCGACGGCTACACGCTGCTGCTCGCCGACATGCCGCACACCATCGTGCCGGCGATCCAGAAGGGTGTGCCCTATCACCCGGTGCGCGACTTCACTCCGGTGGGGCTGATCGGCACCACCTCGATGGTGCTGTTCGTCAATGCCGGCTTGAAGGCGCAGACGGCGCCGGATCTGGTGGCGCTCGCCAAGGCGAGCCCCGACACGGTGACGATCGCCTCCGGCGGCATCGGCAGCACGACGCATCTCACCGCCGAGCTGTTCCAGGTGCGCACCGGCACCAAGCTCGTGCACGTGCCGTTCCGCGGCGCCGGCCCGGCCATCAACGACCTGTTCGCCGGCCATGTGCAGTCGGCCTTCACGACGCTCGCCACCGCCAGCGCGATGCTGGACGGCGGCGGCATCCGGGCGCTCGCCATCGCCAGCGAGACGCGGCTGCCGTCGCGCCCGGCCATCCCGACCTTCAAGGAGAGCGGCATCGATCTGGTGGTCGAGCATTGGTGGGGCATCCTGGCGCCGGCCGGCGTGCCGGCCGAGATCGTCACGCGGCTCCACCAGGAGCTCGCGGCCGTGTTGGCCACGCCCGATTTCGCGACGAAGCTCGAGCCGCTCGGCGTCGCCCCGTCGACCAGGTCGCCGGAGGAGTTCCACGCCCTGCTGGAGAGCGAGACGGCGCGCTGGGCCGAGATCGTCCGCAGCATCGGCGTGGTGGTGCCGTGACGGCGGCCGTCACGACGCCGGGTGTCGTCGACCGCGCCCTGTGGGCCGACTTCGAGACGCTGTGCGGGTTCGGCGGTCGGGTCGCCGGCTCGCCCGGCGAGCAGGCGGCGCTCGACTGGGCGCTCGGCCGCCTCACCGACATCGCCGATTCGGCCGGCACGCCGGCGCCGCATGCCTGGCCGGTGGCGTACGCGGGCTGGCACTGCCGCGACGCCCGGCTGATCGACCTCGGCAGCGGCAGGGCGCTCGCCTGCACGCCGCTGCTCGGCACCGCGGCGACCGCCGGAATCGAGGCCGAGGTGATCGACCTCGGCCGCGGCCGGCCCGACGATTTCGATCGCCACGCGGACTCCGTTCGCGACCGGATCGTCCTGGTCCGCCACGAATACCCGTTCTCCACCGGCCACGTGCACCGGCGCGTCAAGCTCGGCCTGGCGCAGCGCCTGGGCGCGGTCGGGTTCCTGATCGCCCATCCGGAGCCGGAGGCCGGCCCGGTGTCGGGATCGAGCGGCCGCGACGGCGGGCCCGGCATCCCGGCGCTCGGCATCGACACCGCGGCGGCGACCGCCCTCGCGGCCGGCCCGGACGGCCGACGGCCGATCGCCCGCATCGTGATCGACGGGGAGGACGTCGCCGGGCGGACCCGCATCCTCACCCTCGACCTGCCGGGCCGCGGGCCGGACCTCGTCGTGCTCAGCGCCCATGTGGACGGCCATCCGCACGGCGAGAGCGCCATCGACAACGCCACCGGCGTCGCCGTCGCGCTGGCGGTCGCCCGGCGGCTCGCCCCGCGCGCCGCCGCTTTTTCCCACGGCTTGCGCGTCTGCCTCACCTCGGCGGAGGAATGGGGGCTCGCCGGCTCGCGGCAATGGCTCGCCGCGCTGCCGGCCGACGAGCGGGCCCGCATGCGGCTCGACGTCAATCTCGACTCGGTCGGCGGCGCCCCGCACCTCACCGCGCTGACCTCGGACTTTCCGGCGCTCGACCGGTTCGTCCGCGCGGTCGCGGCCGAGGAGGGGCTGGCGCTCGCCACCCACCTGCCGGCGATGCCGAACTCCGACCACGCCAATTTCGCCGCGCACGGGATTCCGGCGCTGCGGCTGATCGCCGGCTTCGACGCCCCGGACAGCGCACTGCGCCTGCTGCTCACGGGCCGCGACCGGCGCGACCTCGTGCGGCCCGAGGAGCTCGCCGCCGCTGTCCGGACCGCAGCGGCCCTGGTCGAGCGGGCCATGGCGGCCGACGCAGCGACCCTGGCGGCGCTGGCCGTGCGCTGACCGGCTCGTGACGGTCCGGCCCGCCGCCGTCACGGTTTCGCCCTGTTGTCGCCGCGCCGCGGTATAGAACGAGGGGCAGAACCGGCCGCGATCCAGCGCCGGCGGGAGAACCCGACGATGGCGTGGCGCGACGGAACGGTGGCGGTGGTCCTGGCGACAATGGTGGCGGCCATGGCGGCCGGACCGGCCGCTGCCCAGGCCCCGAGCCAAACGCCGCTCCAGTCCCGCGCACCCGGCGTGCCGGGCGTGCCGGCGATCGTCGTCCATCCCGGCCCGAATGCCGCGCCGGACGCTCCCGAGGCGGTCCCGGCGCCGCCTCCCCTGCCGCCGGAACCGGCCGAGGGCGTCGGCATCGACTGGCAGGTCCGCAACCGCTTCCGCCTGTTTCGCGACGAGCGCGACTTCCTGCGCCATGCGGCGGTGACGCGCGGCCGCTCGGTGCTGGCGGCCGAGCAGACGCTCGCCGGCGACACCGGCGGGCGCGGCTGGGCGCGCGACACGGTGGTGCGGCTGTGCACCGACACGGCCGGCCGCGTCGTCGACGAGTGCCTGCGCGACGGCGTGCGCGAATCCTATCTCAATCCCGCCGACCACCGGATCGAGGCGAAGCTCTCCGGCCCGGTCGACCCCGCGGCCCAGTGCGCCTGGACCTTCGAGGACGGCGACAGCCTGCCGCGCAGCGTCACCGCCGCCTGCGGCGAGCCGGTGAACCTGCGCGCCGTCTACGGCAAGCCGACCATGGCGGTGGTCGACATCGCGGTGCCGGGCCAGCCGGTGCGCCGCGCCACCACCGAGATCCTCGTCCACGACATGCTGATCGCCGGGCTGGGCGACTCGATCGCCGCCGGCGAGGGCAATCCCGACCGGCCCGTGGTGCTGTCCGACGAGGGCTTCTGCTTCCGCCGCTTCGGCGGCGGCGGCCGCAACGAGTTCTTCCGCCCCGGCCGCCAGGGCTTCAAGGGCGACAAGGCCTGCGACTCGGCCTCCGGCCGCGGCACCGAGGGCGACCGCGCCGACTGGTCGCGGCTCTCGGCGCGCTGGATGAGCGCGCCCTGCCACCGCTCGCTGTACGGCTACCAGCTGCGCGCCGCGCTGGCGCTGGCGGTCGAGAACCCGCGCATCGCCGTCACCTTCCTGCCGCTCGCCTGCACGGGCGCCACCATCGAGGCCGGGTTGTTCGCCGGCCAGCCGGCGCGCGAGCTGAACTGCGGCACCAGCGGCGCCGCCGACTGCCCGCGCCAGGTGCCGGGCCAGCTCGCGCAGCTCCGCGACCTCCTCGCCAGGGCGCAGAAGACCCATCCGGAGCGCGGCCTCGACCTGGTGTTCCTCACCGTCGGCGCGAACGACATCGACTTCTCCGGCCTCGTCGCCGACGTGATCATCGAGGCCTCGAGCGAACGCTCGCTGTTTCGCCAGGCCGGCGTGATCGGCAGCATCGAGGGGGCCCAGGCCGCCCTCGACGGCCCCCTGCCGACCAGCTTCCGCCGCCTGCGGGCGGCGCTGAAGCCGCTGGTCGGCGGCAGCCTCGACCGGGTCGTCTACGTCTCCTACGGCCACCCGGCGCTGAGCCCGGCGGGCGGCGCCTGCCCGACCAGCCGCGACGGCTTCGACATCCACCCGGCCTTCGGGGTCGACGCCCGGCGGCTCGCCCCGGTGTCGCAGTTCGTCCAGGCCCGGTTCTTCCCGCGCCTGAAGGCGCTCGCCACCTGCACGGCCGGCGGCGCCTGCGCCGACCCGGCGCACGACCGCATGACCTTCGTCGACGGCCATCAGGGCATCTTCGCCGACCACGGCTTCTGCGCCCGCTCGACCGACGACCCCGCGTTCGACCAGGAGTGCTTCTCGACCGCCGGCACCAGCTTCCCGGCGAGCCCGGTGGAGGGCGCCACGGCGCCGCTCGCCTGCGGGGCGCGGCCGAGCGAGTTCCGCGCCTATGCGCCGCGGGCGCGCTGGATCCGCACCGCCAACGACAGCTACTTCGCCGCCATGACGTTCCCGGAGGGCGTCTCGGCGACCATGCAGCCGAGCGACCTGCACGACGCCACCTGGGGCGTGCTCTCGGCCGTGTATGGCGGCGCCATCCATCCGACCGCCGAGGGCCACGCCGCCATGGCCGACGCCGCCCTGCCGGCGGCCCGCACGGTGCTGCGGCTGCCGCAGCCCGACACGGCGATCGTCGCCGAGCCGCTGCCGGCCGCCCTTCCGGCCCCCGCTCCCGAGGCGGTGCCGCAGACGGCGGGCTCCGGCCAGCCGCCGCGGTGAGCCACCGCCCGCGGACAGCCGCGGCCATTCTCCGGCCGCATGGCGGCTCCTGCAAAACCGCCTTGCGCGCGCCGGGGCTTGCCTCGTCGCGCGACCCGGACCACAGCTAGAACCATCGTACCCCCGAGAACGCACCCCCGACATGTCGGCGGGCGGACCGCCGGTCCGCTCTGCGCACGGAGCGTGCGGCCTCCCTCCGGCCGGCCAT
>NZ_NPEX01000214.1 GCF_003258865.1 Rhodoplanes roseus | reverse complement strand
GCGTCGACGCGCGACGGTACCGAGCTGTTCTACCGGATCGACGGACGGGGGCCGCATCGCATTGCGCTCGTCCATTCGCTCGCCGCCGATCACGCCTTCTGGCGTCCGGTGGTCGAGCGGCTCGGCGAGGCGGCGACGATCCTCACCTACGACTGCCGCGGCCACGGCACCTCCGGCAAGCCGAAGGGCCCCTACACGGTGGAGCTGTTCGCCGACGACCTCGCCGACCTCTTCGATGCGGTGCAGTGGCAGACGGCGGTCGTGGCCGGCGCATCGATGGGCGGTTGTGTCGCCCTCGCCTTCGCGGCGCGGCATCCGCAGCGCACCGCCGGCCTCGGCCTGATCGACACCACGGCGTGGTACGGCGCCGACGCACCGCAGCAATGGGCCGAGCGCGCCGGCAAGGCGAGGACCGAGGGCCTGGGCGCGCTGGTCGGCTTCCAGAAGACGCGCTGGTTCGGCGACGCGTTCCGCGAGCAGCATCCGGACGTCGTGGAGGCAGCGGTGGCGACCTTCGTGAGGAACGACGTCGACGCCTATGTGGAGACCTGCCGCATGCTCGGCGCCGCCGACCTGCGCGCCGCGCTGCCCGGCATCCGCGTGCCCACCCGCATCGTGGTCGGCGAGGAGGACTACGCGACGCCACCCGCGATGGCGCAGGTGCTGCACGCCGGCATCGCCGGCTCGTCCTGCACGGTGATCGACAAGGGCCGCCATCTCACGCCGCTCGACAATCCCGACAAGATCGTCGCCGAGCTGCGCACGCTGCTGGAGGCCGCGGCATGAAGTTCTCCGGCGCGTTCACGGTGCCGGCGCCGCGCGAGGCCGTCTACGACCGGCTCGCCGACGCAGACTTCTTCGCCTCCTGCGTCGACGGGGTGCACGACCTCACCGCAGTCGGCGACGGCCGCTACACGGCGACGCTGGAGACCCGCATCGCCTACATCAAGTTCAAGTTCGCCGTGGAGGTGAGCTTCGTCGAGCAGGTGGCGCCGAAGCGGATCGTCGCCAAGGCCGAGGGCACGCCGATCGGCGTCGTCGGCCGGCTCACCTCGACGGCCGCCGCGACGCTGACCGAGGCGGGCGACGCCACCGCGGTCACCTACGAGATCGACGTCGCCCTGGCCGGCAAGCTCGGCAGCATCGGCCAGCCGGTGCTCAAGGCCAAGGCGAAGGAGATGGAGAAGTCCTTCGTGAAGAATCTCGGCGACAAATTCTCGGCCGGCCCCGCCGTCTCGGCGGACCCGGCGGACTCGCGATCGGAGGCGCAGGCGTGAGAGGCTTCGAGCTCGTTCATCCGGGGTCGCTCGCGGACGCGATCGGCCTGCTCGACACCGACGACGACACGGTGCGGCCGTTCTCGGGCGGCACCGCGCTGATGCTGATGATGAAGACGGGCGTGTTCCGGCCGAGCCGGCTCGTCCATCTCGGTCGCATCGGCGACGCCTATTCGGAGATCACGGCGAGCCCCGCGGGTGGCCTGCGCATCGGCGCCATGGCGACGCTGAGCGCGCTGGAGCATTCGCCCGAGGTGATCCGGGTCGCGCCCGTGGTGGCGCGCGCCATGACGCGGCTCGCCAATGTGCGGGTGCGCAACGTCGCCTGCGTCGGCGGCAACCTGGCGCACGGCGATCCGCACATGGATCTGCCGCCCGTGCTGGCGGCGCTCGGCGGCAGCGTGTCGGTCGCCGGCCCGCAGGGCACCCGCGACGTCGCGGTGGAGAAGCTGTTCTCCGGCTATTACGAGACGGTGCTGGGCCGCGGCGAGCTGATCACCGACGTGGTGCTGCCGAGCCAGCGCGGCTGGTCGTCGGCCTATCTGAAATGCACCACGCGCTCGGCCGACGACTGGCCGGCGCTCGGCGTCGCCGTGTCGCTGCGCATCGAGGGCGGCGCGATCTCCGAGGCGCGCGTCGTCGTCTCGGCCGCGACCGAGATTCTGACGCGCCTCACGACGGCCGAGAGCGCCCTCACGGGCGCCGCGGCGGACGAGAGCACGTTCGCGCGCGCCTGCGAGGCGGCGGCCGCCGAGGCCGAGATGGTCGAGGATGCGCGCGGCTCGGCCGACTACAAGACCCAGCTTCTTCGCGTCTATCTGCGGCGTGCGCTGACGCAGGCCGTCCAGGACGGAGCCGTGTCATGACGATCCATCGTCCCACCATCGACCGTCCGATGCCGGCCGGCCAGGTCGGCCGCTCGGTGCCGCGGCTCGAGGCCAGGCAGAAGGTCACGGGCCGGGCCGACTACGTGCACAATCTCGTCGTGCCGCGCATGCTGTACTGCAAGGTGGTGCGCAGCACGGTGCCGCACGGCCGCATTCTCTCGATCGACACCTCGGCCGCCGAAGCGCTGGAGGGCGTCTATCGGGTGGTGACGGCCGACGACATAAGGACCGTCGTTCCGAACCCGTTCTACGGCCCCGCCTTCCACGACCAGCCGGTGCTGGCAGTGGAAAAGGTCCGCCATGTCGGCGAGCCCGTGGTGGCGGTGCTGGCCGAGGATCCGTATGTCGCGGCCGAGGCGGCGCAGCTCGTCACGGTGGAGTACGAGCCGATGGAGGCCGTGTTCGACGAGATCGAGGCGATGACCTCGACGGCGGTCGTGCACGAGGTGCTGAAGCCGGCCGGCACGTTCCCGGATCTCAAGCATCTGGTCGGGCGGCGCGACACCAACATCGCGCTCGACTACCGGCTGCGCCGCGGCGACGTCGACGCCGCCTTCGCGGCCGCCGACCACGTGTTCGCGCACGAGTTCAAGACCCAGCAGGTGATGCACACGCCGCTGGAGCCGATGGTCTCGCTCGCCGAGCCGGGCGAGGACACGCTCACCATCCACACGGCATCGCAGAGCCCGAGCTTCGTGCGCATCGAGATCGCGCGCCTGCTCGGCTGGCCGGAGAATCGCGTGCGCGTGAAGGTGCCGCATCTCGGCGGCGGCTTCGGCGCGAAGCTCTACATCAAGCTCGAGGCGCTGGTGGCGTGCCTGGCGCTGCTGGTGCGGCGGCCGGTGAAGTGGTCGCTCACCATGGAGGAGCAGTTCTATACGATCACCAAGCATGCCAGTACGTTCCGCATCGAGAGCGCCGTCGACAAGGAGGGCCGCGTCACCGGGCGGCGCTGCGAGGTGTTCTGGAACGGCGGCGCCTATGCCGACATCGGGCCGCGCGTGACGCAGAAGTCGGGCTTCACGGCGCCCGGCCCCTACGACATCGACAACGTGTCGATCGACTCCTACGCGCTCTACACCAACCGGCCGCCGGCCGGCGCGCTGCGCGGCTTCGGCATTCCGCAGCTCGTCTGGGCCTACGAGAGCCACACGGATCTGATCGCCCGCGGGCTCGGCCTGGATCCGGTGGCGTTCCGCCGCAAGAACCTGCTGCGCGACGGCCGCCCGCAGGCGACCGGCACGCCGGTGCGCGACGCCGCCATCGAGGGCGTGCTGGACGACATCGCGGCCCGCATGGCGTGGGAGACGCCGTTCGACCGCGGCAGTGGCCCGGTGAAGCGCGGCCGCGGCATCGCGGTCGGCTTCAAGGCGTCGATCGCGCCGACCACCTCGGTCGCCATCGTCAATGTCGCGGCCGACGGCAGCGCCAATCTCTATCTCTCGACCGTCGACATGGGCCAGGGCTCCGACACGGCGATGGCCCAGATCGTCGCCGAGACGCTGACGCTGCGCACCGAGGACGTGAAGGTCGTCCACCCCGACACCGACGTGACGCCCTACGACATGGCGACGCTCGGCTCGCGCTCGACCTTCCACGCCGGCAACGCCGTCAAGCTCGCCGCCGAGCACGCCCGCGACCAGATCGCGGCCCTGGCCGCGAGCCTCGGCCTGCCGCCCGGCAGCAACTACGCGCCGGCGGACCTGTTCAAGAAGAAGTACGGCATGCAGGCCGGCAACATCATCGGAGTCGGCACCTACATCCCCGAGTACAAGTCGCCGGCTCCCGAGACCGGGCTCTCCGACAACGTGACGCCGTTCTGGATGGTCGGCGGCACCGGCGTCGAGATCGAGGTCGACACCGAGACCGGGCACGTGCGGATCCTCCGCATGGTCAACGCCTGCGACCTCGGCCGGCCGCTCAACCCGAAGATCGTCGAGACCCAGATCTCCGGGGCGGCGCTGATGCAGCTCGGCTTCACCATGTTCGAGAACATGGATCTGGACGACGGGCAGGTCACCAACGCCTCGCTCGCCGACTACAAGATCCCCGGCATGCACGACGTGCCCGACCAGATGGAGAGCGTGATCACCGAGGCCGAGCAGAAGAGCGGCCCCTACGGCGCCAAGGGCGTCGGCGAGAGCGCCACCTTCGGCGTATCGCCGGCGATCGCCAACGCCATCCACGACGCCGTCGGCGTGCGGCTGACCGAGATGCCGCTGACCCCTCAGGCCGTGTTCCGGGCGCTGCGCGAGGCGGAACTGAACTCGAGCACGACCAGCGCATGAGAGTATCCGTCATTCCGGGGCGCGCCAAAGGCGCGAAAGTGGAATCCAGTCCCGAATACGGTGCATGCGGCTGGATTCCGGGTCCGGCGCGGCGCGCCGTCCCGGAATGACCGGGCAAACGTCAACGTCGTTTCAGGAACCCGAGCACATGGACGCGTCCGAAACCGTCAAGAAGATCCGCTTCACCCTGAACGGCCGGCCGGTGTCGGCGACGGTCGAGAGTCACGTCGACCTTGTAGACCTGCTGCGCCGCTTCGATCTCGGCGGCGCCCGCGAAAGCTGCGGCCAGGGCCTGTGCGGCTGCTGCACCGTGGTGGTCGACGGGGTCGCGATGTCGGGCTGCCTGACGCTGGCCCAGCTCGTCGACGGCAAGCGCGTCGACACGATCGAGGGCCTCGACCAGACCGGCGCGCTCAGCCCCGTCCAGCAGGCCTTCATCGATGAAGGCGCGTTCCAGTGCGGCTTCTGCACGCCCGGCTTCGTGCTGATGACGCACCAGCTCCTGGAGCGGAACCCGGATCCGAGCGAGCCGGAGATCCGCGATTACCTCGCCGGCAATCTGTGCCGCTGCGCCGCCTATCCCGAGATCATACGCGCCGTGAAGAGCGCGGCCTCCCGCATGCGCGCCTCCGCGGCGGCATGACGCCATTCCGACAATCATAAAGGCGAGGAGACGACCGTGACGGTGCAACCGACGACCCTGGGCGGATCCGACGAGGGCCCCTGGTACAAGAGCCTCGACCGGCGCCAATGGAACACGCTCCTGGCCGCCAATCTCGGCTGGCTGTTCGACGGCTTCGAGAACTACGCGCTGATCCTGACCGCCGGTCCGGCCATGCGCCAGCTCCTCGACCCGTCGCAGCACGCGCAGATCCCCTTCTATATCGGCACCGTCATCGCCATCAATCTGCTCGGCTGGGGCATCGGCGGCATGCTGGGCGGCATCGCGGCCGACTATATCGGCCGCAAGCGGATGATGATGCTCGCCATCCTGGCCTATTCGGTGATGACCGGCCTGTCGGCGATCGCCTGGGACTGGTGGTCGTTCGCGATCCTGCGCTTCCTGGTCGGCATCGCGGTCGGCTCGGAATGGGCGACCGGCTCCTCCATGATGGCCGAGATGTGGCCCGACCGCGCTCGCGGCAAGGGCGCCGGGCTGATGCAATGCGGGCTCGGCATCGGCTTCTTCATCGCCTCGCTGGTGTGGCTGTTCATCGCGCCGCTCGGGCCGGATTCCTGGCGCTGGATGTATCTGATCGGCGTGCTGCCGGCGTTGGTGACGCTGTGGATCCGTCGCTCGATCCCGGAGTCGGAGCGGTGGGAAGCGGCGAGCAGCCGCCGCGCCGCCGCCAAGGCGAGCCGACGCGCCGGTGCCCGCCTCACCGCGGGTGAGGAGCAGCTCACCAAGTTCACGCTACACGACCTGTTCACCGACCGCGAGACGCGCGGCCGCACCATCGTCGTGTTCCTGATGTCGCTCACCACCACGGTCGGCTTCTGGAGCATCTCGACCTGGGTGCCGCCCTTCGTCGGCTCGACCGCGGCGCAGTCCGGCCTCGTCGCTGCGCAGTGGGCCAGCTATGCCGGCATGGCCTACACGGCCGGCTCGATCACGGGCTACATCGCGTTCGGCTTCCTGGCCGACGCGCTCGGCCGCAAGGTCGTCACCATGGCGTTCTTCGCCATCGCGCTGGCGCTGACGCCGGTGCTGTTCTTCGGCACCACCGACCTGAAGCTGCTGCTGCTGTTCGCCTATGTGAACGCGATCTTCTCGAACGGCCAATACACCTGGATGCCGGTGTGGCTGCCCGAGCTCTACCCGACCCGCATGCGGGCGACGGCGCTCGCCTTCGCGTTCAACGCGCCGCGCTTCATCGCCTTCCTGGGCCCGCTGCTGGCCGGCAGCATGATCGTGGCCTTCGGCGGCTTCGGCAAAGCCGCCATGGTGCTGGCCTCGATCTACATCCTCGGGCTCGCGGTGGCGCCGTTCCTGCCCGAGACCAGAGGCAAGCCGCTGCCGGAATGATTCATCCGGTGTAGACCATCCCCGTCGTCCTGAGGTGCTCGGCCGCGGCCGAGCCTCGAAGGATGGACGGCCGCTGACTCACGGGCCGTCGCCCTTCGAGGCCCCGCTACGCCGGGTACCTCAGGGTGACGGACCGACTGGTGAACGAGGTGAAGCAATGACGGTCGAACGCAAGCCCGTGGCCTATGGTGACCTTCGGGGATGGATCGCCGCACTGGAGGCGGCCGGCGAGCTGCACCGGGTGACGTCCGAGGTCGACTGGAACATCGAGCTCGGCACGGTGCTGCGCCTCGCGCAGGGCGCCGGCACCGGCCCGGCCCTGCTGTTCGACAACATCAAGGATTACGGCGCCAACGCCCGCTGCGGTAAGATTTTCGGCGGCGGCCTCGCCAGCTATCGGCGCGTCGCCATGATGCTCGGCCTGTCGCCCGACACGCATCCGCGCGAGCTGGTGAAGATCGGCCGCAGCATCCTGACCGGAACGATCCCGCCCCGCATCGTCGACACCGGCCCGGTGAAGCAGAACATCGTCACGGGCGATGCGATCGACCTGTGGGACTTCCCCTCCCCGTTCTGGAACAAGGTCGACGGCGGACGTTATCTGCTGACCTATGGCGGCGTCGTCACCAAGGACCCCACCACCAACGTGATGAATGTCGGCATCTATCGCGGCATGGTGGCGAGCCGCGATCAGATCCCGATCCTCTTGTGGCGCGCCCAGAACATCGGCCAGCACATGACCGCGTGGGAGCAGGCCGGGCACACGCGCATGCCGGTCGCCGTGGCGATCGGCTGGGAGCCGACGCTCGGCTTCTGCGGCGGCGCACCGATCGCCAAGGGCACCTGCGAGTACGACGTGATGGGCGCCATCCGGGGGGCGCCGGTCGATCTCGTCAAATGCGAGACCGTCGACATCTATGTTCCGGCGACCGCCGAGATCGTCATCGAGGGCTACATCGATTTCGATCCGTCGACCTATGTGATGGAAGGCCCGTTCGCCGAGTTCACCGGCTATGTCGCCGGCGACCGCTCGCCCAAGCCGACCATCAAGGTGACGGCGATCACGCATCGCAACGATCCGATTCTTCGCGGGACGATCGAGGGGTCGCTGCCGGGCAGCTTCTCCGAGAACGCGATCTGCAGCTCGATCATGCGGGCGGCGACCGCCTGGAACGTGCTCGACCGGGCCGGCGTGCCGGGCATCACCGACGTGTGGTGCCCGCCCGTGCATGCCGGCATCAATCTGCTGATCCGGATGAAGCAGAGCTATCGCGGTCAGGCCAAGCAGGCGGCGAACGCGATCTGGGGCTCGTCGGCCGCGCATGTGCGCTACAAGCACATCACCGTGGTGGACGACGACATCGACATCCACGACTACGCCGCGGTCGACTGGGCGATCGCCTACCGGGTCAATGCCGGCGAGGACGACGTGATCATCATGCCGTCGACCTTCGGGGCCGGCCTCGATCCCTCGACGCGCCGGCGCGACCGCAATGCCGCGCTGTTCGGCACCGGCAAGTGGAACCGCCTGCTGATCGACGCGACCATCAATCTCGACTACGACCCCGACCCCGATCTCGGCGGCGCCCGTTTCCCGCCCACCGTGTGGCCGGCGACGGACGAGCTCGAGGCCGTGAGCAAGCGCTGGGACGAGTACGGGCTGCCCGGCACCGTGAAGAAGCCGTAGAGCGGCTTTCTTCACGAGCGCCACATTCCGTCACCCTGAGGTGCTCGGGCGAAGCCCGAGCCTCGAAGGGCGACGGCCCGGGCCGCCCATCCTTCGAGGCCCGGCTGCGCCGGGCACCTCAGGATGACGGTGTCGGGTCGATACGAGCAGAGAGCGCCGGCACACACCGGCACGGATCTCACACGCCGGACGGGACACAAGACTCCGCCGGCTCGTTGTCAGGGAGGAGCAAGCATGAAGAAGGCATTTGTCGCTGCGGCTGTCGCCTGCACGATCGCGGCGATCGGACCGACCCACGCCGCCGATCCCTATCCGACACGCCCCATCACCGTGGTGGTGCCGTTCGCCGGCGGCAGTGCCAGCGACGTCCTGGCCCGCGTCGTGCTCGATCGCATGGGCAACACCATCGGCCAGCGCTTCGTGGTCGACAACCGCCCCGGCGCCGGCGGCAATATCGGCAGCCAGATGGTCGCCAATGCGACGCCGGACGGCTACACGCTGCTCTATGCGGGCTCGGGGCCGATCGCCGTCAACAAGACACTGACGCCCAATCTCGGCTACGACCCCGAGACGGACTTCGCGCCCGTCACGCTCAGCGTCGTGCTGCCCAACGTCATCGTGGTCAACCCGAAAATCCCGGCGAACACGCTCGCCGAGCTGGTCACCTATGCCAAGGCACATCCCAAGGAGCTGTATTACGGATCGGTGGGCATCGGGAGCTCGCAGCATCTCGGCGGCGTCAGCTTCGAGCAGGTGACGGGGGTGCAGATCGTCCACGTGCCGTATCGGGCGGCGAGCCAGATGTCGACCGATCTGATCTCGGGCGAGACGCAGCTCGGCTTCCAGCTCCTGCCCAACGTGCTGGCCGGCATCCGCGGCGGCCAGATCAAGGCGCTCGCCGTCACCGGGGACAAGCGGCTGCCGGCGCTGCCGGACGTGCCGACCGTGGCGGAATCCGGCATCGAGAACTACCGGGCCGGAAGCTGGTTCGCGCTGCTCGCCCCGAAAGGCACACCGCCCGAGATCGTCGCGCGGCTGCAGAAGGAGCACGACGCCGCGATGGCCGACCCCGAGCTGCGCGCCCGCTATGTCGAGCTCGGTGCCGAGCCGGTCGCGCTGGCGCCGGCCGAGGCGGCGAAGTTCATCTCCAACGAGATCGCGACCTGGCGCGAGATCATCCGCAAGGGCGGCATCACGATCGGGCAGTGACGCCCTCGGCGCTCCGTGCCGGCCGCCGAGCAGCGGCCGGCATGGCGCCGTATGAGATGCTCACGCCGCGCTGAGGCTCGCGGTGGACGGCAGATCGGCCTCGATCCGGAACGCCCGGGCCGCGTTGGTCGACACCATCTTGCGGATCTGGCCGTCGTCGTAGCCCAGATCCATGCACAGCCGGATGCCGCGGCGAAAACCTTCGAGCGGCGAATACACGCCGGTCTGGCCGAGATCCGAGCACATGATGGTGCGATCGACGCCGGCGACGTCGATCAGCGCCTTCAGGTCCTCGCCGGTCCGCGTCTTGAACTTCGAGCCCTCGATGAACATGCACAGCGAGTGCTCGACATAGGCGCCGAGCGCGACAAGGCCGCGCACGTCCTCCAGCGACGCCTCGACGATGTCCTCCGGATGGGTGAGGCACAGGGTTGCGACACCGCGGCGCTTGGCCTCCTCGAACACCTTCCAGGTCTCGCTGACATGGAGGTGGCCGCTCGCCAGCACCAAGCCGGTGCGGGCGACGATATCGAGGATCTCCTTGGTGTCGTCGCGCACCGCGCCGTTGTCGTCGAGCACCGGCACGCCGCGCGCCGGCCGCACCTTCTGGGTCGTCGCCGGATGCACCCAGGACGACGTCTTCTCCCAGCGCAGATGGTTCTCCGCGGCGAGCGTCGGCATGAACACGACCTTGCCGCCCATCGCCGCCGTGTGCTCGACCGCATAGGGGTTGAGGCCGCCGACCACGTTGTTGAGCGCGATGCCCGAATAGATCTTGGTGCGCAGCTCGGGGAAGTTCGCGCTGATCAGCGCCGCCGTCGTCACGCCCGCATAGTCGTGATCCTTGGTGATCACCGCGGCGAAGCCGGCCTCCGACATCTGCCGCACCAGCGCCAGATGATCGAGGCCGCGCGGGGCGATCGACGGGCCGGAATGCACATGGGGATCGATCGCGCCGACCAGCAGCGCATCGATCCGC
>NZ_NPEX01000213.1 GCF_003258865.1 Rhodoplanes roseus | reverse complement strand
CCTTCCGGTCGCGGCGCTCGATTCGTACGAAGCGAAAGGCTCCCGGGCAGTCGGCTCAGCCCTTGAGCACGGCCGCCAGGGTCGTGCCGAGACGGGCCGGCGATGGCGACACCGTGATGCCGCAGGCCTCCATGACGGCGATCTTCGACTCCGCGTCGCCCTTGCCGCCCGAGATGATGGCGCCGGCATGGCCCATGCGGCGGCCGGGCGGGGCGGTGCGGCCGGCGATGAAGCCGACGACCGGCTTCTTGCGCCCGCGCTTGGCCTCGTCGGCCAGGAACTGCGCCGCCTCTTCCTCGGCCGAGCCGCCGATCTCGCCGATCATGATGATCGACTTGGTCGCCTCGTCGGCCAGGAACATCTCCAGCACGTCGATGAACTCGGTGCCCTTCACCGGGTCGCCGCCGATGCCGACCGCCGTGGTCTGGCCGAGGCCGACCTGGGTGGTCTGGAACACCGCCTCGTAGGTCAGCGTGCCGGAGCGCGACACGATGCCGACCGTGCCGGGCTTGAAGATGTTGCCCGGCATGATGCCGATCTTGCACTCGTCGGCGGTCATCACGCCCGGGCAGTTCGGCCCGATCAGGCGCGACTTCGAGCCCTCGAGCGCGCGCTTCACCCGCACCATGTCGAGCACCGGGATGCCCTCGGTGATGCAGACGATCAGCGGGATCTCGGCCTGGATGGCCTCGGCGATGGCGTCGGCGGCGCCGGGCGGCGGCACGTAGATGACGGAGGCGTCCGCCCCGGTCTTCTCCTTGGCCTCGGCGACGGTCTCGAACACGGGCAGGCCGAGATGGGTCTGGCCGCCCTTCCCGGGAGCGACGCCGCCGACCATCTTGGTGCCGTAGGCGATCGCGGCCTCCGAGTGGAAGGTGCCGTTCTTGCCGGTGAACCCCTGGCAGATGACCTTGGTGTTGCGGTCGATCAGGACGGACATCACGCGGCTCCCTTCACGGCCTTGACGATCTTCTGGGCGGCGTCGTCGAGGTCGTCGGCCGACACGACGTTGAGGCCGGACTCGGCGATGATCTTCTTGCCGAGCTCGACATTGGTGCCTTCGAGCCGCACCACGAGCGGCACCGGCAGGCCCACTTCCTTCACGGCCGCGATCACGCCCTCGGCGATCACGTCGCATCGCATGATGCCGCCGAAGATGTTGATCAGGATGCCCTTCACGTTGGGATCGGCCGTGATGATCTTGAACGCGGCCGTCACCTTGTCCTTGGAGGCGCCGCCGCCGACATCGAGGAAGTTGGCCGGCGACTCGCCGTACAGCTTGATGATGTCCATGGTGGCCATGGCGAGGCCGGCGCCGTTCACCATGCAGCCGATCGTGCCGTCCAGCGCGATGTAGTTGAGGTCGTACTTGGACGCCTCGATCTCCTTCTCGTCCTCCTCGGTCAGGTCGCGCAGCGCGACGATGTCCGGGTGGCGATAGAGCGCGTTGGAGTCGAACGACACCTTGGCGTCGAGACAGATCAGCTTGCCGTCCTTGGTGACGACCAGCGGATTGATCTCGAGCATGCTCATGTCCTTGGCCAGGAAGGCCTCGTGGAGCTTGCCGATCAGCACGTCCGCCTGCTTGGCGAGGTCGCCCTTGAGGCCGAGCGTGCGGGCGACGAGGCGGCCGTGATGCGGCATCACGCCGGTCGCCGGATCGATCGAGAAGGAGACGATCTTCTCGGGCGTCTCGGCGGCGACGTGCTCGATGTCCATGCCGCCTTCGGTCGACACCACGAACGACACCCGGCCGGTGCCGCGGTCGACCAGCGCCGACAGGTAGAACTCCTTGTCGATCGCCGAGCCTTCCTCGATGTAGAGCCGGTGCACCTCTTTTCCGCGCGGCCCGGTCTGGTGCGTCACCAGGATCGAGCCGAGCAGGCGCTTGGCCTCCTTCTCGACGTCCTCGATCGTCTTCACCACCTTGACGCCGCCGGCCTTGCCGCGGCCGCCGGCGTGAATCTGTGCCTTGACCACCGTCACGGCGGAGGCGAGCTCGTTCGCGGCCTTGACGGCCTCCTCGACCGAGAAGGCCGCAATGCCGCGGGGTGTCGGTACGCCGAATTCCCGCAACACGGCTTTGGCCTGGTATTCGTGAATATTCATGCCCCACACCCCGCTGGTGTCCGGCGGCGCCGGACGGCGTTGCCATCACAACACTCGTCGGGGGCGCCCAGGCCGCGGCCCAGGCGTCCCCGTTTCGCTGTCATCGGGTCGGATCGTCCGATCGCGTTCAGGACGCGAGGTCGGGAGCGATCTTCTTGCAGGCGTCGATCAGGCCCTTCACGGCCTCGGCCGATTTGTCGAAGGCGGCCCGCTCGGCCCCGGCGAGCTCGATCTCGACGATGCGCTCGACGCCCTTGGCGCCGATCACCACCGGAATGCCCACATAGGTGTCCTTCAGGCCGTACTCGCCGTTCAGATAGGCGGCGCAGGGCACGACGCGCTTCTTGTCGCGCAGGTAGCTCTCGGCCATCGCGATCGCCGAGGCGGCCGGCGCGTAGAAGGCCGAGCCGGTCTTGAGCAGGTTGACGATCTCGGCGCCGCCGTTGCGGGTGCGGTCGACGATCGCGTCGAGGCGGGCCTGGGTGGTCCAGCCCATCTTCACCAGATCGGGAAGCGGGATGCCGGCGACGGTCGAGTACTTGGTCAGCGGCACCATGGTGTCGCCGTGACCGCCCAGCACGAAGGCCGTCACGTCCTCGACCGACACGTTGAACTCGTCGGCCAGGAAGTAGCGGAAGCGGGCCGAGTCGAGCACGCCGGCCATGCCGACCACCATGTGCTTGGGCAGGCCCGAATACTTCTGCAGCGCCCACACCATCGCGTCGAGCGGGTTGGTGATGCAGATCACGAAGGCGTTCGGCGCGTACTTGCGGATGCCGGAGCCGACCTGCTCCATGACCTTCAGGTTGATGCCGAGCAGATCGTCGCGGCTCATGCCGGGCTTGCGCGGCACACCGGCCGTGACGATGCAGACGGACGCGCCCTCGATCGCCTCGTAGGAGTTGGTGCCGGAGAAACGGGCGTCGAAACCGTCCACCGGCGAGGACTGCGCGATGTCCAGGGACTTGCCCTGGGGAATCCCTTCGGCGATGTCGAACATCACGACGTCGCCGAGCTCCTTGAGCCCGACCAGATGGGCCAGCGTGCCACCGATCTGACCCGCGCCGATCAACGCGATTTTTTGCCGTGCCATTGTGGGGAAGTTCCTCGAACCTGGATGTCCGGTGGGGATTTCGGGTGTTATCGCGTTCCCGTCGAGCGTTCAAGTCGCGCCCCGCCGTCGCGACCGTATTCGCATCTAGGGCCGAATTCGTGCGCCAGAAGACGCGCGAAGGTCTCAGTCGACAGTTCAGACCAGGCCCGCAGGCCCGGCCGTCGCGGCCGACCGTTCATGTCTCGACCAGTCCGGCGGTGTCGCCGGACATGGCGCCGCGACTTCCGTGCGGCAGCTCGAGATAGGATTCCGACGCCATCTCGATCAGCCGCGACATGGTGCGCTTGAACTCGTTCGCCTCGTAGCCGACCGTCGCGACATAGAGCCCCTCGGGCTCGGCCTCGGCCGAGGCGACCAGCTTCACGCCGTGGTCGTAGAGCGTATCGATCAGCGCGATGAAGCGCTTGGCCTCGTTGCGATGGGGAAAGTCCATCACCGGCACGTGGTCGAGCACGATGGTGTGAAACTCGTGCGCGATCCGCAGATAGTCCGAGGCGCCGAGCGGCTGCTCGCACAGGTCGTGGAACGAGAAGCGCGCCGCCCCCATGCCGGAGCGCGGCACTTTCAGCACCCGCCCCTTCACGGTCATCGTGTGGTCGCTGGTCTCGTGGCCGCTGGTGATGCGGGCCCAGGCGTCGTCGAGCTCGGCGTCGGCGCGGGCGTCGTCCGGGGCGTGCCAGACCGGCACGCCGGCGAGCTTCTCGCGACGATAGTCGGTCCGCGCGTCGAGGCGCATCACCTCCATGTGCTGCTTCAGGAGGTCGATGAAGGGCACGAACAAGGCGCGGTTGAGCCCGTCCTTGTAGAGGTCGTCGGGCGCCACGTTGGAGGTCGCGACCACCACGACCCCGAGCCCGAACAGCCTGGTGAACAGCCGCCCCAGGATCATCGCGTCGGCGATGTCGGTGACGTGGAACTCGTCGAAGCACAGCAGCCACGCCTCGTCGGCCAGGTCGGCGGCGGTCAGGGCGATCGGGTCGCCGCCCGACACCTCGCCCGCCTTCAGCCGCCGGCGATAGACGTGTACGCGCTCGTGGACGTCGGCCATGAACTCGTGGAAATGCGCCCGCCGCCGCCGCTCGACCCGGCTGGTGGCATAGAACAGATCCATCAGCATGGTCTTGCCGCGCCCGACCTCGCCATGGAGATAGAGCCCACGCACGAACGGCTGGCGCTTAGTCTCGCGACCGCCGAACAGCCAGCCCAGCGCCGAGGACTTGCGGGCGATCCGGTCCCGGACCAGACGCTCCTGCAGCTCGCCGAGCGCTTCGACGATTCGCAGCTGGGCGCGGTCGCGCTCGATCTCTCCGGCGGCGACGAGGGCGGCGTATCGCTCGGTGATGGACAAGTCGGGTTCCGGACGGCGGGGGCTGCGCCCTCCATTAGCGGGGGAGGCCCGGGGTCCACAAGCGCCACGTTGCGGCCGGCCCGACTCGGGGCCGTGTCGCCGGGAGGCATCGGGATGACCGGGCGCCGCGCTACGACTTTAGTCGAAAGCCTTGTCTCAAAACAGGAATTTTTCCGACCTGCTTACGCTGGATCAACTTTCCGCGATACCAGTCCTGCGATGGTGGCCCCTGGCGTTCGATGATGTCGTGCTTATGTTGCGTTGCAGCAAAAGCCGCCGGCAAGGATCGGCACACTGCGGGGGAACGTCCGGGACCGAAGACGCGAAAGCGCAGGAGCCCCGGAATGCAGGAAGTGTTCATCGAAGGCGGATTGATCCGCAAGCTGTGGCCGATCGAGGCGCATGCCTATCGGGACCATCTCTTGCGCCTGGACGCCGACAGCCGTCGCAGCCGCTTCGGAGGCGCCGTCTCGGACGAGATGATCCGCGCCTATGGCGAGGCCATCGACGGCACCGACACCATCATCCACGGCTTCTTCGTCGGCGGCATCCTGCGGGGCGCCGCGGATCTGCGGCTGCTCGGCCCGGCACACAACGGCGAGGCCGAGGCGGCGTTCAGCGTCGAGAAGCCGTGGCAGAGCCACGGGATCGGCTCGGCCCTGCTGGAGCGCTGCCTGCTCGCGGCACGCAACCGCGGCATCAAGCTCCTGCACGTCTCGTGTCTCTCCGAGAACCAGCGGATGCAGCAGCTCGCGCGAAAATACGAGGCGCAACTGTCGTTCGACTTCGGCACCGTGGTCGGCAGGGTGCAGAACTCGAGCCCGACCCCGCTCTCGCTGATCCAGGAAATCGTCACCGACGGCCACAGCTTCGCGGCCGCCTGCCTCGACCTCCAGTCCCGCCTGCTGCGCCCGGCCGCCCCGGCCGGCTCGCCCGCCGAGTAGCCGTCGCGGCAACCTCTCCTCAACCACGACGATAGACGGATCTTCAAGCTTGTCAGGCGAATCGCCCCATTCGGCGTCTTGCCGCGGCGGGGCGGCGCACGGTATGAGGGAACCCTTGTCCCCGTGCGAACGAGTCGCAGCGACGGCGCCGATCGGCGCCGTCCCGGCTCGCCGCACAAGCCTGGAGGCCCCATGAAGCTCGATCGGCGCAACACTCTGAAGGCCCTGGCCGGCCTCGCCCTCTGCCCGCTGTGCGGACCGGCGGGTTTCGCGGCGGAGACCGCCCATTGGGGCTACGAGGGCGAGCACGGCCCGGCGCACTGGGGTGACATGGACGCGGCCAGCAAGGTCTGCACGCTGGGCTCGCAACAGTCGCCGATCGACATCGACCACACCATCCGGGCCGAGCTGGCGCCGCTCGAGATCAAATGGGCGCCCCAGGCCGCCACCATCGTCAACAACGGCCACACCATCCAGGTCAACGCCGCGCCGGGCTCGACGCTGTCGCTGGGCGGCGACACCTACAAGCTGCTGCAGTTCCACTTCCACCGGCCGAGCGAGCACACGGTCGACGGCCAGAGCTTCCCGATGGAGGTGCACTTCGTGCACCAGAACGCCGCCGGCGGCCTCGCCGTGGTCGGCGTGCTGATGAAGACCGGGGCCGCCAACCCGTCCTTCGCCAAGGTGATCGGCACGATGCCGCAGCAGGAAGGCCCGGCCGTGCCGGCCGACGCGGCGATCGACCCGAACGCGTTCCTGCCGAAGGGCCGCGCCTATTACCGCTACACCGGCTCGCTGACGACGCCGCCCTGCGCCGAGACGGTCGAATGGCTGCTGATGACCGACCCGGTCGAGGTCGCCGCAACCGACGTCGCCGGCTTCGCCAAGCTCTACGCCATGAATGCGCGGCCGGTGCAGAAGGCCAACCGCCGCTTCATCCTGCGCTCCGGCTGAGGTCCGATCTGCCGCTCCGGGACGCGGGCCCTGTGGTCCGCGCTCCCGGGCCGGTCCTCACTGCACCGGAACGCCGGCCCGGCAGGAGGTGTAGCCCCAGGTCGGGATGTCGCATTTCGAGCAGCCGGCCAGGCCCGCCCCGAGCCCCACCAGCACAACCAACACCACGGCACGCATCCTCGCGTACTCCCGCGAACTCGATCCGTGTCCCCGAGAGCGACCCTACGCGGCCGGGGCGACCCGCCGCCAGCGCGTTTACGTTGCGTTAACACGGAGGCCGGCCGGTGTGACGGTTTTGCTACGCCGGCGGCGGCCGCTCAGCCGCCCAGCACCAGCAGGCCCCCGCGCCACAGATAGACGACGCCGATCGCCATGATGATCAGGCGGGTCCAGTGGCGGAACCCGTGGTCGGTCATCCGCTCCAGCACCAGCACGGCGAGCGACGTGCCGAGAATGCTGAGCAGCAGCGCCGGCGGGATCGCCCACAGCGGCTCGATCTTGGCGGCGCTGGCGAAGGACGCGAAATAGGCGGCCCGGAGCAGGTGGCTGAAGGTCTGGGTGACGGCCTTGGTGGCCACCGTGGTCTTCCGGTCGATCATGCTCTTCTGGAAGAACATGTCGAGGAAGAGCCCGCCGACGCCGGACAGGAACTGCACCACCGTGGTGAGCAGGCCGGCCACGAAGGGCATGCCGCGCCACTCGATGTTGGGCCGCGCATCCTTCGGCAGGATCTCGACCAGGAACGGCATCACGCCGAGGGTCAGATAGACGGTCGCCTTGTCGGGAATGAAGGCGATCAGCCGCATGACCCCGAAGGCCAGCAGAGATCCGGCCGCGTAGGACCAGAAGATGCTCCAGCGCACATGCGCCCGCCACATCACGGCGCGCCAGCCATTGGCGGCGAACTGGATGATCGAGAACAGCACCATGGCGGTCGCCACGTCGTACACGGTCAGCAGCACGCCGAGCAGGATCATCCCGCCCGCCATCCCGAAGATCCCCGAGACGAAGGACGAGACGACGATGGTGCCGGCGATCAGCGCGTAGGCGGCGAGGGTCATGGACGGACTTTATATGCCAGGCACCGCTGGCCGTCATCGGCCGCCACATAGTCCAATTCACGCCTCATGGTGAGGAGCGGTCCGGGCGCGCTCGCGCGCCTGGACCGCGTCTCGAACCATGCGGCGCCGACCGACGCAGCCGACGCCGTGGCCGCCCTCCCCCTTCGAGACGGTCGCTTCGCGGCCTCCTCAGGGTGAGGGCGGACGAGAGGGGCGCCGTCGTCGCCGCGGGTTCGGTTGGCCTCACGCACTCCGGGCGAGCGCGCCGTCGATCATGTCGACGGTGTTCTTCAGCCCGTAGATGGCGACGAAGGAGCCGAAGCGCGGACCCTTCTCCTGGCCGAGCAGCACCTGGTAGAGCAGGTTGAACCAGTCGAGCGAAACGCCCGGCTTGCCGTCCTTGCCCTTCTTCTTCTCGTCCAGGAAGGGCGGCCGGCGGCCGACCTCGTAGACGACCTCCTGGATCGCCTCCGCAGTGGCGTCTTCGGCGAGCTGGGAGAGCGCGTCGCGCAGATCCAGGAGCGCGGCGCGCTCGCCGTCGGCGGGCTCGCGGAACCGCTTCGCCGGCAGGACGAAATCGCGAAAATAGTGGATCGCGTACTCGACCTGCTGCTGCAGCTTGGGGTGGGACTGCGGCGTCACGCCCGGCCAATAGCGGCCGATGAAGCCCCACAGCGTGTCGGCGTTCTCGGCATTGGAGGCCGACACGAGGTTGAGCAGCATCGTGAACGAGATCGGCATAGAGACGTCGGGCGGCGCACCCGAATGGATGTGCCACAGCGGATTGGTGAGGCGCTGCTTGCCGTCCTGCCGCCTGTAGCCGTCGAGGAACTGGGCGTACTCGTCGACATGCCGCGGGATCACGTCGAAATGCAGCCGCTTCGCCGCCTTCGGCTCGCGATACATGAACAGCGACAGGCTCTCCGGACTCGCATAGCGGAGCCACTCGTCGATGGTCAGCCCGTTGCCCTTCGACTTCGAGATCTTCTGGCCCTTGTCGTCGAGGAAGAGCTCGTAGGTGAAGCCCTCCGGCGGCGTGCCGCCGAGCACCCGGCAGATCTCGCCCGACAGGCGCACCGAGTCGATCAGATCCTTGCCGGCCATCTCGTAGTCGATGCCGAGCGCCACCCAGCGCATCGCCCAGTCGGCCTTCCACTGGCACTTGACCATGCCGCGCGTCACCTGCGTGGTGACGCGCTCGCCGGTCTCCGGGTCCTCGTACGTGATGGTGCCGCGCTTGGGGTCCCGCGCCACCATCGGCACCTGCAGCACCAAGCCGCTGCGCGGATCGACCGGCAGGAACGGCGAGTAGGTGGCGCGCCGCTCCGGGCCGAGCGTCGGCAGGATGATCTCCATCACCCGGTCGTAGTGCTCGAGCATCGCCAGCAGCGTCGCGTCGAAGCGGCCGGCCTTGTAGTACGCGGTCGACGAGGCGAACTCGTACTCGAAGCCGAAGGCGTCGAGGAACGCCCGCAGCCGCGCATTGTTGTGCGCGCCGAAGCTGTCGTGGGTGCCGAACGGGTCGGGCACGCGGGTCAGCGGCTTGCCGAGATGCGGCGCGACCAGCTCCTTGTTGGGGATGTTGTCGGGGACCTTGCGCAGCCCGTCCATGTCGTCCGAGAAGGCGATCAGGCGGGTCTTCACCCTGTCGTCGGTCAGCACCCGGAAGGCGTGGCGCACCATGGTGGTGCGAGCCACCTCGCCGAACGTGCCGATGTGCGGCAGCCCGGACGGGCCGTAGCCGGTCTCGAAGATCACCTCGTCCTTGGGATGCGTCTTCAGCCGCGCGACGATCTTCCTCGCCTCCTCGAACGGCCAGGCCGTGGAGGATTCGGCGAGCTGCCGAAGGGCGGCGGGATCGAGGGCGTCGGCAACGGAATCGGACATGCGGCGTCTCCGGCAGGGCCGGGCGCGCGCACCGCGACCGGACGAGGCGGCGCAGCGGAAAAGCCCGGTCCGCCTCGTCTAAGGACCGGGGCGCGCGCGGTCAAATGCTTCGGGCGTGCCGCCGCCGGCTTCAGCCCAGCGTGAAGGCCTCGTGCACGGCCGACTGCAGCGCACCGCCCGTCACGGCACCGCCGCCCGCGACATGGATCCAGTCGCCGATCAGCGCCGCCCCGACGGCGTGACGCGGCGTCGGCATCGGGGCATGGCGCTGCCAGGTGTCGGAGGCGGGATCGTAGCTCTCCATCTGGCCGAACACCTTGCCCTGGACGATGCGGCCGCGCTCGATCAGCCCGGCCTCGCCGCCCATCGCGTAGAACCGGCCGCGATAGACCACCAGCCCGTGGCCCGAGCGGGCGGTCGGCAGCGGGCTGCGCTCCTCCCAGGTGTCGCGGTCGGGCAGGTACACGTGGTGGAGCGCCGTGTTGTATTCGAAGGTGTTGAAGCGGCCGCCGATCACGTGGATGCGGCCGTCATGGGCGACGCAGCCGACATGGTCGCGAGCGCCCGGCAGGGGCTTGCGCAAGGACCACTTGTCCTCCTTGGGGTCGTAGACCTCGTGCCAGCCGATCGAGGCGCGCTCGGCGGTCGGCTCGGCGGCACCGCCGATCAGATGAATGCGGCCGTCCAGCACCACGGCGGCGGCGGCGCCGCGCGACCGCGTCAGCGGCGCGATACTGGTCCAGCGGTCCGACGCCACCTCGTAGGCATAGGCGTTGGGGTCGGGGTTGCGGTTCTGCTCCAGGAAGCCGCCAAGCGCATAGACGCGGCCTGCGTCCGCACAGACCGCGACGTGGTTGGCGCCGCGCGGCAGCGGGGCCGCGTCCTGCCAGCGGTCGGCGGCGGGGTCGTAGACGTGGTGATAGGCGCGGTCGACCCGGCCCTCGCCGTAGCCGCCGACGATGTGCATGCGGCCGTCCCAGGCGGTGGCCCAGGCCATCTCGCTGCGCGGCAGCGGCAGCGCC
>NZ_NPEX01000212.1 GCF_003258865.1 Rhodoplanes roseus | reverse complement strand
GCGCCTCGCGCGCCCCGACCCTCCCCCTCCAGGGGAGGGTGACGTGAATTCCGCGTACGAGCCGAATTTGGAAACCCGACCATGACCAAGCCCCTTGCTCCGTCCGAAACCGAGACTGCGCTGCGCGCGCTGGCGCGTGAGAAGATCCTGGTGCTGGACGGCGCCATGGGAACGCAGATCCAGGAGCTGAAGCTCGACGAGGCCGCCTTCCGGGGCGAGCGCTTCGCGGATTTCTCGCGCGACCTGCGCGGCAACAACGATCTCCTGATCATCACCCGGCCCGATGCGGTGCGGGCCATCCATCTGGCCTACTTCCGCGCCGGCGCCGACATCGTCTCGACCAACACGTTCTCGTCCACCCGCATCGCCCAGGCCGACTACGGCCTCGAGGACGTCGTCTACGAGCTCAACGAGGCCGGCGCGCGGCTCGCCCGCGAGGCCGCGACGCAGGCCGAGGCCGAGGACGGCAAGCGCCGCTTCGTCGCCGGCGCCATCGGCCCGACCAACCGCACCGCCTCGATCTCGCCCGACGTCTCCAATCCGAGCTTTCGCGCCATCACGTTCGACGAGCTGCGGGTGGCCTATGCCGAGCAGGTGCGGGGCCTGATCGCCGGCGGCGCCGACCTGCTGCTGATCGAGACCGTGTTCGACACGCTCAACGCCAAGGCCGCCGTCTTCGCCATCGAGGAGGTCCTGGACGAGATCGGCCGCCGCGTGCCGGTGATGATCTCGGGCACCATCACGGATCTCTCGGGCCGCATGCTGTCGGGCCAGACGCCGGAGGCGTTCTGGAACTCGGTGCGGCACGCGAGGCCCCTCACCATCGGCCTCAACTGCGCGCTCGGCGCCAAGGAGATGCGCGCCCACATCGCCGAGATTTCGCGCGTCGCCGACACGCTGGTCTGCGCCTACCCGAATGCCGGCCTGCCCAACGAGTTCGGCCTCTACGACGAGAGCCCCGAGTTCATGGCCGAGCTCGTCGGCGAGTTCGCCGGCGCCGGCCTGGTCAACGTGGTCGGCGGCTGCTGCGGCACCACGCCGGCGCATATCCGGGCGATCGCCCAGGCCGTCGCCGGCAAGGCGCCCAGGGAGGTGGCGCAGCCGAAGCCGTTTCTGAGGCTGTCGGGGCTCGAGCCGTTCACGCTGACGCCGGAGATTCCCTTCGTGAACGTCGGCGAGCGCACCAATGTCACCGGCTCGGCGAAGTTCAGGAAGCTGATCAAGGCCGGCGACTACGCCGCCGCCCTGTCGGTGGCGCGCGAGCAGGTCGAGAACGGCGCCCAGGTGATCGACGTCAACATGGACGAGGGCCTGCTCGACTCCCAGGCCGTGATGACGACCTTCCTCAATCTGGTGGCGGCCGAGCCCGACGTCGCCCGGGTGCCCGTGATGGTCGACTCCTCGAAGTTCGACGTCATCGAGGCCGGCCTGAAATGCATCCAGGGCAAGGCGATCGTGAACTCGATCTCGCTGAAGGAAGGCGAGGAGGCGTTCGTCCGCCACGCCCGCACGGTGCTGCGCTACGGCGCCGCCGCCGTCGTGATGGCGTTCGACGAGCAGGGCCAGGCCGACACGGTCGAGCGCAAGATCTCGATCTGCAAGCGCGCCTACGACATCCTGGTGAATCAGGTCGGCTTCCCGCCCGAGGACATCGTGTTCGACCCGAACGTCTTCGCGGTGGCGACCGGCATCGAGGAGCACGACGGCTACGGCCTCGCCTTCATCGAGGCGACGCGCTGGATCCGGCAGAACCTGCCGGGCGCGCACGTCTCGGGCGGCGTGTCGAACCTGTCGTTCTCGTTCCGCGGCAACGAGCCGGTGCGCGAGGCGATGCACTCGGTGTTCCTCTATCACGCGATCCAGGCCGGCATGGATATGGGCATCGTCAATGCCGGCCAGATGGCCGTCTACGACGACCTCGATCCGGAGTTGCGCGAGGCCTGCGAGGACGTGATCCTGGCGCGCCGCAAGGACGCCTCGGAACGCCTGCTCGCCGTCGCCGAGCGGTATCGCGGCCAGACCCGCGAGGTCACCGAGGCGATCCTGGAATGGCGCGGCTGGCCGGTCGAGAAGCGGCTCACCCATTCGCTCGTCCACGGCGTGACGGACTTCATCGCGCAGGACGTCGAGGAGGCGCGTCTCGCCGCGCGCCGTCCGCTCGACGTGATCGAAGGCCCGCTGATGGCCGGCATGAACGTGGTCGGCGACCTGTTCGGCGCCGGCAAGATGTTCCTGCCCCAGGTGGTGAAGTCGGCCCGCGTGATGAAGCAGGCGGTCGCCTATCTGATGCCGTTCATGGAGGAGGAGAAGGCGAAGAGCGGCGACACCCGCAAGAGCGCCGCCGGCAAGATCGTGCTCGCCACCGTGAAGGGCGACGTCCACGACATCGGCAAGAACATCGTCGGCGTCGTGCTCCAGTGCAACAATTACGAGGTCGTCGATCTCGGCGTGATGGTGCCGGCGGCCAAGATCCTCGAGGCCGCCAAGGCCGAGCAGGCCGACCTGATCGGGCTCTCCGGCCTGATCACGCCGTCGCTCGACGAGATGTGCCACGTCGCCGCCGAGATGGAGCGCCAGGGTTTCGATGTTCCTCTCCTCATCGGGGGGGCCACCACCAGCCGTGTCCACACGGCTGTGAAAATCGATCCGAACTATCGGCGCGGCCAGGCCGTCTACGTCAACGACGCGAGCCGGGCGGTCGGCGTCATGTCGGCGCTGCTGTCGAAGGAGCAGCGCGGGCCGTATGTCGACGAGGTGCGGCGCGAGTACGCCCGGCTCTCCGCCGCGCATGCCCGCGGTGAGGAGCAGAAGAAGCGCCTCGGTCTCGCCGCAGCGCGCAAGAACGCGCTGAAGCTCGACTGGTCGGGCGCCTATGTGCCGCCGAAGCCGAGCTTCGTCGGTCGCCGCGTGTTCGAGCCCTACGATCTCGCCGCGCTGGTGCCCTATATCGACTGGTCGCCGTTCTTCTCCACCTGGGAGCTGACCGGCAAGTATCCGGCCATCCTGGAGGACGCGACCGTCGGCGAGGCGGCCCGCGCGCTGTTCGCCGACGCCCAGACGATGCTCGACACCATCGTTCGCGAAGGATGGTTCAAGGCGTCGGCCGTGGTCGGGTTCTGGCCGGCGGCCGCCGAAGGCGACGACATCGTGCTGTTCGCGGACGAGAGCCGGACGGAGCGGCGCACCGTGCTGCACACGCTGCGCCAGCAGCTCTCGCGGCGCGAGGGCCGCGCCAATGTGGCGCTCGCCGATTTCGTCGCGCCGGTGGCGAGCGGGCTCGCCGATCACGTCGGCGGCTTCATCGTCACGGCGGGGCTCGGCGAGGACGCCGTGGCGGACCGCTTCAAGGGCGCCAACGACGACTACTCCTCCATCATGGTCAAGGCGCTGGCCGACCGTCTGGCCGAGGCGTTCGCCGAGCGCATGCACCAGACCGTACGCCGCGAGCTGTGGGGCTACGCGCCCGACGAGACGTTCGGCGCGAGCGATCTGATCGCGGAGAAATACCGCGGCATTCGGCCGGCGCCGGGCTATCCGGCGCAGCCCGACCATACCGAGAAGGGCACGCTGTTCGATCTTCTCGGCGGCGCCGACATCGGCGTGTCGCTCACCGAGAGCTTCGCCATGTGGCCGGGCGCCTCGGTGTCGGGGCTCTATTTCAGCCACCCCGAGGCGCACTACTTCGGCGTCGGCAAGATCGAGCGCGACCAGGTCGAGGACTACGCGGCCCGCAAGGGCTGGAGCGTGGAGGAGGGCGAGCGCTGGCTGGCGCCGATCCTCAACTACGACCCGCGCAGCCTCTCCGAGGACGCCCGCGCCGCCTCCGTCGCGGCCGAGTAGAGTTGCCGCGAGCGCCGTTGTTTCACCTCTCCCCGCGCGGGGAGAGGTGAAAACGGCACCAAACCTCGTCTCGTGCGTTATCGGCGCGAACCCGAGATCCTCCGGAACCCGCCCGCCCGATGCCCGTCGACGTGCTCCCCGTGACGACCGACCGCATCCTCCGTCCCGGGCGGAACGTCTGGCGCGTCGAGGCGGCGCCTCGTGCCGCGGTGCTGATCGACGGCGAGAGCTATTTCGCCGCGCTCCGGCGGTCGCTGCTGCGGGCGCGACATTCTGTCCTGGTGGTCGGCTGGGACATCCACAGCCAGACGCGGCTGCCGCGCTGCCTGCCGGCGCCGGACGGCCTGTCCGCGCAGGACCGTGAGGCGGACGATCTGCCCGAGACGCTGGTCGACTTCCTCGCGGCGCTCGCCGCGCGCCGGCCCGAGCTGACCATCCGGCTCCTGCTGTGGAACTACTCGGTGCTGTTCGCCGCGGAGCGCGAGTGGTTTCCGACGCTGGTCATCGACGAGCGGACCCCGCCCCAGGTGATGCTGCGGCTCGACGACCGGCTGCCGTTCGGCTCCTCCCAGCATCAGAAGATCGTGCTGGTCGACGACGCCGTCGCCTTCTCGGGTGGCATCGATCTCACCATCCGGCGCTGGGACCGCCGCGGGCATCACCCGTCCGATCCCGACCGGGTCGATCCGGACGGCGTGCCCTATGCGCCGTTCCACGACGTGCAGCTCGTCACCGACGGCGACGCGGCGCGCGCACTGGGCGAGGTCGCCAAGACGCGCTGGCGGCACGCCACCGGCGAGGATCTCGCGACCGTCGGGGCCGAGCACGATCCCTGGCCGGACGGCGTCGCCCCCGACATCCGCGACACGCGCCTCGCCATCGCCCGCACGGTGCCGTGCTGCCGCGACGACGAGCCGGAGGTGCGCGAGGTCGAGGCGCTGTTCCTCGACAGCGTCGATGCGGCGCGGCGCAGCATCTACATCGAGAATCAGTTCGTCACCGCGACGCATGTCGCGGAGCGGATCGCCGCGCACATGCAGCGTGTGCCCGGGCTGGAGCTGCTGGTCGTCACGCCCCGGCAGTATCATTCCTGGATCGAGGCCAACACCATGCATGCGGGCCGGGCCCGCTTCCGCCGCATCTTGGAGGAGGCCGGCGTCGCGGACCGCGCGCGCTTCCTGTTCCCGCAGGTGCGCGCCGGCGACACCGTCGCCGACACCATGGTGCATTCCAAGGTGATGGTGGTCGACGACAGGCTGCTGCGGGTCGGCTCGGCCAATCTCAACAACCGCTCGATGGGCGCCGACGCCGAATGCGACGTCGCGCTGGAGGCGGCCACCGAGGCCGAGCGGCGCGCCGTCGCGCGCATCCGCAACCGCCTGATCGCCGACCATTGCGGCGTCTCCGAGCAGGCCGTGGCCGACGCGCTGGTGCGCACCGGCTCGCTGCTGCGTGCCGCCGAGACGCTGTCGGGCGACGGCCACCGGCTCTGCCCGGTCAGCGATCCGGACGAGCCGCCGGGCGTGCTCGCCGACTCGATCGAGCCGATCGCCGACCCGTACCGCCCGATCTCGGTCGAAGCCGTCACCACCCGGGTGATGGGCCCGGCGCGGGCGCGCCGGCTGCCCGGCATCGTCAAGGCGGGCGCCGTGTTCCTGGTCGTCCTCGCCGTGGTGCTGGCCTGGCGCTTCACGCCGCTGGCGCAGTTCGCCGACATCGAGCGGGTGCGCGCCGTGCTCGAAGGGCTCGGCGACCTGTGGGCGCCGGTCGCCGTGCTCGGCATCTACGTGGTCGGCGGGCTGCTCGGCTTTCCCGTGACGGTGCTGATCGCGGCGACCGCCATGGTGTTCGGCGCCTGGCTCGGCATCCTCTACGCCGCCGCCGGCGCGCTGGTGTCGGCGGCGGTCGGCTTCGCCATCGGGGCCGGGCTGGGGCAGAAGCCGTTCATCGGCCTGCTCGGCCCGCGGCTCAACAAGATCAGGCGCGAGGTGACGCGACGCGGCGTGCTCGCCATCGCGGCGATCCGGCTGCTGCCGATCGCGCCCTTCACGGTGATCAATCTGCTGTCGGGCGCCAGCGGCGTGCGCTTCGTCGACTTCATCGGCGGCACCGCGCTCGGCCTGGCGCCCGGCATCGTCGCCATGTCGGCCTTCGGCGAGCAGCTGCTCGGCGTGATCCAGAATCCGACGCCCGGCCGCATCGCCATGGCGGTCGCGCTGCTCGCCGGCTGGATCGGCATCGTGTTCGGCCTGCAGGCGCTCGTCTCGCGCCGGGGGAGCCGCGAGCCGTGAAGACCGCGGCGCTCGGTGCCGACTCGTCCGGCCTCGTGGTGAGGAGCGATCCGAAGGATCGCGTCTCGAACCATGCGGCCACGGCTGCGGCCGCCCCGTCCTTCGAGACGGCCGCCTCGCGGCCTCCTCAGGACGAGGGCGGAGAAAGGATGTCCCGATCGGGAGGAACGAAGCCCGACGGCACTTTTCGGGTGATGACGTGGAACATCCACGGCGCGCTCGGCCGCAATCCCCGCTTCGACATCGCCCGCGTCCTCGAGCTGATCAAGCGGCACGACCCCGACATCGTCGCGCTGCAGGAGGTCGATTCGCGCCGCCCGCGCAGCGACGACACGGAGACGTTCGCCGTGGTCGAGCGCACGCTCGGCCATTACGGCCTCGGCGCCAAGACCATCGTCACGTCGGACGGCGCCTACGGGCAGATGCTGTTGAGCCGCTGGAAGCCGTCCCACTGGGACGTGCACGACATCTCGTTCCCGGAGCGCGAGCCGCGCCGCGCCATCGTGGCCGAGATCGTGACGCCGCACGGCCCGGCCCGCGTGATCGCCACGCATCTGGGCCTGAGCTTCGGCGAGCGCCGCACCCAAGTGCGCGCCTTGCTGGAGCTGATCGACGGCGGGCCGCAGACCACCGTCGTGGTCGGCGACTTCAACGACTGGCTGTTCGCCGGCTCGGTGCGAGCCGTGCTGCGCCGCGCCTGCCCGGGCCGCTCGCGCTTCCGCACGTTTCCGTCGTGGTGCCCGATGCTGCGGCTCGACCGGATTTATTGCCGCCCGGCCGAGGCGCTGGTGCACGCCTACACGGACCGCGCCGCCGCGGGAATTTCCGACCATCTCCCGGTGATCGCCGACGTGGTCGCCGTCCCGGTGGCGGCGGCTCAGTCGTCCAGCCTGTCGCACGACGAGACGATCGTCGCGAAACGGTCGGAGAGCGCGGCCAGCGCGTTGCGGTGAACCTCGGCGGCCGGGATCACGGCGCCGCTCAGCGGATCGCGCAGATCGCGCGTCGCCGTCGCGCCCGCCACCACGGTCGCCTTCAGGCCGAGATCGATGGCGCCGCGCGCCGTCGCCTCGATGCACATGTGCGTCATGAAGCCGACCAGCACCAGCGACGAGCGGTGCAGCGCGTGCAACCGGTCGGCCAGATCGGTCGAGGCGAAGGCGTTGGGCAGGCTCTTGGCGATCACCGGCTCGCCCGGCGCGGGCGCCGCCGGCGAGGCGATCTCGACGCCGCGCGAGCCGGGCGCGAACGGGCCGCTCGTGCTCTTGCCGTGATGCACGACATGGATGACCGGGGTCGTCGCCTTGCGGGCGCGCTCGAGCAGACGGCCGATCTCGGCGAGCGCCGGGTCGACGCCGGCGAGCGGCAGCGCGCCGTCGACATACTCCTGCTGCGCGTCGATCACGACCAGCACGGTCTCGGACAGACGCGCCGGCAGCGAGGTGACGCCGGCGAGCTCGAGCAGAGTTCTGGGGGACATCGTCATGAACTCCGGGAGGAGGCGACCAGGACTCGCGCCGCGGCGGAGGCAGGATTTAGCGAACGGGCCGAAGGATTCAAGCGGCGCGTGGCGGGGAGGGCAGGCACGTCGATCGCGTGAGGAAAGAAGAAATCCATGCCCCTGAAAACGAGACACCGGAGAATTGGTTCTCCGGTGTCGCAGCGGCGATGTTTCTCGCACGAGCCGGCCCGCTTGGCCGCGGGCGCGGTCCTATCCGATCAGAACGCGCCCAGCACGATGGCCGTGACGAAGACGAACACGGCGTAGATCGCGACGCGGTTCAGGTCGATCGAATGAACCAAGATGGTCTCCTCGGGACATTTGGATGGCGAAACCATAGCACACCCCGCGGACGTTCTGAAGTCGGAAACAATTGCGCGTTGCAACACTGGTGTGCGGTGCTTCCGCTCATTTTTACCACTAGATGAAAGCGCCGTCAGCGCACCTCGACCATCAGCGTATGCTCGCGGGCCGGCGGCTGATGCTCCCACGGCCGTTCGTAGACGAACCGCAGATCCGAATGTCCCGCCGCCACCCCGCGGAGCCGCCAACGATGCAGGCCGGCGGCGCCGAGCGCCGGGTCGCCGCTGCGCCGCTCGTGGCCGAGATCCTGGATGATGACGCCGGCCGTGTCCTTGCTGTGCTCGGGATCGTAGCGCCAGGAATAGCCGGTGGTGACGTTCTCCTCGAGCGACACCGTTGTCTCCTCGCCGGGCGCCAGCGTCACGGTCGCCGAGGTGACGCGCGCCTGCGTGGGCGTCTGCGCCGCGGCCGGCGCGGCGCCCACCAGCAGGGCCGATGCGAGCAGCACCGGGCCTGTCACGGCCGTGGGCCACGAGAGCAACGCAATCGATGTCGTGAAAAAAAGTCTCGCTCCCGAGAGACGATCCGGGGACCAGATACGCGGCATGACTCCTCGCCGAAAAATACGTCGTGCAGTGTGTGCGTCGTTCAGTGTGTGCGTGGTGCAGTGTGTGCGTGGTGCAGGGTGCGTCGTGCGGCCGTCGGCGCAGTGTATCGGTGCAGTTCGTCCCGATCCGGTCTCCGTCACGCGCCCGGTGAGGAAGCGATCGTGCGCTCGACGAACAAGGCGGCTTCGAGCGCCGCGCGGTCGCGTCCGAACCGGCCGACGATCTGGACGCCGAGCGGCAGGCCCGAGTCGTCGATCAAGCCTGGAACATTGATGCACGGCGTGCCCATCAGGGTCCATAGCCGGTTGAACGTAGACTGTCCGGTGGATTCCAGGCCGCGCGGCGCCGCCCCCGGGGCCGAGGGCGTCAGCAGCACGTCCACCTCGCCCATCAGGTCGGCCAGCGCGTGGCGCGCCCGCTTGGCGATCCGCCGCGCGTCGTCATAGGCCTCCGGCGTGATCGACGCAGCCGCGCCGAGATGCTCGCGCAGGCGCGGCCCGAGCCGGTCGCGATGGGTGTCGTATTCGTGCGCGAGCGCGCGGTAGGCCTCGTAGTCCTGGACCACGCCGTGCGCCCGGAAGGCGTCCTCGAACACGGGCGGCAGCGCCACCTCGCGGACGCTGGCGCCGGCCGCTTCGGCGAGCCGGGCGGCGCGCTCCACGGCGGCCCGCATGGCCGGGCTCGCCTGCGGCCAGATGTGCGGACGGGCGAGGCCGATGCGCGGCGCGGCCGGCGCGGCGCGGTCGACCCGCAGATCCCGCCCGGTCAGCGCCGCGGCCGCGTAGGCGACGTCGGCGATGCCGGCCGCGAACAGGCCGGCCGTGTCGAGCGACCAGGAGAAGGTCTTGCAGCCGACCATCGGCAGCAGCCGGTAGGACGGCTTGTAGGCGGCGACGCCGCAGAAGGCGCCCGGCCGCACCATCGAGCCGCCCGTCTGCGTGCCGACCGCCACCGCCACCATGCCGGCCGCCACCGCCGCGGCCGAGCCCGACGACGAGCCGCCCGGCGTGTGCGCGGGATCGTGCGGATTCCTGGTCGCGCCGGCGTCCATGAAGGCGAACTGCGTCGTCACGGTCTTGCCGAGCAGGAGCCCGCCGGCCCGCCGGATCATGCACACCAGCGCCGCGTCGGTCGCCGGCCGGTAGCCGGCATAGATCGGCGAGCCGTAGCCGGTCGGCAGGTCGGCCGTCTCAAAAATGTCCTTCACGCCGACCGGCAGCCCGCGCAGCGGCGTTTTCGCGAGCGCCGCGCCGTCCGCCTTCGCCCGCGCCTCGGCACCTGCGAGATCGAGCGCCGCGAACGCCCCGATGGTCGCGTCCCCGGCCGCGATCGCCTCGGCGCACCGCGCGACCACATCGGCCGGCGTGATCTCGCCGCCCTCGATCCGGCGGGCGAGATCGAGAGCGGACAGCGGGCGGACCAGCGGATTCGACACGGGCGGGCTTCCTTCGGGACGGGGAGAGTCGGCAGGCGGTGGTGGCGTTATGCCGGAACGCGGGCGGCGATCAAGCGCCAGCGTCGCATGCCCTCGGGTGGACCTCACGCGGCCGTGACCGGAAACACGCAGCTCCGGTATAACCGTCCGGTAACGTCAAGGGCTCCTTAACCGGGTCGCCGGCATTGTCGCGGGATGACGCGCGACGTTCGTTTGTATCTCGTCGGCTCGCTCGTTCTCCTCACGCTCGCCGGTTGCGCCCGCAACTTCATGGCGCAGCGCGAGCCATGGCGGCGTGAGGCGGAGGTTCAGTGCCTCAAGGGCGGCTCCGTGAAGCAGGGGCCCGCCGTCGCGTTGCTGTCGCCGATCGACGGGCCCGGCATGTGCGGGGCCGATTTTCCCCTGAAAGTGGCGGCGCTCGGCGAGAGCCAGACGCTCGGCTATGCCGACGATCCGATCCGCCCGCCCGGCGCCGTGCCGCAGGGCTCGGCCGGCGGGCAGGCGCCGCCCGGGCGAGTCCTCGGCGCGCCGCCCGGCTATCTGCGCGTGCCCTCCGGTCCGCCGCCGGCGACGCGTCCGGCCA
>NZ_NPEX01000211.1 GCF_003258865.1 Rhodoplanes roseus | reverse complement strand
AGGGGAGGGTGAAGGGGGCCGGCCCTTCCTGTTGCGCCTGCGCAAGGCTCCTCTATACCGGCCGCACAGGCACCGGCGGGGCCGGCAGGAGGGCGTGATGAGCGATGTGCGTTTGATCGTGGCGGGGGCCGGCGGCCGGATGGGCCGCACCCTGATCAAGGCGATTTCGGAGGCGCGCGGCGCCGCGCTCGCGGGCGCGATCGATGCGCCGGGCTCGCCGCTGATCGGCCGCGACTCCGGCGAGCTCGCCGGGCTCGGCCCCAACGGAATCCCGGTCACGGCCGACCTGCCGCCGCTGGCCAAAAGCGCGGACGGCGTGATCGACTTCACGATTCCGGCGGCCTCGGTGGCACTGGCCGATCAGGCCGCCGCCGCCGGGCTGTTTCACGTGATCGGCACCACCGGCTTCTCGGCCGCCGACGAGCAGGCCATCGCGGCCGCCGCGGCGTCGGTCGCGATCGTCAAGTCCGGCAACATGAGCCTCGGCGTGAACCTCCTGGCGGCGCTGGCAAAAAGGGTCGCGGCGACGCTCGACGAGGAGTTCGACATCGAGATCCTCGAGATGCACCACAACAAGAAGATCGACGCGCCCTCCGGCACGGCGCTGCTGCTGGGCGAGGCCGCCGCCGCCGGCCGCGGCATCGACCTGGCGGCGCGCTCGGACCGCGGCCGCGACGGCCACACCGGCGCGCGAAAGCCCGGTGACATCGGCTTCGCGTCCTTGCGCGGCGGCACCGTGGTGGGCGAGCACTGGGCGATCTTCGCGGGCCCGGCCGAGCGCATCGAGCTCGTCCACAAGGCCGAGGACCGGATGATCTTCGCCCGCGGTGCCGTGAAGGCGGCGGTCTGGGCGAGGGGCCGCGCGCCCGGGCTCTACACGATGATGGACGTGCTGGGCCTGAAGGATTTTTGAGGCCGTCGCGCCGGCGTCGGCCGTTCAAGGACCGTCCCATCCGGGACGGTCTCCAGCGTGCCGCAAGCCCGAAGCTAGGCCTCGGCGCCGTAACGGTCGTTGAGGGCGTAACCGGCGCCGCGCACGGTGCGGATCGGGTCGGAGCGCTGGCCGCGGTTGAGCGCCTTGCGCAGCCGGCCGACATGGACGTCGACGGTGCGCTCGTCGATGTAGACGTCGCGCCCCCACACCCGGTCCAGGAGCTGCTCGCGCGAAAACACCCGGCCGGGGTTCTCCATCAGGAACTCGAGCAGGCGGAACTCGGTCGGGCCGAGCGGCACGTCGCGGCCGCTGCGCGCCACTCGCTTCTTCTCGCGGTTGAGCTCGATGTCGCCGGCGGTGAGCACCGAGGCGACCCGCTCGGGCTTGGTGCGGCGCAGCAGCGCGCGGATGCGGGCCAAGAGCTCGGGCACCGAGAACGGCTTGACGATGTAGTCGTCGGCGCCGGTGGCGAGGCCGCGGACGCGCTCGCCCTCCTCGCCGCGGGCCGTCAGCATGATCACCGGGAGCTGCTGGGTCTCGGTGCGGGCGCGCAGGCGGCGGATCAGCTCGATGCCGGACAGGCCGGGCAGCATCCAGTCGACGATGGCGAGGTCCGGCGGGCTTTCCTTGAGGCGCAGGTCGGCGTCGTCGCCGCGGCCGGCCGCGTCGACCGCGTAGCCTTCCGCCTCGAGATTGTAGCGCAGCAGGAGCGTCAGCGGCTCCTCGTCCTCGACGATCAGAATGCGCGCGGCCATCCGGTTTCTCTTCTTCTTCGATCAAATGCGGCCGCCGGACCGGCGGCCGCGTCGACAATCTCGGCTTCAGGCGTCGAACGGAACCACGGTGCTGGACGTGGTGTCGTTCTTGGGTCGCTCGTCGACCAGCGGCCGGCCCTCGATCATGTAGTACACCGTCTCGGCGATGTTGGTGGCGTGGTCGCCCATCCGCTCGATGTTCTTGGCGCAGAACAGCAGATGGATGCAGATCCCGATGTTGCGCGGATCCTCCATCATGTAGGTGAGCAGCTCGCGGAACAGCGAGTTGTTGACCGCGTCGACCTCCTCGTCGGCCTTCCACACGGTGACCGCCTTGGCGAGGTCGCGCCGTGCATAGGCGTCGAGCACGTCCTTGATCTGCGACAGCACCAGCTCGGTCATGTGCTGCACGCCGCGCATCACCTGCTGGGCCCGGAACTCGTGATCGAGCACCACGACGCGCTTGGCGATGTTCTTGGCGAGGTCGCCGATCCGCTCGAGGTCGTTGGCGATGCGCATCGCCCCGACCACCTCGCGCAGGTCGACCGCCATCGGCTGGCGGCGCGCGATGGTGAGGACCGACTTCGACTCCAGCTCGCGCTGCAGCGCGTCGATGCGGGCGTCGCCGACGATCACCCGCTGGGCGACCGTGAGGTCGCGGCGGTCGAGCGCGTCGGCCGCGTCGGAGATCTGCTGCTCGGCGAGGCCACCCATCTCGGCGACCATCCGGGCCAGATCCTGGAGGTCGGTGTCGAAGGCCTTGTGCGTGTGGTCCATCATGGACGTCACCCTTCAGTGTCTCGGGAGTGGGCCCGGCCGCCGGTCGGCGGCCGGCCAAGCGTCAGCGTCAGCCGAACCGGCCCGTGATGTAGTCCTGCGTCCGCGTGTCCACGGGCGAGGTGAACATCTTGCTCGTGGTGTCGAACTCGACGAGCTCGCCCAGATACATGAACGCGGTGTAGTCGGAGACGCGCGCCGCCTGCTGCATGTTGTGCGTCACGATGGCGATCGCGTAGTCGGTCTTGAGCTCCTCGATCAGCTCCTCGATCTTGGCCGTCGAGATCGGGTCGAGAGCCGAGCAGGGCTCGTCGAGCAGGATCACCTCCGGCTGCACCGCCACGGTGCGGGCGATGCACAGGCGCTGCTGCTGGCCGCCGGACAGGCTGAGGCCGTTGGCGTGCAGCTTGTCCTTCACCTCGGTCCACAGCGCGGCGCGCTTGAGCGCGGATTCGACGCGACCGTCGAGCTCCGACTTGGACAGCGAATCGTAGAGGCGGATGCCGAAGGCGATGTTCTCGTAGATCGACATCGGAAACGGCGTCGGCTTCTGGAACACCATGCCGACGCGGGCCCGCAGCAGGTTCAGATCCTGCGCCGGGTCGAGGATGTTGTCGCCGTCGAGCAGGACCTCGCCCTCGGCCCGCTGATTCGGGTAGAGGTCGTAGATGCGGTTGAGGATGCGCAGCAGGGTCGACTTTCCGCAGCCCGACGGGCCGATGAAGGCGGTGACCCGCTGGCTGTACAGCGGCACCGAGATGCTCTTCAGGGCCCGGTTGTCGCCGTAGTAGAAGTTGACGTTGCGAACCGAGATCTTCTCCTCGAGCTCGGAATCGAGGCCTGCATGGGTGCCGATGATCGGGGTCGGGACCGACTTCGGTCCGTTCGACAGGTCGACGGAGGTCATTGCGCGTTCCTCGTTGCGGCCAGGGCGCGGGCCGAGATGCTGAGCGCCAGGACGGCGAAGGTGATGATCAGGGCACCGGCCCAGGCGAGGTTCTGCCACTCCGGATAGGGGCTCATGGCGAACTGGAAGATGACCACCGGCAGGCTGGCCAGCGGGGCATTCATGTCGGCCGAGAAGAACTGGTTGTTGAGCGCCGTGAACAGCAGCGGCGCGGTCTCGCCGCTGATGCGGGCGACGGCGAGCAGGATGCCGGTGATGATGCCGGCGCGGGCCGCCCGGTACGACACGTTGGCGATCACGTGCGAGCGCGGCAGACCGAGCGCCGTGGCCGCCTCGCGCAGCTCCTTCGGCACCGTCAGCAGCATGTCCTCGGTGGTCCGCACCACGACCGGGATCACCAGCACGGCCAGCGCGATCGAGCCCGCGAGGCCGGAGAAGTGTCCCATCGGCCGCACCACGACCTCGTAGATGAACAGGCCGACCACGATGGAGGGCGCGCTCAGCAGGATGTCGTTGATGAACCTCACCACGCTGCTCAGCGGCGAGTAGCGGCCGTACTCGGCCATGTAGGTGCCGGCCAGGATGCCGATCGGGGTGCCGACCGCGACCGCGACGGCCGACATCATCAGGCTGCCGAGGATCGGGTTGAGCAGGCCGCCGGCGGCGCCGGGCGGCGGCGTCATCTCGGTGAACACCGCGATCGAGAGGCTGGTGAAGCCGTTCCACAGCAGCGCACCGAGCACCAGGACGAGCCAGCCGAGCCCGATCGCGGTCGCGCCGATCGACATGGCCATCACGACACGGCTGGTGGCGCGTCGTCTTGCGTAGAGGTTCATGAGATCACCCGATCCGGCGTTCGATGCGCATCAGCATGTAGCGGGCGATCGCGAGCACGAAGAAGGTGATCACGAACAGGATGAGGCCGAGGGCGACCAGCGAGGAGGTGTAGAGATCGCCCAGCGCCTCGGTGAACTCGTTGGCGATGGTGGCCGAGATGGTGGTGCCGGGCGCCAGCAGCGAGCCCGAGATGCGGTGGGCGTTGCCGATCACGAAGGTCACCGCCATGGTCTCGCCGAGCGCGCGGCCGAGGCCCAGCATCACGCCGCCGGTGACGCCGACGCGGGCGAACGGGATGACGACGTAGCGCACCACCTCCCAGGTGGTGCAGCCGAGGCCGTAGGCGGCCTCCTTGAGGACGGGCGGCACCGCCTCGAACACGTCGCGCGAGATCGAGGTGATGAACGGCAGCACCATGATGGCGAGGATCAGGCCGGCCGTCAGCGTGCCGATGCCGTAGGGCGGGCCGGCGAACAGGGTCGAGAGCACCGGGATCGGTCCGAACAGGTCGATCAGGGCCGGCTGCAGGGTCCGCTGCAGGAAGGGCGCGAACACGAACAGGCCCCAGATGCCGTAGATGATGCTGGGAATGCCGGCCAGCAGCTCGATGGCGATGCCGATCGGGCGGCGCAGCCAGGGCGGGCACAGCTCGGTGAGGAACACGGCGATCAGCAGACCGAACGGCACCGCGATCATCATGGCGATGATCGAGGTGACCACGGTGCCGTAGATCGGCGCCAGCGCGCCGAAGTTCTCGGTCACCGGGTTCCAGCGCTCGCTCACCAGGAAGCCGAAGCCGAACTGGCGCAGCGCCGGCAGCGATCCCTCGATCAGCGCGATGATGACGCCGCCGAGGATGACCAGCACCAGGATCGAGGCCAGGAGGGTCAGGGTTCGGAACGAGCTGTTGGTCAGCCTCAGGCGGGCCAGGACACGTTTCCTGTCGGGCGGGGTCGCGGCGACCGCCGGGACGTCCCGAAGCGCAATATCGACCACTGGCATTCTCCGCGAAGGCATGTCCGGGCTCCCGATCGCGTCGTTCGACCGAAGGCTGTGCTTCGGCCGCGTCGTCCTCAATAACGCGACGAGCTGCCCGAGACGATACGAACAAGGTTCCGTCAACAGAGAGAAGGCCCGAAGGCCTTCTCTCGTCGACGTCGTTTGAGTCGATCAGCGCGCCGTGAACAGCGGCTTGCCGCTCGGGTCCTTGATCTCGGCCGTCCAGGTGGCCTCGACGCTCTTCACGACATTGGCCGGCATCGGGATGTAGTCGAGATCCTCGGCCATCTTGTCGCCCTTCTCGTAGGCCCAGGCGAAGAACTCGAGCGCGGCCTTGGAGGTCGCGACGTCGGCCGGCGTCTTGTACATCAGGATCCAGGTGGCCGTGGTGATCGGCCACGTGCCGGCGCCCGGCTGGTCCGTGATGATCACGCCGTAGCCCGGAACCGAGTTCCAGTCGGCGCTGGCGGCGGCGGCCTGGAACGAGGCCATCTCCGGAGCGACCGTCTTGCCGTCCTTGTTCACCATCTTGGTGTGGGGCAGCTTGTTCTGCTTGGCGTAGGCGTACTCGACGTAACCGATCGAGCCCTTGGTCTGGGCGACGTTGTTGGCGACGCCTTCGTTGCCCTTGGCGCCGATGCCGGCCGGCCACTCGACCGAGGTCGCCGAGCCGACCTTCGACTTCCACTCCGGGCTCACCTTGCTCAGGTAGTCGGTGAAGTTGAAGGTGGTGCCCGAGCCGTCGGAGCGGTGCACGACGGCGATCGCCTGGCTCGGCAGCTTGAGGCCGGGGTTGAGCTTCTGGATCGCGGCGTCGTTCCAGGTCTTCACCTCGCCGAGGAAGATCTTGCCCAGCGTCGGGCCGTCGATCACCAGCTCGCCCGGCTTGATGCCGTCGACATTGACGACCGGCACGATGCCGCCCATCACCATCGGGAACTGGACGAGGCCGTTCTTGGTGAGCTCTTCCGGCTTGAGCGGCGCGTCGCTGGCGCCGAACGTCACGGTCTTGGCGAGGATCTGCTTGATGCCGCCGCCGGAGCCGATCGACTGATAGTTCAGGCCGATGCCGGTCTCCTTCTTGTAGGTGTCGGCCCACTTGGCATAGATCGGATACGGGAAGGTGGCGCCGGCACCCGAGATGTCGGCGGCCGCGGCGGGGGCGACGGACGCGGCGACGAGCGCGCCGGCCGCGATGAGGGCTTTGTAGACGTTCAAGGGGTCTCTCCTGTCGAGGACGAGCCGTCGATGCAGGCGAAGGCCCGCATCCGGTCCGACCGGTCGCTGGATCGTCGTTGGGGGCGGGCTCGAGCCCTCCCGCATGGTCGACTGGCGCCGGCAGAACGAGGGGGAGTCCGTCGGCCGGCCTCAGGCACGACTGTCTTAGCCGCTGCCCGTCACCGTTCTATGATCTCAACATGACACTGAGATGAACGTTTAAGTAACTGGGATGCCGTCGATTTTGGTTCCGGATGGGGCGGCTGTCACAATCGGGAGGCGGATCGTGAAGGTGGCCCCGGCGCCCGGCGTGCTGTCGATCCCGAGGCGGCCGCGGTGGCGCTGGACGATGTGCTTGACCAGGGCGAGGCCCAGTCCGGTGCCGCCCTGGGCCCGGCTCTCGGCGACGTCGGCGCGGTAGAAGCGCTCGGTCAGCCGGGGCAGATGCTCGGGCGCGATGCCGGGGCCGTAGTCCTTCACCGAGACGGCGATCTCGTCGCCGCGCGGGCCGGTCTCGCGCAGCACCGCGAGGTCGATGCGGCCGCCGCTGGCGCCGTATTTCAGCGCGTTCTCGATCAGGTTCTCGAAGGCCCGCACCAGCTCGTCGCGGTCGCCCGCGACCGTCACGGGCGCGGCCGGCGGCTCGAACCCGATGGTGACACCGCGCTCGCCGGCGAGCGGCTGCAGCCCCTCGGCGACCTGGCGCAGCAGCAGCACGATGTCGACCGGCGTCTCGGGCCGCACATGCACCTTCAGCTCGATGCGCGACAGCGACAGGAGGTCGTCGATCAGCCGCGCCATGCGGCTCGCCTGCGCCCGCATGATGGCGAGGAAGCGCTCGCGCGCCGCGGTGTCGGCGCGCGCCGGGCCCTGCAGCGTGTCGATGAAGCCGGACAGCGAGGCGAGCGGCGTGCGCAGCTCGTGGCTCGCATTGGCGATGAAGTCGGCCCGCATCTGCTCGGCGCGGCGCAGCGGCGTCAGGTCGTGGAAGCTGACCAGCAGCAGCCGCTCGCCGGCCGGCTGGGCGGGCCCGGGCGGCAGCCGCACCGGCGCGATCACGGTGTCCCACCAGCGTTCGGTCGGCACCCGCTGGGCCATCTCGGTGCGCATCGTGGTGCTCTCCTCGGCGGCGCGGCGGACCGCGTCCAGCACGCCCGGATGGCGCAGCGCGAAGGAGAGCGGACGGGCCGTCGCCAGCGCCGGGGCGACCTCGATGGCGTGGCGGTTGAAGGCGCGCACCACGCCGCCGCGCTCCAGCACGATCACCGGATCGGGCAGACCGGCGATGGCGGCGTCGATCACCAGGTCGCTGTTGCCCGGCCCCAGGTCGTCGCTGTCGGCGATCCGCTTGCGGCCGGCGCGGCGGAGGTCGGCGACGAGGCCGAGCGTCACGGCGGCGAACACCAGCACGGCCGGGACGAGGCGCATCTCGCCGGCCCAGACGGCGGCCGCGAGGGCCGCGGCGGCGGTCGGCAGCACCAGCCGGATGCGCGGCACCGACGTCGCCCAGGCGAGAAGCCGCGGTCCTCGACCGGTGGGTGTCTTGTCGTGGTCCGCCAAGGCCATGTCCGCTGGTCCCGAATGCCGCTGGTGCCGTCCCGCCGGGACGGCCCGCGCTCGCGGTCAGCCCTGGCCGGGGTCCTGATGCGCCGGCGTCGCCGCCCCGGCGCCGGCTCGCGCGCTCGCCTGGGCGGCCCGGCTGCGCCTGCTCCAGAGCCACGCCTCGCGCGACCCGAGAATCAGCAGCGCCACCGCGAACGGCACGAGATAGTACAGCAACCGGAACAGCAGCAGGCCGGCCAGGAGCTGCTCCTTGTCGTACTCCCACAGCGCGACCAGCATGGCCGCGTCGAACACGCCGAGCCCGCCCGGCGAGTGGCTGGCGAAGCCCAGCAGGGTCGCGGCCACGAAGATCACGGCCACGGTGACGAATCCGATATACGGCTCGTGCGGCACCAGCATGTACATGGCGGCCGCGCAGCAGGCGAGATCGACGATCCCGATGGCGATCTGCAGGAGCGTCAGCGGCCCGCCCGGCAGCGTCACCTCCCAGTTGCTGCGGCCGATCACCCGCGGGGTCGTCCACACCCAGCCCACATAGGTGGCGAGCGCCATCAGCGTGATGATCGCCAGCGTCCGGTTGACCCAGGGCGGCACCTGGTTGATGGCCGATGCGGCTTCGGGCGCGTGGGCGATGCCGAGCCCCAGCACGGTGGCGTTGCCCAGCCAGAACGTGAAGCCGGCGACGAAGCAGACCTTCGCCACCTCGATGGCCGACAGCCCGTGCAGCGAATAGATCCGGTACCGCACGGCGCCGCCCGTAAACGCGCTGGCGCCGACATTGTGGCCGACCGCATAGCTGGTGAAGCCGGCCAGGGCGGCGGTCCGGTACGGGATGTCGCCGCGGCCGATCGTGTGCAGCGCGAAGACGTCGTAGAAGGTCAGCGTGAAATAGCCGGCTGCGACGAAGCCGGACGCCAGCAGGATGTCGCGCCAAGGAATGGCCCGCAGGGCGCCGATCACCTCGTGCACGTCGATCCCGTGCAGCATCCGGTACAGCACGACGGCCGCGGCCACGATGACGGCGAGGCTGACCAGGAATCCGACCCGGTGCCAGCCAATTCTGCGGTCGAAAGCTTCCGAGGCCACGCGCAGCCGATCGTACATGCTCAGTCCTGGCGCTCCTGGAGGATACGGGCGGGCGCCGCGCCCCGGCCGACGCGGTTCGTTCGCCTCTAACAGAACGGGGGCGCGAAGGCGAGGGCGGGGAACTGCGACCCTGGCGCCCACCTGCGGCAGTGCCGCCGCACGAGCCCGCCTTGCGGTGGCGGCGCCGCACGGTGGACAAGGGCGGCCGCATCGGGGATGGTCGGCGCGCGGTGCCGCGACGCGCGGCCGCATCCCACCCTCCTTGGTCCGAGCCGACGGAGCGACGGCGCATGCCGCATGACCAGGCCTCGACGGCCCTGTCCCGGTTCACGGTGCTGGACCTGACGCGGGTGCGCTCGGGGCCGACGGCGGTGCGGCAGCTCGCCGACTGGGGCGCCGACGTGATCAAGATCGAGACACCGGCGCACCTGGCCGGCGGCGAGGACATGGGCGGTCCCCGCGACGGTCCGGACTTCAAGAACCTGCACCGCAACAAGCGCGCCATCACGCTCGACCTGAAATCCGAGGCGGGACTGGCCGCGTTCCGCCGGCTCGCCCGAAAAGCCGACGTGGTGGTGGAGAACTTCCGGCCCGACGTGAAGGAGCGGCTCGGCGTCGACTATCCGACGCTGCGCACGCTCAACCCCAGGCTGGTCTATGCCAGCATCTCGGGCTTCGGCCAGACCGGCCCGTATGCGGGGCGTCCGGGCTTCGACCAGATCGCGCAAGGGCTGGGGGGCCTGATGTCGATCACCGGGCTGCCCGGGCAGGGGCCGGTGCGGGCCGGCATCCCGCTCGCCGACCTCACCGCCGGCCTGTTCTGCGCCATGGGCATCCTGGTCGCGCTGCTGGAACGGGAGGTGTCGGGAGAGGGGCAGTGCGTCGAGACCTCGCTGCTGCAGGCCCAGGTGTTCATGCTCGACTTCCAGGCGGCACGCTGGCTGGTGAAGGGCGAGGTGGCGCAGCAGGCCGGCAACGACCACCCGACCACCATCCCGACCGGCGTCTTCCCGACCGCCGACGGCTACATCAACATCGCCACGGCCGGGCATGCCGTGTGGGAGCGCCTCGCCCGCGCCATCGGGGCGCCGGAGCTCCTGGACAATCCCGACTACGCCACCGGCGCGTCGCGCTCCAAGAACCGAAAAGCCCTCCACGCCGCCATCGGCGAACGCACCCGCACGGCGCCGAGCGCCGACTGGGTGGAGACGCTCAATCAGGCCGGCGTGCCGTGCGGCCCGATCCTGACCATCGACAAGGTGTTCGCGGACCCGCAGGTGCGGCATCTCGGCATCGCCCAGCCGGTCGCGGGGACCGAGGCGCCGCTGACCCTGGTGGGCCAGCCCTTCGCCTTGTCGCGCACGCCGAGCCGGCTCGCCGGCCCGCCCCCCGGCCGCGGCCAGCACACCGACGAGATCCTGTCGGAGTTCGGCTTTTCGCCGGACGAGATCGCCGCCCTGCGCACCGCGCGGGCGGTGTGAGGGCAGAGCGTCTCGGCAAA
>NZ_NPEX01000210.1:4926-10598 GCF_003258865.1 Rhodoplanes roseus | reverse complement strand
CGGTCCCGGCACGCCCGCAGCCGCCGCGCGGGTCTCGACGGTGTCGGCGCTGTCGCGGTCGGCAAGTCGATCGAGCACGGGCCGTGCGCCTCGCGGGTTTCGTCAGGGCGTCTCGCCGGCCCGGCCCGGCACAGCCAGGGCCCGATCCGCGGGGCACGTCTCGGCCCCGCGCGACAACAGCGGCGGACGCGCTACTCCTTGAACCGATAGCCGACGCCGTACAAGGTCTCGATCATGTCGAAGTCGTCGTCGGTCTGCTTGAACTTCTTGCGCAGCCGCTTGATGTGGCTGTCGATGGTGCGGTCGTCGACATAGACCTGGTCGTCGTAGGCCGCGTCCATCAGGGCGTTGCGGCTCTTCACCACGCCGGGCCGCTGGGCCAGCGCCTGGAGAATCAGGAACTCCGTCACCGTGAGGGTGACGGGCTCGTTCTTCCAGGTGCAGGTGTGGCGCTCCGGATCCATGCGGAGCTGGCCGCGCTCCAAGACCTTGGCCGAGTCGGTCTCCTTCGGCACCGTCCCGTCCTTGGGGATGGCGCGGCGGAGCACCGCCTTGACGCGCTCGACCAGAAGCCGCTGCGAGAACGGCTTCCGGATGAAGTCGTCCGCCCCCATCTTCAGGCCGAACAGCTCGTCGATCTCCTCGTCCTTGGAGGTGAGGAAGATGACGGGCACGTCGGACTTCTGGCGCAGGCGGCGGAGCGTCTCCATGCCGTCCATGCGGGGCATCTTGATGTCGAGGATCGCGAGGTCCGGCATCGAGGTCTTGAACCCGTCCAGCGCCGAGGCGCCGTCCGTGTAGGTCATGATCCGGTAGCCTTCGGCCTCGAGCGCGATCGAAATCGAGGTGAGAATGTTCCGGTCGTCGTCGACGAGCGCGATGGTCGGCATGAGCCTCTTTCCCGTGAACGGGCAAACTCTTCGGGCCTTGAAGCCCGCAAAGCTGGGCCGAAATGTGACCCGGACGCCCCTCGGGCGGGGTGGTCCGGACTGCGCTTGCGAGCAAGGAGTCTAGTGATTCATTCGCAATTTCGCCATACCGGAGGCGAAATCGGCTGGAATTCGCCTGTCCCCCGGTGGCCGGACCAGCCCCGACCAGGAGACCGACCGTGACCCATGTCCAGCCGCCGCGGCCCGGGACCATGCCCGGGCGCCTGCCCGAAAACGCCAAGCTTCCCGAGGACTTCGATCCTGTCGCGGGGGCCCGCAGGCTGCTCCGCGCGACCCGCGCCGGCACGCTCGCCACCAACGACCGGAATACCGGCCACCCGTTCGGCTCGCTGGTCAACGTGGCGACCACGCCGGACGGCTCGCCCGTGCTGCTGATCTCGCGGCTCGCCACCCACACGGCGAATCTGGAGCGCGACGGCCGCGCCTCGATCCTGCTCGCGGCGACCGGCAAGGGCGATCCGCTCGCCCATCCCAGGCTCACCGTGCTGGGCAGCCTGGTGCGCGACGACGATCCCGTTCTGCGGCGCCGCTTCCTGGCGCGCCACCCCAAGGCCGAGCTCTATGCCGGCCTGCCCGACTTCTCGACCTGGCGCATGATCGTCGCGGCGTTCCATCTCAACGGCGGGTTCGCCCGCGCCGCCGACCTCGCGCCCGAGGAGGTCCTGACCGACCTGTCCGGCGCCGACGAGCTGCTGGCCGCCGAGGAGAGCGCCATCGCCCACATGAACCAGGACCACGCCGAGGCGGTGAAGCTGTACGCCACCGTGCTGGCCGGCGGCCCCGAGGCGGCCTGGACCGTGACGGGCCTCGACCCCGACGGCCTCGACCTCGCCGCCGGCGACCACACCCGCCGCCTCCCCTTCCCCGAGCGCATCACCACGGCGGCGGGGCTGCGCACCGTGCTCAAGCGCCTGGCCGACGCGGCGCGGTCCAAGGCCTGAGCCGCGGCGCACGCCGCGGGATGAAACGGCGCCGCCGTCTCTCGGCCGCGTGCCCCCCTCGTGCAGTCACCCGCCCGGGTTCGGGCGTGACACTGCAGCGATGAAGGCGCGCAGCGCTCCCACCACGTCCGTGGTGAGCGAGAAGCCGGCCTCGCCGCGCAGCCAGGCGTTCACCAGGCCGGAAAGCAGGCCGTAGCAGGCCAGGCCGGCGGTCGCCGCGGGCCACTCCGGCTTCAGCCGGCGGCCCCCCTCGGCGGCTTCGAAGATCGTCGTGATCGCCTGCCGCAGGTCGGCCTCGAAGCGGCGCAGCCGGTCGGGCGCCTCGGCGGCCGCGAAGGCCGCGAGCGTCGTCTCGAACTGCCGGTCGGCCGATCCCTGCTCCATGTCGCCGAACGCCCGCACGATGACGGCCTGGAACTCGTCGAGCGGCTCGAGATCCGGGTCCACCTTCACGCGATCCGCCAGCCGCTGCAGCGGAAGCCCGCGCCGGTCCGCCAGCGCCAGCAGCAGCCCGCGCTTGTCGTGGAAATGCCAGTGCACCGCGCCGCGGGTGAACCCGGCCGCCTCGGCGATCTCCTCGACCGACACGGCGGCGATGCCCTTCGCCCGAAACAGCCGCTCGCCAACGGCGAGGATGCGCTCGCGCGTCTGTCCGGCCTCCTCCTTGGTCCGTCGCATCGTCAGGATCCGATTAAGATGCCGTATACATACATCTGTTTGTATATTTCTGCACGAGGGGCGCGACCCGCCGGGGCGCTCCCGGCGGGCCCGGATCCAGGTTCAGCGGGAACGGTCGGATGGCAAGACGAAAAGACGGAGGGCACGGCGGCCACGGATGGTTCGTCACCTTCGCGGACCTGATGGCGCTGCTGGTCGCCTTCTTCGTGATGCTGAGCGCCCTGTCGACCCAGGACCAGCAGAAGATGCAGCTGGTCGCCGGCTCGATGCGCGACGCCTTCGGCGTGCAGAGCGCGATCCGCTATTCGGGCATCGTCGAGGTGCCGGGCCTGCCGACCCGGCCGAAGCTGAAGAACGCCGCCAACATCCCGCCCGAGGAGGCCTCGGCCACCCCGAGCCCCGACCAGCACGACCGCAACAGCATCGGGGTGCGATCGAAGCAGGACCGCGCCTTCGCGCTGGCGGCAGCGTCCCTGCGCCAGGCCCTGCAGGACATGCCGGAGCTGACCGAGGTCTCCAAGCACGTGATGATCGAGGAGACCCGCGACGGCCTCAATGTCGAGATCGTCGACCAGGACGGCCGCTCGATGTTCCCGGAAGGGTCGAGCGAGCCCTACGAGCGCACCCGCCGGCTGATCCAGCGGCTCGCCGTGCCGCTGAAGGCGACCGGCTTCCGCATCTCCATCACGGGCCACACCTCGGCCACCAGGACGCCGTTCAGACCCGGCTACGGCCCCTGGGAGCTGTCGTCCGAGCGCGCCCACGCGGTGCGCCGCACTCTCGAGGCGGAGGGCGTGCCGAGCGCCGTGTTCTTCGGCGTGACCGGCAAGGCCGACGTCCAACTGCTGTTTCCCGACGACCCCTATGTGTCCGCCAACCGGCGCATCACGATCTCGCTGATCAGCGAGGAGCCGCCGATCCCGTTCGAGCTGAAGCACTGAGGCGGCGCGAGACGCCGCGAGGTTTCGCGCGCCCGCCGTCGTGTTTCGCAACCCGAAACATCCGACACGGCGCGTGCACCGGCCGTGCGGCGGCGTATGATCCCGGCGTTCTCACTTCCGGGAGTTCCAACGAATGAAGACACTGCTCTTGGCCGGGCTGTCGCTCGGCCTTCTCGGCGCGTCGGCGCTCGCCCAGTCGCCCGCCCCCGCTCCGGCGGCCACGCCCGCCGCGCCCGCCCCGACCGGCCCGGTGCTGCCGAACCCGGCCGCCAAGAAGGAGCCGATCGCGCTGCGCGACATGGGCTCGTTCCACATCGGCGGCCGCATCGTCGAGGTCACCGGCAAGCCGGTCCGCGAGGTGCTGTTCGCGGCCGGCGGCACGCCCGCCAAGATGGACCCGAACGGCCCCTACCAGGTCGAGCAGATGTACGTGCAGTACTTCTTCCCGGCCAACCGCAAGGGCAAATATCCGCTGCTGATGTGGCACGGCGGCGGCCTCACCGGCGTCACCTACGAGACCACGCCGGACGGCCGCGACGGCTGGCTCAACATGTTCGTGCGCAAGGGCTGGGACGTCTACAATTCCGACGCGGTCGAGCGCGGCCGCTCGGGCTATCCGAGCCCCGACGTGTGGCCGAGCTCGCCGATCTTCCTGGCCCGCGGCAACGCCTTCGAGCGCTTCCGCATCGGCCAGGGCCCGGGCTCGTGGAGCCCCGACCCGGCCAAGCTGAAGGTGCTGCCCGGCAGCCAGTTCCCGGTCGAGGCCTACGACAACTTCGTCCGCCAGAACGTGCCGCGCTGGCTCGACAGCGACAAGCCGATCATCGCCGCCTACACGGAGCTGGTCGAGAAGGTCTGCCCCTGCGTGATCCTGTTCCACAGCCAGGCCGGCGGCTTCGCCTTCAAGGTGGCGCAGGAGCATCCCGACAAGGTCAAGGCGCTGGTGGCGGTCGAGCCGGCCGTGCCGGGCGATCCAGAGAAGGCGGCGGCGCTCAAGAACGTGCCGATCCTCATGGTGTTCGGCGACTTCATCAAGCAGGATTCGCGCTGGCCGGCGATGCGCGGCAAGGACGTCGCCTTCGGCGACGCCGTGAAGGCGGCCGGCGGCAGCGTCGACGTGATCGACCTGCCCGACGTCGGCCTCAAGGGCAACTCGCACATGCTCATGATGGACAAGACCAACGGCCAGGTCGCCGACCTGATCCAGGAGTGGCTGGTCAAGAAGGGCCTGGTGGACTGAACGGACGGCCGTACGGCCGTCCTGCGTCCTGATCACGACACGCGCTGATCAGGACGCATCCCACTTTCTTCGTCCGGCACTTTTTCCGTGTGACGCGGAGGCGCTCATTCGGAGCCGGAGTCGCGACCCGCGTCCGACGTCCCGATCGTCCGGATCCGGTCCGCGATCCGCCGCTCCTCGGCCGGGTCGATCTCGACGGGCGCGCTCGAATCGTCGGGGAGGCCGGGGCCGGTCTGCGCGATGGTGTCGTCGAGCGGCCGCGCATTGGCGCCCGCCATCCCGCTCCGATCGCGAGCATCGCGCGGCGCCTCGTCCTGTTCGCCGTTGCGCGGCGGGATGTCGGCGCGAGGGTCGTCCTCGGTCATGGCGGCCTCCTGTGCATCGAGGGACAACGGCCGCCGCCGGCAAGCCGTTCCGGCTCACGACCGCCACGCCACACGATCGTCCGCGCCGCGTTCGCGACCGCCGGCCAGCGCGCTACCACCGTCGCGGCGGCAGCGGTCGGCCGTTGTCGCCATCGCGGCCCCTCCGCACGGGTGTCCGGCCGAGGCTCCGGAGAGGCCCCCGCGATCTGATCAGGACACCATGCCGTCTTCGCGACGAATCACCCTGTTGTTTTGGCATGCGTGCCCCCCGTGAGCCGCCGGGCCGCCGGGGCGGCGCACCGTTGATCTTTCCCGGACCCGGCCGTACGATTTGGACAGGACATTCTCACGTCACGCACCGACCCGACTTTCGCAATCCGAACGTCTCTCGTCGCTCCAGTCCGATCTCCTTCGATCCAATGACTTCGCGGACGATCCCGACCGCCGACCCGGCGCCGGGCGCCACGCGACGACAACAACGACAGGGAGGGCCGCGCGATGACTCGCGAAGGCGTGACGCGGCGGTGGGCCACCGCAGCCGCGATGTGCAGCCTCGC
>NZ_NPEX01000210.1:0-4916 GCF_003258865.1 Rhodoplanes roseus | reverse complement strand
GGGCGAGACCCGGCGGGTGCTGCACAATCTCGCGCTGGCCCGGCTCGCCCAGGACAGCGCGGCGAAATGGCCGGACCGGCCGATCCGCTTCATCGTGCCGTTCCCGGCCGGCAGCGCCTCGGACCTCGTCGCCCGCATCGTCGCCCAGAAGCTCGGGACGCTGTTCGGGCAGCAGGTCGTGATCGACAACCGCTCCGGCGCGAGCGGGAACATCGGTGCCGAGGCGGTCGCCCGCGCGGCGCCGGACGGCTACACGATCGGGCTCGCCACCAACAGCACGCATGCGGTCGCGGCCAGCCTGTCCTCCAAGCTCACCTACAATCCCGAGACCGACTTCACGATGGTCTCGATGATCGGCGCCTCCCCCTATGTGCTCGCCGTGCACCCGTCGGTGCCGGCCGAGTCGGTGGCCGACCTGATCGCGCTCGCCAAGGCGAAACCGCACCAGCTCAGCTACGGGACGGCCGGGCAAGCGAGCCTTGCGCATCTTTCGGCCGAGCTGTTCGCCCGGATGGCCGGCGTGCAGCTCGCCCACATCCCCTATCGCAGCTCCGCCCAGGCCGTTCTCGATGCGACCACGGGGCGCATCGACCTGCAGTTCGGCACGCTCGGGCCCACGCTGGAGCAGATCAGATCCAAGCAGCTCCGCGCCTTGGCCGTGACGTCGCCGCAGCGCATCGCCTCGCTGCCCGACATCCCGACCCTGCAGGAGGCCGGCCTGCGGGGCTACGACGTGGCGCTGTGGATGGCCGTGGTCATGCCGGCCGGCGTGCCGCCCGGCATCGTGGCCCGGCTGAACGCCGCGCTGCAAGAGACTCTGGAATCGCCCGAGGTCGTCGCCGCTCTCGCAGCGCAGGGAATGGACGCCGCGCCCGGCACGTCCGAGGCGCTCGCTGCCCTGGTCCGCGACGAGATCGTGAAGTGGCGCGAGCTCGCCACCACGATGGGGCTGAAGCAGTGATGCGCAGGGTCGCTCGTCCCACCGTCGACCCGGTGCGGGCCGGAACGCTCCGGTCCGCCGTTCCCGATTCCCGCCAGCCTGGAGACTCGCGATGCTCGACTTGACCAAGCCATCCGCTTCGGCGGCCGGCCAGCCCCGCCCGGCGGACGGGCGGGACGGCAGCCTGCTGCCCATGACCCTGGCGATCGCCGACTACGACCGCACCCGCATGCTGGTCGACGGCCGCGTCAAGCCGGCCGGCATCGACCTCGCCGTCACGGTCGGGAGCATCCCGGAGTTCTGCCTGGTCCCGGTCTACGAGCAGTACGACGTCGCCGAGATGTCGCTGTCCTGGTACCTGATGGCGCATTGCCGCGACGAGCCCGTCGTCGCGCTACCGGTGTTTCCGCTGCGCATGCCGGTGCACGCCTACATGTATTGCCGGGCCGACGCGCCCTACACGGATCCGCGCGAGCTGGTCGGCAAGCGCATCGGCACCAAGCGCTACCGCTCGACCATCAATGTCTGGCTGCGCGGCATCCTGAAGGACTTTTACGGCATCGTGCCGTCCGATTTCCATTGGATCACGCCGGCCCAGGAGGGCGGCGGCTTCGTGATTCCGCCGGACGTCCAGGTGACGCTGAAGCCGGGCGAGATGTCCGACATCGAGGACATGCTGTTCGCCGGCGAGATCGACGCGCTGTTCACGCCGGTGCTGCCCGAGGCGGTGCTGCGCGGCGACCGCCGCATCCGCCGGCTGTTTCCCGACAGCCGCGCCGAGTCGCGCGCCTATTCCCGCCGCACCGGCTTCCTGCCGATGACCCACACGATCGTGATGAGCAAGCGGCTGGTCGAGCGCGAGCCGTGGACGGCGCGCAGCATCGCCGACGCCGTGGTCGAGTCGCAGCGCCGCTGGGTGAGCTTCGCCCACGCGGATCCAAAGCACCTCACCGCCTGCGAGGCCGTCTACACGCTGGAGGACGAGCGCGCCGCCTACGGGCCCGACCCCTGGGCGCACGGCCTCGAGGCCAACCGCGCCGCGTTGGAAACCTTCATCCGCTACGCCAACGAGCAGGGCTACATCGACCGCCGTCCGGCCCCGGAGGAGATTTTCGCGGCGGGAACGCTGGATGTGTGAGAGCAGCGTCCCTCGCCGCACCGCGTGAGCGCACGCACACGTTCGAGGCCGCACCCCGCTCCAGCGGCGAGGCTTCGAGGCGTCGTCAGCATTTCTCGAAGTGCTCGCCGTAGGGTGAGCCTCGAAGGATCCGGACCCTCGGGCAGCCCGGTCCGGCACCCTTCGAGACCGGGACGATATTGACGCGCGGGCGCCCCGCCTCTACCCTCGGTTGTCAAGGCAGGCTGGGGCGGTCCGGTGTGGTGGCTAGCACTTTACAGTTTGATCCGTTTCATTTTATGGGCTGCGGGGGTCGGGATAGCATCGTTTCCGACATTCCAGGCCAGCCATTCGTCCCCATTCTGGAATCTTCCGCTCGCGATCGACACGATCAATGGTGCGGGCCACTACAGAGATCTCTTCTTTGTGATCGTCCCTGCTGCCGCCGTTCCATTGTCGACCACTGTGGACTTCATATGTTTGCGGGGCCGCGGGGAGATCGATACCTTGCTGGCCGTGATCGCCTTGTTGATCAATTTCACCGTCCTGGTATCCGGCCTGATCGGATTCCTGGTCATACCGCCGCATTCCGGGGCTCTCAGCGCGATCGAAGTTCACACATCGACGACATTGATCGCAATTGGTCTGGTTATCAGTGTCGTAACCGAAGTATGGGTTTCTGGAGCCGCAGAACGTCGGCGCGCGCGGAACCCGTCCGGTCATTAATGATTTGTAATCGGAGCAGCGCAATGTCAGGGGACGGAGCAGGACACCTTCTGGCAATGAACATCGTGAAGACGCTCATCTGGATCGAACTCGCGCTCGCCTTCATTGCGATGACGATCGCTGCCATCCGGGCGTTCGGCCCGCCGGCCGCGAAAAGGTGGCTGCATTCCTTCGCGCACGTGATGTTCGGCAGATACGATCACAATCACACGACGTGATGTGATCTCGTCACCTGTGTACGACGCATCCAACGTCACCGTCGCGTGTACGTCGGCTGTTCGGCACCGCTCCTATCGGCGGCTCGTCCTAACGACGGCTCGCGCAAGAGCGGCCGTCGCTCCCGCCGCCCCCCGCCCGCCCCTCAATCCCGCCTGAACACCACCGAGGCGAGCCAGCCGGTCATCAGGGCCATCATGGCGGTGACGATGCCGTAGATCAGGCCGTCGTCGACGGCGGCGGTGGCGACGAAGCGCTCGAAGCCGACCTTGGTGATCTCGAAGGCCGAGGTCGAGCGGGTCACCAGGGCGCCGTCGTGGAACAGCTTCACGTCGACCTCGTAGGTGCCGACCGGCGCCTCGGCCGGGATCGGGATCGAGGCCTGGAACAGCGTCGGCGACAGCATGGTGATCGCGGTCGGCTCCTCGACATAGAGCTTGCGCTCGGTCTTGAGCCGGAGGAACGCCTGGCGGAACGGGTCGTCGGTGACGACGTCGGCGACGTCGGGGCCGATCTGCTGCGGCAGAACCACGTTCCGCAGGCCGATCTGCAGGCGTCGCAGCCGCTCCTGCGGAAGAATCTGGTCGAACGGGCGGGTGCCGAGCACGGCCAGATAGGCCGGCACGTCGATGAAGGTGCGCGAGTCGACATTGATCCAGATGCCCAGCGCGCGGTCCTTGCGCAGCGTCTTGAGGGTCTGGCGCGGCCCCACCACGGTGGCGATCACGTCGAAGCCGCCGCGCCGGGCCGGGCCGGCGCCGTCGCTCTCCACGGCACCGAACAGCACCACCTCGGCGCCCGTGAACACCGAGTTGATCAGCACCCGGTGGGTCGACAGCGAGGTGACGAGGCGCTCGGCCGCCTGCGCGCCGCCGGCGAGCGCCGGCAGCGCCGCGGCGAGGGCGACGACCAGCAGGGATCGGAGCGCGCGCGTCACCGGTCGCCCTCCATCAGCCGGAACGAGAACATCTCGCCCGGCGTCACGAACAGGTTCACGGCGAAGCGGAGGCCGACGGCGAGCACCAGCAGGCCGAGCATCAGCCGCAGCCGCTCGGAGCGCATCTTCTGCCCGGCCTGGGCGCCGAACTGCGCCCCGATGACGCCGCCGACCATCAGGATCAGGGCGAGCAGCGCATCGACCAGGTGGTTGGTCGCCGAGTGCATCACGGTGGCGCTCGCCATGGTGACCAGCGTCAGCACCATCGAGGTGCCGATCACCACGCTGGTCGGCACGTGCAGGATGTAGATCAGCGCCGGCACCAGGATGAAGCCGCCGCCGATGCCCATGATGGCGCCGAGGAAGCCCATCACCAGGCCGATGATCCACACCGGGATCACCGAGACGTAGAGCCGCGACTGCTTGAAGCGGATCTTCAGCGGCAGCCCGTGCACCCAGGTGTGGCCGCCCGGGTGGCGCGCCGGCGGCTGCTTGTCGCGATGCGACCGGATGATGGCGCGCAGGCTCTCGGCCACCATCAGGCTGCCGACCGAGGAGAGCAGGATCACGTAGGAGAGCGCGATCACCAGGTCGAGCTGGCCGAGGCTGCGCAGCACCGTGAACAGCCAGACGCCCGCGGCGGTGCCGATCAGGCCGCCGATCAGCAGCATGAAGGCGAGCGCCAGATCGATGGCGCGGCGTCGCCAATAGTTGAGCGCGCCCGAGAACGACGACGCGGCGATGTGGCTCGACACGGTGGCGACCGCGACGGCCGGCGACACGCCGATGAAGATCAGGAGCGGCGTCATCAGGAAGCCGCCGCCGATGCCGAACATGCCGGAGATGAACCCGACCGCGATCCCCATCGCGAAGACGAGGAACACGTTGACCGGCAGATCGGCGATCGGGAGATAGATGTCCACGGCTTCACGTCCGCGGCCTGGTCCGAGGACGCACGCCGGTGGGAGATCGGTACGGGG
>NZ_NPEX01000209.1 GCF_003258865.1 Rhodoplanes roseus | reverse complement strand
CGAAGCTCGCCGGGTGGGGGTGACGGCACGTCCGGCGGGGTGGGGCTTCACCCACCCCGGAGCGCGCCGTCGGCGCGCCCCGACCCTCCCGTTCCAGGGGAGGGTGGCGCCGAACGAAATCAGTTCTGCGGGCGCAGCTTCTTCACCTCGTCGTCGCTCGGCAGATACTTGGCGCCGTCGCGATAGCTGTAGTCGACCATCACGCCCTTGCCGTCCTTGACGGCGGTCTTGCCGACGAAGGCGCCGAGCGTCGACTGGTGGTCGATGTCGCGGAACGTGACCTCGCCGAACGGCGTGCCGACCTTCAGGCCCTTGGTGGCGGCGATCAGCTTCTCGGTGTCGGTCGAGTTCGCCTTCTTGAGCACCTCCGCGGCCGACTGCATCAGGGCATAGCCCACCACCGAGCCGAGCCGGGGATAGTCGTTGTACTTCGCCTGATAGGCCTTCAGGAAGGCCTGGTGCTCGGGCGTGTCGACGCCGTTCCACGGATAGCCCGTCACCAGCCAGCCTTCCGGCGTCTCGGCCTTGAGCGGATCGATGTATTCGGGCTCGCCGGTCAGGAAGCTGACCACGGTCTTGCCCTGGAACAGACCGCGGGTGTTGCCCTCGCGCACGAACTTCACGAGGTCGGGGCCGAACGTCACGTTGAGGATGGCTTCCGGCTTGGTCGCCTCGAGCGCCTCGGAGACGGCACCGGCGTCGATCTTGCCCTGCGGCGGCCACTGCTCGCCGACCCACTCGACGTCGGGCCGCTTGGCCGACAGGAGCTGCTTGAACACCGCGACCGCGGACTGGCCGTACTCGTAGTTGGGGGCGACGGTCGCCCACTTCTTCACCGGCAGCTTGGCGGCCTCTTCGGCCAGCATGGCGGCCTGCATGTAGTTCGACGGCCGCAGGCGGAACGTGTAGCGGTTGCCCTTCGACCAGACGATCGCGTCGGTGAGCGGCTCGCCGGCGAGATAATAGATCTTCTTCTGCGCGGCGAAGTCGGCGAGGGCGAGCCCGATATGCGAGAAGAAGGCGCCCGTGAGCATCACGACGCCTTCCTTGGAGACCAGCTCGTTGGCCGCCGTCACGGCATCGGCCGGCTTGCCGGCGTCGTCCTTGGAGATCACGACGAGCTTGTTGCCGTTGATGCCGCCCTTGGCGTTGATCTCCTCGACGGCGAGCTGCCATCCCTTGCGGTACGGCTCGGTGAAGGCAGGCAAGCCCGAATAGCTGTTGATCTCGCCGATCTTGATGTCTGCGGCGAGGAGCTGTCCGGGCAGCGCCACGGCGAATGCTGCAGCCAGGACATGACAAAACGACACGGTTTTCGACACGGCGATGATCCCTCTCTTCGCTCGACTCGACCGACACCTGCGACCCGGACGCCGGGTCTCGGGCGCGGACGCGCGCTGCGCCGTCGACCTGATCTCATCGTCCGCGATCGTCGCGAATTCGTTAGCACACTAACGGTATCAAGTCCTCGCCCGCACGCAAGGACGAAACGGAGGCACCAACGCCGCATTGTTGCATATTGTTTGGACGTGTCACCCGCGAAAAAAGCGAGAGACACTGCGCCGTTACGGCCAGTCCGTGAGCGGTCGCGGCAGGACGTGCCTGCTTTTCTTCCAGTTTCGCTGCAATGCGGGAAAGCGCCGCTCACGCCGGCGGCGTGTCGCGACGGTTGGTCGCGGTGCCGCGCAGAAGGCCGAGGCACACCACGCCGGCGCTCACCGCGAGGCCGGTCATCAGCGGATTGATCGGCAGCGGCAACAGCACGCGCACCGCGACCGCCGCCGCCGTGCTGCCGACCATCGAGCCGACGGCCCACAGCGCCGGCAGGCGTCCGGGCCAGAACACCGCGAGCGACAGCGGCAGGAACACCGAGGCGCCGCGCAGCGCCATCGACATGTAGTTCCAGTCGAGCACGTAGGAGTCGAGCGCCGACAGCGCGATCAGCATCGACACGGCGGTGACGCCGAGGACGCTCACGCGGTTGATCAGCAGGATGGTCGTGTCGTCGCGCACGCCGAGCAGGCCGCGGCCGATGTCGTTGGCCATCATGGTGCCGATGCCGAGCGCCAGGCCGGCGATCGAGCCGACCACCGACATCAGGATCCCGGCGAGCCCGATGCCGCCGATCCAGCCCGGAAGATACGAGATCATGTACACGGGCAAGGCCAGCACGGGCGCCAGCTCGGGATGGCGGGCATGCATGAACATGCCGACCGCGATCGAGGGCAGCCCGATCGGAATGGTGATCAGCGCGGCCGTGGCGGCGCCGACCGCGGCGACGCGCGTGTCGGAGGCCGCATAGATGGCCTGCACATAGGTCTGGGTGCAGACGACGCCGACGATCAGCGACATCAGATTGTAGAGCGTCTCGCCGGTGCCGCGGCCCCACAGGCTGAACCACGGAAAGGCGGGAAACAGCGTGTCGAAGTCCGGCATCGCCGCGAGCGACAGGCCGGCGTAGCCGCCGGCGATCCACAGCGTCAGCCACAGCACCGCCATCTTGAGAATGCCGGAGACGCCGGCGCCCTTCAGCCCGCCGAACATGCCGTAGGCCAGCACGAGCACCACCAGCACGGCGGCGGCCACCCATGGCGCCATGCCGAACATCGCGACCATCAGGTGGATGCCGGCGAGCGCGCTCGCCACCGCACTGAACAGGATGCCGAGCGACGAGACCAGGCTCGCCAGCGGCCCGGCCGAGCGGCCGTACGGGATCGTCAGATATTGCGGGATCGTCTCCAGCCCGCTCCGCCGCAGCGGCCGGGCGTAGAACGCGGCCAGCACCAGGAGCGCGATGCCGGTGCCGAGCGTGAACCACCATCCCGACAGGCCGAAGGAGGCCGCCATCTGGGCCGTGCCGACAGTCGAGGAGCCGCCGACCGCGGTCCCCGAGATGCTGCCGGCGATCAGGATCGAGCCGGCCGAGCGGCCGTTGAGGCTGTAGCCCTGCGCCGAGCGGACGTTGCGCGACGACCAGGCCCCGAAGGCGACCACGGCCAGAACGGTGCCGACCAGGCCGGCGAGCTGGGAAACCGAGAGGGAGAGCATGGTCGAACGGAACGCCCGCGGATGCCGGGCGCGCAGTGTCTGCGCGATCGGGGGTGACTTGCTGCGCCGCACAATGCGTCCGACGGGCCGTCCGGTCCAATACTGTGTTGCGCTTTTTTAATCGCGAAAATGGATTAAAGTGGGTGGGGCCGGGCGCCTCGCATCCCTTGCTTTCGGTCGGCCCGAGCCTCTGCCGAGGAGCCGCATGGATCTCAAGGCCGTCCGTTGCTTCGTCGAGGTCGCCGAGCGGCTGCATTTCGGGCGTGCGGCGGAGCGGCTGCGGCTGGCGCAGTCGGTGGTCAGCCGCCAGGTCGCCGGGCTCGAGCAGGAGCTCGGCGTGCGGCTGGTCGAGCGCAACAAGCGGGCGCCGATCCGCCTGACGCCGGCCGGCGCGCTGTTCGTCGACGAGGCGCGTGCCGCTTTGGCGCAGTTCGAGAAGGCCGAGCTGGTGGTGCGCCAGGCCGGGCGCGGTGAGCGTGGGCGGCTGGAGATCGGCTATGTCGCCTCCGCCACCTGGTCGGGCCTGCTTTCCTCGGCCGTCTTCCACTATCGGCAGGAGCGGCCGGGCGTCACCGTGTCGCTCACCGAGATGGAGACGTGGCGCCAGATCGAGGCGCTCGCCGAGGGGAGCATCGATGTCGGCTTCCTGCGCCCGCGGCCCGACCACCCGGCCGGCATCGTCGTGCTGCCGCAACTGCGCGAGCCGATCCTGCTCGCCTTGCGGGTCGACCACCCGCTCGCGGCCCGCGATGGCCCGATCGCGGCCGCACGGCTCGTCGACGAGGACTTCGTCGTGCCCCAGGCCGACGACCGGGTCGGCTTCGGCGGCCACACGATGGCGATCGGCCGCGCCGGCGGCTTCACGCCGCGCATCGTCCACCATGTGCGCGACTTCATCTCGGTGCTGAATCTGGTCGGGGTCGGGCTCGCTGTCGCGGCCGTGCCGTCGTCGTTGCAGCGGGTGCGGCTGCCCGACGTGGTCTACCGTCCGCTCGCCGATTGCGAGGTCTTCGCCGAGCTGTCGGCCGCCTATCGGCGCAGCGGCAACGCCGCGGTGGTGCGCAGCTTCGTCCGCGTCCTGCGGGCCCGCGGCGAGACGGTGCTGCCGGTCGCGCTGGACTGACGAAGGATTTTTTCCGCGCCCGGCGACCTGGAAGAACGACCGGCCAAGGGACCGTTCGCGGCAGCATGCTTCGTCTCCCGGCGTGATTTTCGTTGCCGAGGCGGGCGGGCGGCGGCAAACACGGGGGCCCCCGCCGCTCTCGCCCCGGCCGCTCCGCTCATGCCCGCCCGCTTCACCGCCCTCGTCGACAGCCTGCCCGCCACCGTGCCGTTCGTCGGTCCGGAGACCCAGGAGCGCGCCCGTGGAAGCGCCTTCCGGGCCCGCATCGGCGCCAACGAGAACGCCTTCGGGCCGTCGCCCGCGGCCGTCGCCGCCATGCAGGCCGAGGCCGCCGAGGCCTGGAAATATTGCGATCCCGAGAACCACGATCTCAAGCACGCGATCGCCGCCGCACACGGCGTCGCGCCCGAAAACGTCTATGTCGGCGAAGGCATCGACGGCATTCTGGGGCTCGTGGTGCGTCTGCTGATCGCGCCCGGCATGCCGGTGGTCAGCTCGCTCGGCGCCTATCCGACCTTCAACTTCCACGTCGCCGGCTTCGGCGGGCGGCTGGTGACGGTGCCGTATCGTGACGATCGCGAGGACCCGCAGGCGCTGATCGACGCGGTGCGCCGCGAGCACGCCACGCTCGTCTACATCGCCAATCCCGACAACCCGATGGGCACCTGGTGGCCGGCCGCGGACATTCGCCGCATGGTGGACGGCGTGCCGGACGACGCGCTGCTGCTGCTCGACGAGGCCTATGCGGAGTTCGCCCCCGACGGCGTGTCTCCGGCGCTCGACCCGGCCGATCCCCGGGTGCTGCGGCTGCGGACCTTCTCCAAGGCCCACGGCCTCGCCGGCATCCGGGTCGGCTACGCCATCGGGGCGCCGGCATTGATCAGCAGCTTCGACAAGATCCGCAACCATTTCGGCATCAGCCGGATCAGCCAGGCCGGGGCGCTGGCGGCGATCCGGGATCCGGGCCACGTCGCCCGGGTGCGCGACGAGGTGGAGGCGGCGCGTGCCCGCATCGGCGGGATCGCGCGGGCCAACGGGCTCGTGCCGCTGCCCTCCGCCACCAATTTCGTCACCGTGGATTGCGGCCGCGACGGCGCGTTTGCGCGCCGCGTGCTGCAGGCACTGGTCGGGCGCGACGTCTTCGTGCGCATGCCGGGAGTCGCGCCGCTCGACCGTTGCATCCGCATCGGCTGCGGCCGCCCGGTCGAGCTCGACATTCTGGAGCAGGAGCTTCCCGCGGCCCTGGAGATCGCCGCGCGCGGCTGAGCCGGTCCCGGCGCTCGGTCAGGTCGACCCGTTGTCCCGGCGGGTCCGGCGCGGACGGCGCGTCTGCGGAGGCAGGGTGCGGGCCAGATGCATCATCAGGTCGATGGCGACGGCGCGGATGAGCGAGCGGTCGGCCGCCCCCAGCCGCGGCGTCGGGCCCGGCTGGTCGTCGCCGGAGGCGGCGTGGCGGCGGTCTGTCATGACGTCACCCCACGGGCGGGGCAGGGCAATCGGGGGTCGCGCGGGGGCATGGTCGGTCTCGCAGTGAACGATCCCGGCTTGCCGACACATCGTGCCGGCAGACGGGATGCGAGACTGTAACCCGCGGCCGGTTCGGCCGTTCCATGCGTTCTCGGCGGATCGGGTATTCGAGCACCAGCCGCGTCGAGACGCGTCCCTGTGTGACCCGCCTCACGGTCCGGACCGGCCGTCGGGGTGCATGACGGAGGCCTGGAACGCCCGCTCGGGCGTTCCTTGGAGTCTCTCCGATGCCCCGTCTCGCCTCCGCGCTGCTGTTCGCCGTCCTGTGGGTCGGGGCGATGCCGTGGATGCAGTTGCCGTTCGGGCTCGCCGCCGCCGTGGTCGCCTCCGGGGCGCTGGCGGGCCTCGCCTGGTACTGGCTGTGTAACGCCTGCGTCGACGGCCACGACGAGCCGGGCAACCGATAGGCAGATGCAGGCGCCGGCCGCGGCGTCAGTCGTGGTGATTGTTGCGGGGATTGTCGCGGATCGCCAGAAGCCCGTCCTTGATGGCGTTGCGGATTCCTTCCTCGATCAGGGTGCGGGCGACGCCGGGCACGCTGGTGCCGTGCGTCCCCTGGCGCACCAGGCGCTCCAGATAGCCGATCGTCGCCAGCGACAGGGTGATCGGAATGCGGTCGGTCTCGGCTTTCTCGGTGGCCATGACCGAAACGTTAACCCGAGCATTCGTGTACGGAAAAGAGTCTATTTCGACTCTCTTGTGTCCCAGATCGGTCCGAGCGGCCTCACCCGCCCCGGCCCGGGCGAGTGCCTCGAGGCCGTCGTCCCCCGACGCGAGCCGCCGCCTGCTCGCCGCCTCCGTCGCATTGCGCCGGCGGCGGGGGACGGATACACGGGTTGGAATATGTTCACGACCCCAACGAGGACGATCGACATGGCCGGAAGCGTCAAGGAGATGATCGCGGCAGCCAACGCCGTGGTGCCGAAGATCACGCCCGCGCAGGCGACGGAGATGATGGCGAAGGGCGGCGTGCTGGTGGTCGACGTCCGCGACGCGCCCGAGGTGGAGAAGTCCGGCAAGGTCGCGGGGGCCGTGCACGTCTCCCGCGGCATGCTGGAGTTTCGCGCCGATCCGGAGTCGCCCTACCACGACAAGGCCTTCGACAAGGCCAAGACTGTGATTCTCTACTGCGCCTCCGGCGGCCGTTCGGCGCTCGCCGCGAAGGTGCTGAAGGATTTCGGCTACACCCAGGTGTTCAATCTCGGCGCCTTCAAGGACTGGGCGGAGGCCGGCGGCGCGGTGGAGAAGCCGATCGACACCGGGATGTGAGCGGACGCTAGTCCAGGAGCCAGCGCAGCGAGCGTCGGAGCGCGGCGCTGCCGTCCTGCTCGAACCATCGCCCGTGTGCGAAGATCACGCGCTCGGGCTGCCAGGCGACCAGCTCGCGGGCCACCGCCCGCGCCGCCGCGCGTCGGCGGTTGATCGCGAAGCGCAGATGCGCCGGCGCCTTGCCGTCCGGCGCCATCGCGCCCATCAGGGCGAGCAGCGGCCGGGCCAGCGGCCCGACCTTCTCGGGCTCGAAATTCTCGATCAGGTCGGTCAGCACGAGCGTGCCGCTCGCCCTGTGCAGGAAGGCGACCTCGCTGACGCCGAAGCCGCCCGGCACGATACCCTGGTCGATGTCGGAGGCCCAGGCGGCGGGCGGGGTCGTGCCGAGATCATGGTCGAGCCTCGTGCCGGAGGCCTTCACCGGGGCGCGGTCGCGCAGGCCCGGCGCCGCCCATGTGGTCGCGTCCGGGCAGCGGGCGGCCCAGTCCTTCAGGAACGACCAGTGCGCGACATTGGGCGCGACGAGGTGGCGAACCGGCCCGATCCGTGTGATCTCACGCGCGAGGGCGTCGTCGCAGCGTGTCGGCGAGTGCAGCCACATGGCGCCGTTGGCGAGCCGGACCACGGTCATGCGCACCGGCAGAGCAAGTCCCATCGCCGACAGCGGGCCGCTGTCGACGATCCACACGTCCGGCGCCACCGGCTTCAGCACATCGAGCGGCGGATAGACGGCGCGATGGTGCTGGTCCGACGTCACTGGAGCTCCGTTCTGTGATCGAGACACTGCCACAACGGACGCGCGCCGCCCGCACTCGGCTGATCAACCATCGCCGGAGGAGCGGGTTCCGGTGGAGCCGGGGCCGGCATCCGTCACGAACATCGGCAGCCGCACCGTCGCGCGGAGGCCGCCCGACGGGGCGTCGCCCAGGGTGAGGGTGCCGCCGTGCTGCTCGGCGACGCCGCGGGCGATGGCGAGGCCGAGGCCGGCGCCGCCGGTGGCGCGGTTGCGCGAGGCGTCGGCGCGGGCGAACGGCTCCAGCAGGGCGGCGCGCTGTTCGTCCGGGATGCCGGGTCCGTCGTCGTCGATGGTGACGACCAGCGCCGGGCCTTCCGGCGCGGCGCGATCCACGCCGGCCGCGATGTCGGCGACGCCGCCGTACTTCAGGGCGTTGTCGACCAGATTGGCGAACAGGCGACGCAGCGCGATCGGGTCGCCCAGCACCTCGGCCGTCTCGGCTTCGGGCGCGAGCGTGAGGGACACCGGCGCCGAGCCCTGCGCCTTCCCGGGCGCGGGCGGCGTGCGGTCTGAAACCTCCCTGGCGAGGAGCGGCGCGATCGCGACGAGCTCCTCGTTGATCACCGGCACGCCGGTGCGGCAGGCGAGCAGCGAGTCGTCGAGCAGCCGGCTCATTTCGTCGAGATCCGCGATGGTGCGGGCGCGCTCCTGCCGGTCCGGGATGAGATCGGCGCGCAGCCGCAGCCGCGTCACATAGGTGCGCAGGTCGTGCGAGATGCCGCCCATCAGCGCCATGCGGGCGCGCAGCAGGTCGGCGATGCGGCCGGTGAGCCGGTTGAAGGCGCCGATCAGCGCGCGGATCTCCGGCGCGCTTCTCGGGCGGTCCGGAATCGCCGGCGCCTCGGCGCCGAGCGGCACGCGGTCGACCGCGGCGGCGAGATCGCGCAGCGGCCGCGCCTCGCGGCGCAGGAGGTGGAGCGCCACGCCGGCGACCAGCAGGCCGAGCATGCCGGCCCAGAATCCGGGCGGCAGCCCGACGACGGAGAGCGCCAGCACGCCGCCGGCGCTGACCACCAGTGTCTCGCCGCCTTTCAGGCCGATCTCGATCTCGATGGTGCCGGGCGAGACCCAGGCGAGCAGCCGCAGCGGGCCGGCCAGCACCTCGTTGGAGGGCTCGACCCGCACCCGCACGGGGCGGTCGCCGAGCGTGCCGAGATAGCGGCGCAGGATGAAGTCGACCAGCGGCGCCTCGTACCAGTCGGGCTCGCGGCCGTCCGGCCGCCGCTCGACGATGCGCACCGACAGATCGACGCTGTTCGCGGCGCGCAGAACCTTCGGCCAGTCGGTCTTGGGGAGGCCGTCCAGAAGCTCGGCCAGCGCCGCCGCCTGGTCGGGCAGGGGGAGCCGCAGCTCGCTGTCGGTGGCGCGGCTGCGCTGGAGCACGAAGGCGACGACCGCGAGCAACTGCAGCGCCACCAGGCTGGTCACGAAGATGGCGAACAGCCGCGCCCCGAAGCCGAGCCGCATCATCGCGTGGCCCGGGGAATGCGCGGGATGGCCGGGCGGCTTCTGATCACGTCAGCTGCTTCACGGTCGCGACGAACAGGTAGCCGGTGTTGCGCACCGTCGTGATCAGGCTGGTGCCGGGCGCGGCCTGCTCGATCTTCTTGCGCAGGCGCGAGATCGTCATGTCGATGGTGCGATCGAACGGCTCGGCGTCGCGGCCGCGCGTCCAGTCGAGAAGCTGGTCGCGCGACAGCACGCGGCGCGGGCGCTGGACGAAGCAGGCCAGCAGATCGAACTCGGCGCTCGTCAGCGGCACCGGGGCGCCGCCGCTGGTCTCGAGCCGGCGGGCGTCGAGATCGACGACGAAGCCGTCGAAGCCGTAGCGGCGGCTCGGCAGCGCCTCCGGCATGCCGCGGGCGCGGCGCAGGATGGCGCGCACCCGCGCCACCAGCTCGCGCGGCTCGAACGGCTTCACCAGATAGTCGTCGGCACCGAGCTCCAGCCCGACGACGCGATCGATCGCGTCGCTCTTGGCCGTGAGCATCAGGATCGGCACGCCGCCGCGCGCCCGCAGGCGGCGGCAGATCGAGAGGCCGTCCTCGCCCGGCAGCATCAGATCGAGGATCACGAGGTCGGGCGTCCGGCGCGCCAGCACGGCGTCGAGATCGGCGCCGGTCGGCGCGGGCGCGACCAGAAATCCGTCCTGGGCCAGCAGGTCGGCGACGAGACGGCGAATCTCGTCGTCGTCCTCGACGACGGCGATGAGGGCGTCGGAATTCACCATGCTGCTTCATAGGCGGGGAGGGGGGGCCGCGACAAGCCGGAGCCGGCCGCTGTTACGAACCGTTACGCCGCGTGACCAAACGGCGAGACGCGTGACCCGCCGGGCAAACAGCGACGACGCGGGGTCCCCAGGATCACGACAGTCCAGGCCGAACACCCGACCAGAGGAGAGCGACCATGACGAACGCACCGTTCGAGCTCGCGCCGTTCGAGCTCGCGGTGTCCAGGACGACGCTGGCGGCGGCACCGGCAGCGACGACGGCCGGTGACGCGCTGGTGAGCGTGCCGCTCCGCCACATCCCGTCGCCCCCATTCCGAAGAAGGGAGATCCCATGCTCGCCACACCACGCCTGCTGCTGACCGCGGTGGCCCTGCTCGGCACGCTCGGCGCGGCCCAGGCCTTTCCGGCCGGGGCCGTCCCGGTCGGGCCGGACGACGATTTCGTCCGGGTGCACGGCTGCCACCGCTCCTGCGAGTTCGGTCCGGCGCGCGGCTGGCATCGCCACGGCGCCCTGTGCACGCCGATCGCCTGCGTGCCGATGGCCGTGGCGCCCGGCCGCTGCTTCGTCGACCGGTGGGGCGTCCGTCGCTGCCGCTGTTGACCGGTTCCGCGCCGCCGAGGCGCGGAGC
>NZ_NPEX01000020.1 GCF_003258865.1 Rhodoplanes roseus | reverse complement strand
TGCATCACGCCCTTGCCGCAGCGAAGGCACTTCGTGAACTCTCGTTGTTTCATGATGCTGCTCCCGAGCGGGTGGTGATGGTCCGTGCGGCCGCAATTCTGGCCAGCGTCCTCTCCCCTCTCGCGACCAGCGCGGGATCGGCCGAGGCGAGGTGCAGCCGGGCGACGTGCTCGACCGGCCCGTATCGGTCGGTCAGCACGGCGCCACGCCGGAGCGCCAGGCGCTTCTTGCCGAGGCTGATGTCGTAGTGCCGCCAGGAGGCCTTCGGCGGCTGCTGGAACCAGCGCCGCGCGATCCCGAGGCCGTCCGCCATGGCGTGCAGCTCGTCCTCGGTGTCGGCCCACATGTGGCACATGATCATCTGGCCGAACCGGTGCTGGACGTCGTCGACATAGACGGTCACGTCCGTCCCTCCGTCGTCTCCAGGAAGCGATGCTGTCGGGACGCGCCGCGCATCATCGCTTTCGTCACCGCGTCGAGCGACCAGAGGCAGAGCTGACCGCGCAGCCCGCACCGAGTCGTCAGCTCTTCGAGGATCACCGGCGCAGCCGCGTCCTCGCCGTGGACGCGAAACACGGCGAGAGGCCTGCCGCCGTGCCAGATCACCGCACCGACGGCGATCGCGGCGTCGCGCCGCAGGGCAGGGCGGAGCTGGTCGCTCACGTCCGTCCCTCCGTCGTCTCCAGGAAACGCTGCGCCAGCAGCTTGAGGCGGCTCTGGTCGCGGACGACGATCTCGGGGCCGGCGAGCGGATCGGTGATGCCGCGGGACTGGAAGGCCTTGAGGCCGAGCACGCCGGCCATCACCGGATCGGCACCGCCGTTCGCATGCAGGATGTGGGCATCGACGGGCCAGCGCTGCTGGCCGAGGCGGCGGAGCCGCCAGACGAGCTGGTCGATCACCTGGGGCGACCAGTCGAGCTCGCCGACCACTAGCGTGTTGCAGACCTTCTGCAGCCCGTCGAGGCCGGAGCCGGAGCGCAGCGAGATCATCATCACGCGCGAGCGGCCTGCGATGAACGCGGCCTTGTTCTTGTCCTTCTGGGCCGGGGTTTCGGACCCGGTGTAGAGGACGGGCGAGAACGCCGCGAGCTCGCGCAGCCACACCTCGTAGACGTCACGGTGCCAGCCGGCGAGCAGCACCGGGTCGCCGCCGGCGAGCAGCAGCCGAACATAGGCGGCGACATGCCTCGCCTTCGCCATGCCGGTGATGCGGCGCAGCCGTGCATCGAGGTCGCGCGCCGCCTGGCCGCTCTCCGTGAATGAGCCGGTGGTGACCTGGATGGCCAAGGCGCGGCACAGCGCCAACTCGTCCTGCTCGACCTCCTCATCGTAGGGGACGTCGACGACGATGCGGTTCGGCTTGGGCAGCGCGTCGCCCAACTCGGCCTTCACCTCGGCGTCGTCGTAGGTGCGGCGGATCGTGATGGTCTGCTCGCGCAGATGCATGCCGAGCGCGTCGGGCTCCTTCACCACCCAGTGCTGCCCGACCGCGTGGCACCACTCCCGCCGGAACTCCCACACCGAGCCGAGCGCGCCCGGCTCGATGTACTCGACGATGTTGAACATCTCGTCGCCGTAGTTGTAGATCGGCGTCGCGGTGAGGCCGACCCGGATGGCGGCGTTCCGGACGAAGACCTTTCCGGCCTTGCCCTTCTGTGCGTCGCCGCCCCGGCGCAGCTCCTGAATCTCGTCGAACAGCACGACCCGGAACACGCCCTGTCCGGCGATGTCGACCCAGCCGGCGATGTTGGAGTAGCGGAACACGTAGACGTCCGCCTCGGGCAGGTCGTAGGGCCGGGTGCCGTCGATCACGTAGACGCGCAGAGTCGAAAACTCGGCGATGCGCTCGGCCCACTGGGTGGCGAGGTGGGCCTGGACGACCACGGCGGCCGGGAACAGGCCGGCCTTCACCATGATGCCGGTGCCGGTGATCGTCTTACCCATGCCGCCCTCGTCAAGGACGAGCAGGCGCCGCATCCGCACGGCGATCTCGATCGCCTTCTCCTGAAACGCGAAGGCGCGCTTGTCCGCCCGGAGCGCCGTGTGCACGGCGGGGCGCCACTCGGGCAGCAGGATGCGCTCGAACTCGGCCCGGCTGGCCTCGAAGCGCCGGCGCTCGCGCGTCAACCGGCGGCGGTCCTCGGCCGTCATGTCCATCCGGTAGCGGGACAGAAACCAGTCGAGATCAGCGCAGACGATCGGCGAGTCCTCGAAGGTGAACCGTCCGGTCTCCGCCTTGTCGAGGCGCGGGAACACGCTCTTCAGCCGCAGCGCGACCTGCGGGGCGACGCTGCTCATCACCCACCGCGCACCACCGCGGCCGCCACAGGAAAAGGAGAGCCGGCCATAGGCGCCTGCGGTGGCCCGCGCAGCCGGGCCCGCCCGCGCGGCGTTGGTCGCGCAGGGGAGCTGCATGATCTCGGCGGGATCCGTGAGCAGATCGACGCGTATGGTCACAGCCAGGCCCTCCCGAGATCGACCACCCGGGCCGGCTTGCCGGCGATGATCGGGGGCAGGGCGCCAGGGCGGACCGTGGCCAGCACCAGGCCGACCACGTCGGGGTGAAGGCAGTAGCGCTCGCACTGGCGATAGACGTCGCGGCGGCCGCCGTGGAGCTTCACCTCCACGGCGATTCCGTGGGGCGGCGCCGCGCCGGGCGGGGCGAGCACCGGCACGTAGAAGTCGACGATGTCGCCCGGACCGAGGCGTTTTTCACGTTCGAACACCAGGCCGAACCGGCGGAACGTCGCCTCGATCGCGTTCTGCAGCCCGATCTCTGAGCCGAACGGATAGCGCTCGCCGCGCAGCATGAACGCGATGGAGCCGAGCCGTTCGGACACGATCTCCGGGTTGATCGCAGCAGCCGTCACGGTGTAGGCGGTGACGCTCACGGCCGAGCCTCCTCGGCCGCCGGTGCGGCGCGGTACCAGGCGCGCGCGTCGTCGTGCTGAACGATCGCCTCCGTCAGCGTCTCCAGCGTCAGGAACTCCCGCCCGACGTCGTCGATCAGCGGCGGCGTGAGCTCGTCGACCTCGATCACGCCGTCGTCGGCGAAGTGGAATCGGGTCGCGACCTTGTCGCTCCGGTCCCCGGTGACGGCCTTCGTCACCCGCGGATCGCGCACCGACACGAAGTGCTGCTGCCAACGGCCACGCGCGAAGTCGATGCAGGCGACGCGCCGCCACCCGCCCGCGCGCAGCTCGCCGGCGAGCACCTCGGCCCGGCGTCGCACATGCTCGGGAACGCTCACGGCCGCACCTCCGGCCATTCCCGCACCCGCAAATCCGACGGCCACTCGGCCGGGTCCTCGCCTTTGCGGTCCTTGAAAGCGACGACGTCGACGCTCTTGTGGCGCCGCCATTTGGCGCCGGCGGCGATTGCGGACACGGCCTCGGCGCGCGTCATGCGGCAGGTGCGGCCGAGCTGCTTCACGAAGACCGGCATCGCCGATGTCCGGCACTGCCGTACCAGGTCCCGGACGATGTCGATGTCGGTCGGCTCGGGGCCGTTGAGGCCGCCGACGATCGCCAGATCGAGGCCGCCGGACCGGCCGCGGCCGCCACGCACGTCCCATCGGACGCCGCCGCCGCAATCGATCTCGGCGAGGTCGATGTAGTTCAGCAGCGGCTCAAAGGAGACCAACCGCTTGGCGAGAGGCGTCTGCAGGACCTCCGGAATCATCCGGTTCGCGTCGTCCTGGGTGGAGCAGGATGGGCCGGCCCAGACGTTGGGGAGGGGCCAGTCCTGGCCTTCCTGCAAAAGCAAAACGGCGTCACCGTCTCTGCTATCCGGCGCCTTCCACCCCGGCCGCCGGACGTACGGACGTCGGCCCGGATCGGACCGCAACGCGCTTAGGTAACGCCCCATCCGCTCCGGCCGCTTCGTCAGCTCGATGTAGGTGTGCTGCGGCGTCAGGGCCTGAACGGCCTTGATCCGGTCGATCCACTCGTCCGGCACCCACGACCCGTAAAGGTCCGTCATCGAGCAGGCGAAGATCCGGAGCGGCTTGCGCCAGTGGAGCGGGGCCCGCAGCGTTTTTTCGTCGAGGAAGAGCTCGACGTCGTCACGGTGCCCCGGCTTGTAGGGCAGCCCGGTGCCGCCACGCGCGCCGGCGCGGTTCTGTGCGGCCGCGTAGCAGTGCTTGCAGCCCTCGTGCACCGGCTCGCAGTGCCAGCCGATCTTGCCGGTCGCCCTGTGACGCGCCCGGATCGGATTCCAGGTCCGGCCCGGCCGGCCGGTCTCGTCCCGCAGCCACGAGATCGTGCTCATGCCGGCTTCCTCCCGAGCGGGATCGAGCGCACCGACACCTTCCGGCAGAACTCGGCGAAGGTCAGTTCGCTGAACGAGTCGCGGAGATCCAGGAAATAGCTGTACTTGGCGCGGCCGGGTGTTGTGGCGACCACCGTGGTGGTGTGACTGTCGTAGAGCACCTCGAACGCCCGGTGGGGGTCGCCGGCCTGCAGGAGGTAGGCCGCGAGGGCGCGTCGACCCTCCTCCGTGACCCGGCACGAAACGATGCCACCCGGCATCGGGCTCCCGACATCCCAGTGCGGGGTTGCTGCAAACTGCGCGGCGAGCACCGGCGGTGCCGCGAAGTAGTTCCGGTGGGTTTCGACGAGAGGATCGAGCGGGCGCCCGAGAGCATGGTCGATCGCCTCCATCGCTTCGTCGGCGAGACAGCGGTTCACCCTGAGGGTCGTGCTCATCGGCCGACACCTCCGGCCGGCCACCACCAGTCGGGGCGGCGATCCGTGCAGTAGGGAAGGCGGGTGAACCAGGCGTCGGCCTGCCGCTGCGCCACGGTGATGTGCGCGGCGGCCCGGCGGCAGGCCTCGAGGTCCTGGTACTGGATGCCCTGCACGCCCTGGTGCAGGCCGTTGTGGGCGGCCGAGGCGAAAATCAGCCAGGTGGTGACGGCGCCGGTTGCGGTGACGGCTGCCATGTCAGCCCCCCGCCGTCAGCGCGTCTCCCACCTCGAAATGCGATTCAACTTTCTCCCCTGAAGATGTTGAATCGCTGGCCTTACAGGCGCTGTTGCCCGGCAAAAAGTTGAATCGGGCCTTGAGAGTCCTGCTGAACCGCCGGCCTGTCACGCCGGAGGTCGCGGGTTCGAGTCCCGTCGCTCCCGCCATCAAATCAAAGACTTGATGGCCCTCCCGATCTCGCGATTGGACCCTCGCTGATTTGCGGGTCGACGCGTCGATTTTTGCTCCCTCCTCTCCGTCGTGCCCATTCGCGAGCCCTTGCCTCGTCGGCGAGCCGTGGCGCTCGTGCGGGAGGTGCGCTGCAGCTCACCGGTCTGATCGACGGTGTTGGCGCCTTGCCGACGAGCGCATGGGACATCGACTCCGCCGGGATTTCCACGGACCCTCGACCGGAACCCAGGCGACGATCTGGACCGGCGACGTGGGAGCACGTCCAGAGATCGGCCGGGGAGGGATCTGCAGATCGGCTGGAACCGGGACGGAGCCGCTGCCGTCAACGAGCGGGCGCAGCCCGCCGGGTCGCACGACGGCAGGAGTCTCGGCCGCGGGACGTCCGGAGGGCTCGCGGCGGGCTACTTCTTCTCGATCCCCGCGTCGGCCACGACCTTGGCCCATTTGACGACCTCGCGGGCGATGCGGGTCCGGAACTCCTCCACCGAGCAGCCCCGGGCCGTCATGCCGAACTTGGTGGCGGAGCCCTGGATGTCGGGCAGGGCGAGCACCTCGATGACGGCGCTGTTCAGCGTCGCGACGATGTCGGGCGGCGTCGCGGCCGGGGCGGCCAGACCGTTCCAGCTCGTCACCTCGTAGTCGGGCAGGCCACTCTCGGCGACGGTCGGCACCTCGGGCAGGGCGGCGGCGCGCTCGGTCGCCGTGGTCGCTACCGCGGTGATCTGGCGGTCCGCGAGCGCACCTTGCAGGGCAGCCTGATACTCGAACAGCACGTCGACGTCGCCCTGGATCATGGCGGTGACGAGCTGTGGCGTCGTCTTGAACGGGATCGACGTGACCGTGATCCCGGCCATCGACTTAAACAGCTCGCCGGCGAGGTGCTGATTGCTGCCCGGATTGATGCTGCCGAAGTTCAGCTTGCCCGGCGACGCCTTGGCGGTCGCGATGATGTCCTGCACGCTCTTGAGCGGGGAGCCCGCCTTGGTCGCGACGACGAGCCCGTACGAGGCCGTCGTCGAGATCGGGACGAGGTCGCGTTCCAGATCGTAAGGCAGCGACTTGAACAGCGATTTCGCCGCGGTCAGTCCGCCCCCGATCATCGCCAGCGTGTAGCCGTCCGGCGTCGAGGCGACCACGGCGTTGATGCCGATCACGCCGGCGGCGCCCGGCCGGTTGTCGATGATGAACTGCTGGCCGAGCTTGTCCGACAGCTTCTGGGCCACCATTCGCATGGTGACGTCGGCGATGCCGCCGGCGCCATAGGGCACGATGATCCGCACGCTGCGGTTCGGGTAGCCGGCCTGGGCGGGCGCCGCCGCCGGCATGGCGCCGACGACGGCGCCGGCGAGGCCGCCGAGGACGACGGTACGGCGATCGGGACGGATCATGGTCTTTCCTCCGGTCTTATCGTTGTCTCCGTCGCCGCAGCGGCGCCGGAGGGACACGTCAGGCGTGGGCCGGCTCGCCGGCGAGCGCGGGGTAGAGGCGTCGAGCCGTGCCGGCGAAGATCGTGGCCCGGTCGGTCTCCGACAGGCAGGATAGGCTGTCACGAGCGGCGGCGAGGATGCGGCTCATCGGCCCGGGCTCGGCCGGGAAGTTGGAGCCCCAGGCGATCCGGTCCGCCCCGAAGGTCGCGACCAGACGCGGGAAGAAGTCCTCCGGCCGGGACGCCCCTGTCGAAGCTTCGCGCACGGTCCGGCTGGTCAGCTTGAGCACCACGTTCGGTCGGTCGGCGAGGGCGAACAGCCAGCCCGCGTTGCGATACGGCGCGCCGTCGGAGAGATCCACGCGGGCGAGGTGGTCGAGGATCACGGGGACGCGCCGGAACCGGTCCAGCAGGATCAGGAGCTGGTCGATGCCCTCCGGACGCATCTGGATACAGACAGGCAGGGCGGCGGCCTCCGCCCGCTCCCAGATCGGGAAGGTTCGCGGATCGGCGAGCCAGCCGGCCTGGCCCGGCTGTGTCGTGCCGGTGGTGAACAGGCGGAGCCCCGTCAGGCCGGCGGCGACCCAGTGGTCGAACACGCGGGGCGCGTCGGGCGCGAACATGTCCATCGAGAAGACGCCGGTGAACCGGTCCGGAAAGGCCGCGACCGACCATGCGGCATAGGAATTATCGAACCCGTAGGCCGTCGACGCCTGCACGACCGCCGCCTTCGCGACGCCTCCCTCGTTGAGGGCGGCCACCAGTTCCTCGGCCGTGGTCGGGTGGGCATGCGACCAGTCCGACTGCTTGCCTCCGAGAGGGGCCAGCGGGTAGCGCGCCGTATCCGGCGAGATCACATGCGTGTGGATATCGATGATGTCTGTCATGGGCGGATCCTCATCGCCGCCATGTCAGCATCTTTCGACACAGTCGCAGGCATTCCAACCGTGTTTCGGGGCATAACTTTGTGCTAAGTATTCATGCCGCGCCGCACTGTCCGGGAGGAGCGCTTGGATCCGGTGACGCTCGGGCGCCTGCGCGCCTTCCACCACGCCGCAATGGCGGGCGGCATGACGGCCGCGGCCCGAACGCTGCGCTTGACGCAGCCGGCGGTCAGCCGCGCCGTCCAGGGCCTGGAGGAGGCGCTCGGGACGACCCTGATGGAGCGGCGCGGCGACGGCAGCGGGCTGACCGAGGACGGGCGCGTGCTGGCTCGCCGGATCGATCGCTTCTTCTCGCGGCTGGCCGGCGCGGTCGGCGCAGCGACCGGACGCGATCCGGCCAGCGAGGCCGTGGCCCGCACCGTCCGAGCGCTGGGCGACGCGCATCTGCGCAGCCTCACCGCGATCTGGACGGCCGAGACCTTCCGCCGCGCCGCCGCCGCGCTGGGCGTGGCCGAGCCGACGCTGCATCGCGCCGCGCGCGATCTCGAGCAGCGCGTCGGCGTGCCGCTCTATCGGCGGACGCGCGACGGAGTCGGGCTGTCACCGACCGGGGCCGAGCTCGCCCGCCGGTTCGCTTTGGCCGGGGCGGAGATCCGGGCCGCCCGCGAGGAGCTGAGTCTCGGGCGTGGCACCGCCGCGGCCGTCGTCACGATCGGGGTGCTGGCGCTGGCGCCTGTCCGGCTGGTCGCGCGGGCTGCCGAAACGCTGCTGGAGCGGCATCCGTGGGCGCGGCTGACGATCCGGGAAGGGCCTTATGCGGCGCTCGCCGACGCGCTGCGCAGCGGCAGCCTCGACGTGATCTTCGGTGCACTGCGTGCGCCGCCGCCCTTCGCGGATCTCACCGAGGAAGCGCTGTTCGACGATCCCTACCGGGTCGCATGCCGGTCGGGCCACCCGCTCGCAGCGCGCCGTGACCTCGCACCCGCCGACCTGCGGCCGTATGGCTGGGTGGTGCCCACCGCCAGCCTGCCTCGGCGCGCCGTGATCGATCGCATCGTGACCGGCTGGGACTTGCCGCGCCGGGTCCAGATCGAGGCGGATTCGCTCGGCGGCACCGTGGCGGCGCTGGCGGCGAGCGATCGCTTGAGCCTGCTGCCGCAGGGCTGTGTGATCGGCGAGGGCGGGGGTGACAGCCTCGCCGTGCTGGATCTCGCCGTGCCGCACCAGCGTCGGACCGTGGGTCTCACGACACATGCCGATTGGCTGCCCACCGCCGTCCAGGCGGATTTCGTCGGCTTGCTGCGGAGTGCGACCGCGGCGGCGTGACACCGGCCGCGTCGGCCCGCCTCACGGCCGGCCGCGTCCGGTCATCACGGGTCGGAACGCGTGGAGGTCGGCATCACCCGGGCTTGCCGTCGAGGCGAGGGGTCACGAGCCAAGGGCCGAACACCACGAGCCAGGCGAGGAAGCCGGCCGCCCACAGCGCGCTCGGCAGTGCGACCCCGAGCCACGGCATCGCCTCCGGGGCGATCTCCGGGACGGCGACCCGCAGCAGCGTCGCGGCGATGATCAGGAGCGGGCCGATCCACACGGCGCGCGGCAACGGGAAGGCGCGGCCGCTGTGGCGCAGCGACACGATCGACATCACGGTGACGACCGTGAGCGAAGCGGCGCCCATGCCGAGCAGGTGGCGCAGGCCGACCGGATCGAAGCAAGCGCCCAGCGCGGCGGCGCCGAGTCCGGCCAGGCCGGCCGCCATGAAGGCTTGCGCCACGTAGAACAGCAGCACCTGCGGGCGGCGAAGCGCCGCGCCCCGGTGCAGCTCCACGATGCGGTCGAGCTGGGCGCAGGCGGCGGCGAGGGCGATCCATCCGGTGACCGGACTCGCCGGAGCGAACGTGTCGGCGGCGGCAAACAGCGCGAGGGTCGCGGCAGCGAAGTGGCGCCGCCCGGGCGACAGGCGGACCGGACCGCGCAGTCCGGCCTCCTGCAGCGCGGCGCCGAGCGCCACCGGGAGAATCCGGCCGAGCGCCAGTGCGATCGCGACCAGCAGCAGATCGAGGCCCAGCACCACGGCGACATCGGGCGTGCCGGGCAGCGCTCCCAGCCGCGTCATGTGGAACCAGAAATTGGCGAGCAGCAGGCCGGCAACGACGAGCCCGAGATCGATCGGCCGCTTTCCGGCTTTCGCGAGCGCCGGCAGGGCACTGCCGAACACGGCCGGCAGAAAGGCGAGGTCGGCGAGGGCGACCAGCGAGGCGGGCAGCACGCCGTCGAGCCAGAAGGCGAGGCGGCCGGCGAGCCAGACCGTGACCAGCATCGCGAGCGGACGGCCCGTCACCGCCGGCGTGCCGGTCCAGCTCGGCAGGGCGGTGAGCAGAAACCCGGCCATCGCCGCGGCGAGACAGCCGAACACCTGTTCGTGGGCGTGCCACGCCGCACTGCCGATCGTTCCGCTCCCGACGAGACCGGTCCAGATCACGGGCAGCGGCAGCACGGCCGAGATGGCGGCGAGCGGAACCAGCAGGAAGAACGGGCGGAACGCGCTCGCGAGCACGATGTCGCCGAAGCGCGGAGCGGCCGGCGGCTTCACGACAGGCCCTCGACGGCGAGGGCCTCGGCCGTCGCCGGATCCGCGAGCAGCCGTCCGACCTCGGCCTGGACGAAGCCGTCGTCCCGCGCCGCGCGGGGCATGCCGATGTCGTGCTGCGCCGCGACGTGCGCCGGGCGCGGCGACAGCACGACGATGCGGTCCGCCATGCGTACGGCCTCCGCGAGGTCGTGCGTGACCAGCACCGTAGTGAGCCCGCGGGCGTCGATCAGCCGCCGCACCAGCGCCTGCATCTGCCGGCGCAGTCCGACATCCAGCGCGCTGAACGGCTCGTCGAGCAGCAGCAGGTCGGGCTCGATCGCGAGGGCCCGGGCGAGCGCCACGCGCTGTCGCATGCCGCCGGAAAGCTCGCGCGGATACTTCTCACCGTCCTCCGCCGTGAGGCCGACCGTGCCGAGCAGGCGGTCGGCCCGTGCGCTACATTCCGTCCGGCTCATCGGCAAGGCGTTCAGGCCGAAGGCGATGTTGCCGCGGGCATCGCGCCACGGCAGCAGGCAGGGGTCCTGGAACACGAAGGCGGGCCGCGCGAACGGATGGGCGACGCGTCCCTGATCGGGCCGCAGGAGCCCGCCGATCATGGCGAGCAGCGTGCTCTTGCCGCAGCCGGACGGCCCGATCAGGCAGCCGACCTGTGCGGCCGGCAAGGTGACGGAGAGGCCGGACAGCACCGGCTCGGGTCCGAAGGCGTGCGACACGGCGTCGATCGCGAGCCCGGCGCTCATCCGTCTCGGAGAGTCCTGAGCGATCATCACGGCGGGGCTCATTCAGATGCCCTGCGGGTCGCGCGTCTCGGCGCCGGGCAGCTCGCGCCGCCAGCCGAGGACATGCCGGCGCAGCGGCTCGAGCAGCAGATATTCGACGGCGAGGAGGAGCGCGACGACGACGAGGATCCAGGCCATCGCCTTGACGGTGTCGACCTGGACGCGTGCCGTGGCGAGCCCGTCGCCGATTCCGCCGGCGCCGCTCAGCAGCTCGGTCATCACGGCGACCTTCCAGGACAAGGCGAGAGCGGTCGCGACGGCCGGGAACAGATAGGACAGCATGTGCGGTAGATAGACGTCCCACACCAGCACGCGACGCGGCACCCGGAAGGCGCGAGCCATTCGCTGCAGTGCGCCATCGAGGCTGCGCACCCCCTCGGCCGCGCTGGCGAACACGACCGGCGCGCTCGTCACCAGCACGGTGAACACCACGGCGAGCCCGCTGCCGCCGAACCACAGCAGCGACAGCACCACCCAGGCGATGGCCGGAATCCCGAGCATCAGCGTCGAGACCGGCGCGAGCAGCCGGCGCATCATGTCCGAGAGGCCGGCGAGGGCGCCGAGCAGGCCGCCGACCAGCACGCCGCCCAGGAAGCCGGCGAGGGCGTTACGGCCGGTCTCGACCACGGCTGGCCAGACCCTGCCGTCCAGCGTCATGCGCCAGAGCATCGCGAAGGTTTCGCGCGGCGAGGGCAGCACCAGGGTGCCATAGGCCTCGTGCCCAGCCTCCCACAGTGCGACCAGCAGCAACAGGCTCGCGGCGGCGCCCCATCCGCCCCACACGTAGTCGAGCGCTTGGGCGAGTCGCGTCCGCAGCGGGATCATGCGGTGTCTCCCCAGTAGAACCGGGCGGGCGGCAGTGGGCCCCCCAGGACGTTCGGGGCGACGGCGGTGAGGTCCGCATAATAGTGTGCGATGTCGTCGTGGGCCGCGGCCGCGGTCACTACGTCGAGCCGGAAATGCGGCAGCGACGCCTCGATCACGGCGGCGGGCAGATCCAACGGCTCGGCGCCGAGCCGGCCGGCCGCCGCCGGCTCGGCCCGCACCCAGTCGGCCGCGGTGACGCAGGCGGCGTGGGCGGCCACCACCAGCTCGGGCCGTGACTGCAGCAGTGCCTCGCTCGCCACCAGCCCGGCCTTCGGCAGGCCGCGCGGGCGTCCGACGAGGGCGCCATAAGCTGCGGTGAGATCGGCGATCCGGCGCACCGGCCGGTCGGACGGCGCGGCCCGCATCAGCACCGCGGTAGCGACCGGCTCCGGCAGCGCGGCGAGGTCGGTCTCGCCGGCGAGCAGCCGCCGGGCCGTCTCGGCCGGCGAGCCGCAGTAGTCCAGCTCGACATCGCGATCCGGATCGACGCCCAGCCGGCGCAGCACCAGGCGGAGGATCAGGTCGGGCGCCTCGCCCCGGAACGCCACGGTGACACGCCGGCCGGCGAGCTGCTCGACCCGCTGCACGTCGGCGCGGCCGATCAGGAACAGGAGCCCCCAGGCGAGCACGTCGACGAGGCGGATCGCGGCGCCGGCGTTGAACAGCGAGGCGGCCGCGTCGGTCGGCAGCGCGACGAGGTCGTAGGCGCCGGTGCGCACGCCGGCGCGCAGCTCGTCGAGGGTACGCCAGACCGTCAGGGTCGGCGTCGTGACATGGGACGCGAACGCGCCGGACGCGATGGCGCGGGCCAGCAGCACGGTCGGGGTGGCCGGCATGCCGGCGATCACCAGACGCTCGATCTGTCCCGCAGCGAGACCACCCGTTTCGGACGCGCCGCTGCGGCCGGAGGCCAGCGTCCATGCGGTGGTGGCGAGGCCCGCCAGCGCGGCGCGGCGGGAGACGGCGCCGGCGCGGTCCGAAACCGCGCGGCCGATCATGCGCTCTGGCCCCAGTAGAACCCGTCGTCGGGCAGGCGTCCGCCCAGAATGTCGGGCGACATCTCCATCAGGTCGGTGAAGTAGCGTTCGATGTCCGGACGGGCCGCCGCCGCCGAGACCACCTCGAGGCGGAAATGAGGAACCGACTGGGCGATGGTTCCGGGGCCGAGATCGAGCAAGGGCGCGCCGAGACGGCCGGCCTCGACGGGATTGTCGAGCACCCACCGCGAGCCGGCGATGCAGCCGTCATGGATTGCCTGCACGATCTCGGGATGCGCCTGAAGTAAATCCTCCCGTACGCCGAGGCCGGCTTGGGCGATGCGCGGTGGCCGGCCGGCGAGCCGGCCGTAGACCTCGGTCAGGTCGGCGGCTCGGCGCAGCGCGATGCCCGCCTGGGCGCCGCGGATCTCCGCCGCGGTGGCGGCCGGCTCGGAGATCACCGCGAGCTCGGCGCGGCCGGCGAGGAGGAGCTGCACGGCTTCGGTCGGGGTGCCGACGTAATGGAGCCGGACGTCGGCGTCGGGGTTCATCCCGAGCCGCCGCAGCGTCATGCGAAAGATCAGGTCGGGCGCATCGTTGCGGAACGCCATCAGCACCGATTTTCCGGCGATGTCCTCGATCCGACGAACGCTCTCGTCACGGCTCATCAGATAGAGGAGCCCCCAGGTGACGATGTTCATCAGGCGCACCGGAGCACCGCGGTTGCGCATGGTGGCGCAGGAATAGGACGGCGTGCCGAACACCTTCATGTCGCCCGAGATCACGCCGGCGCGCATCTGGTCGGGGCTGCGCCAGATCTTCAGCTGGGGCTTGTCGGCGAAGGTCGAAAGCGTGCCGGTCTCGATCAGGCGCGCCATCACCACGGACGGCGTCGCCGGCATTCCGTGAATCACCAGGCTGTCGAGCCGGTTCGGCGCCGCTGCGACGCGCCGTGGCAGGAGCGCCGCTGCACCTGCGCCGACGACGCCCACCAATGCGTCGCGTCGGGTCGGCCCCATCATGCCGTGTCTCCTGTTGCCGCGAGGCGTCTTACGCTCCAGCATCCGCGATCGCCGGGTGGACCGGTGGTAGTCGGTCGCTCGGTCGCCCGACATACGAGAGATTACCGAGAAAATATGGAATTGGCCGAAACTGCCGCCCCGCACAGGCCCCGCTTGACGCAGCCGCCCGGGCGGGGGAGTGCTGCAGGGCCAGCCCGTCCGACATCTCCGACCGGGCTCATCCGACGCTCGATGACCTTTCCCGACATGACCTCTCCCGACGGCCCATGACATCACGTTCCGTTCTGCCCGGCATCTTGTTCATGGTCGGCGCCACGATCATGTTCTCGGTCGGCGGCGCCGTCTCCAAATGGCAGCTCACGACCTATCCGGTCGGCGAGATCCTGTTCGTGCGCGCCGTCGTCTCGCTGCTCACGGTCGCCGTGATCATCCTGCCGCGCAGCGGCCTGGCGGTGTTCCGGACGAACCGGCTGCGCGACCACGCCACGCGATCGGTCACTCAAGCAGCGGCGCAGACCTGCATCATGGTGGCGCTCGGACTGATGCCGCTCGCCAGCGTCATCGCGGTCAACTTTTCGGCACCGCTGTTCGCCACGCTGATCTCGGCCCTGGTCTTCAAGGAGGCGGCGGGCCGCGCCCGCTGGGCTGCGCTGGTGGCGGGCTTCGTCGGCGTGCTGATCGTCACGAATCCCGGGGCCGAGACGTTTCAGATCGGCTTCCTGTTCGCGATCGGCAACGCGCTGCTCTACGGCGTCGTCACGGCCGGCGTGCGCAGCATGACCAAGACGGAGTCCGCCGGTACCCTCACCATGTGGCAGATGGTGATGCTCACCGCCATCTTCGCGGCCGCGCTGCCGTTCGGCTTCGTGACGCCGACGCCGTGGGACTCCGTGCTGATGATCTTCAACGGCGTGTCCAACGCGGTCGGCCAGTACTGGTGGACCCGCTCGCTCCATCTTGCGCCAGCGGGTGCGGTCGGGCCGTTCTACTACCTGTCGCTGGTGTGGGCGATGGTGATCGGCTTCGTCGTGTGGGGCGACATTCCGACCGTGCATCTCCTGGTCGGGTCGGCCGTGGTGGTTGCCTCGGGGATGGCGCTGCTCTGGCACGAGTCGAGCCGGAAGAGGTGAGCCCGCCGACGTGTTGCGGCGTTGCAATCCGGGCGCCGGCAGCCTAATCCAGGAGCCATGTTCACGGGCATCGTCACGGATATCGGCACGGTCGTCGCGGTCACCCCGCGCGCCGACGACCTGCGCCGGCTCACATTGTCGTGCGGCTACGACCGTTCCACCATCGTGGACGGCGCCTCGATCGCATGCAGCGGGACCTGCCTCACGGTGGTCGCCGCGGGCGTCGATGGTGGGCGGACGTGGTTCGCGGTCGACGCCGCGGCCGAGACGTTGCGGCTCACCACGGTGGGTCGCTGGACGGTGGGGACCCGGGTCAACCTGGAGCGGTCGCTGAAGATCGGCGACGAGCTCGGCGGGCACCTGGTCACCGGGCATGTCGACGGCCTCGCTGATCTTCTCGCGCGCGACGATCTCGGGGAGATGTCGAAACTGACGTTCCGGGTGCCGGTGCGGCTGGCGCGCTTCGTCGCCACCAAGGGCTCGGTGACGCTGGCCGGGGTGTCGCTGACCGTCAACGAAGTGGCCGGCGACACCTTCTCGGTGCTGCTGATTCCCCACACGCTGCAGGTGACCACCTTGGGTGATCTCGCGTCAGGCGACCAGGTCAACCTCGAAGTCGACCTGATGGCGCGTTACGCCGCGCGCCTCGCAGAGGCGGTCTGACGCGATCGGGGTTGCGACCGATCCCGCCGCCTTGCTACTGACGGCGCGACCGAGGAGCCCCATGGCCGGACCGAGCACAGCGACCCGAACGATCGAAGAGCCCTTGCCGGGCGCGCGTATCCTCATCGTCGAGGCGCGCTATTACGGCGCCATCGCCGATGCGCTCCTGGAGGGGGCCCGGCGCGTGCTCGACGCCGCCCAGGTGGAGTGGGACATCGTCAGCGTGCCGGGGTCGCTGGAGGTGCCGCAGGCCGTGGCGATCGCGCTGGAGGCACCGGTCCACACAAGGCGGCTGCCGTTCGACGGGATCGTCGCCCTCGGCTGCGTGATCCGCGGCGAGACCAGCCACTACGACATCGTCGCCGGGGAATCCGCTCGCGCCCTGATGGATCTGGCCGTGCGCCACCGGGTGCCGGTCGGCAACGGCATCGTGACCACCGACACCACCGCGCAGGCGATGGCGCGCGCCAATCCGGACGAGGGCGACAAGGGTGGGGTCGCGGCTGCAGCCGTGACGTCGCTGATCCGGGTGAAACGCCACCTCCAGAGCCCGCGGGGCGAGCGGTGAGCCGAGAGCCGAAGCCCCTGCGCAAGGCGAACCGCCGCGGCGCCGCACGGCTCGCCGCCGTGCAGGCGCTCTACCAGATGGACATCGCGGCGACGCCGCTGCACGAGATTCTCGCCGAATTCGAGAGCCACTGGATCGGCCGCGAGGTCGAGGGCGAGCAGTATCTCCCGGCCGAGGCTGGTTTTTTCCGCGAAATCGTCAACGGCGTGGTGGCCGGCCAGCGTAAGCTCGACCCTCTGGTCGATCAGGCCCTGGCCGCGAGCTGGCCGCTCAAGCGGGTCGAGGCGATCCTGCGTTCGGTGCTGCGGGCCGGCGCCTGGGAACTCGATCAACGTCGCGACATCCCGGCCCGGGTGGTGGTCTCGGAATACGTCGATGTCGCCCACGCCTTCGTCGACCGCGACGAGACCGGCATGGTCAATGCCGTGCTGGACGAGGTCGCCCGGCGACTGCGCGCCGCCGAGTTCGATCCCGCACCGCAAGCCTGAAGGGCCAAGCGGGGCGCCGGTTCAGCGCCAGCCGCCCCTCGTCCAGGCGCAGCCGGACAGGCCGAGGCTCCCGGTTCCGTAATACGCCGCCGGCGCCGCCGGATACACGTATGTGGGATAGGCGTAGATGCGCTGCGCGTCGGTGGCGTAGATGGTGCCGTCCTGGGCGGGCGTGAGATAGCCGACCGGACCGTAGGCGCCGGGCGGCACGGGGCCCCCCGCCGCGACGAAGCCGCCGCGGGTCGGCAGCCGCGTCCGATAGGACACGTACCAGCCGTATCCGGGCCGCCACGAATAACCGTACCGCGAGTATGCAGAAGCATGGGCGCGGTGGTGGGCGGCGGCGTGAGGCATGCCGACGGCCGCATGCGGCGCCTGCGCAAGGGCTGCGGGCACGAAGCCGATCGTCGTGGCGGCGAGCCCAGCCATGAGGATGGTCCCGGTGCGCGTCATCTCCTGGTCCTTTCGCTCGGAATGAGGCCGTGATCGCAGGACTGCATCCGCGATCGCCGCAGACCCGCCACCCGATGTTCTCCCATGGAAGCCTGAAGGCCGAGATAACGCGCCGCGGTCCGCCCCGGTCTCCGGTGATCACCGAGCCCGTTTCGGCCCCGCGGCATCTTGTCCCGCGCTGCGAAAGCCCGGATCGTTAAAGAAGGTATCTTCTCCAACAAAAGACATTAATGTGGTTCGACTAGTCTAAACACGAGCCCCACGACAACCATTCCATAGTAGATTTCGGAATACAGCAATGGCTCGCAAGTACGAGCTGAGAAGCCGTGCCATTCGACAGGACGCCACGCGTCAGAAAATCGTCTCCGCCGCCGTCGACTTGCACTGCGCGATCGGGCCGATCCGAACCAGCATTCTCGCGATAGCGGAACGCGCCGGCGTGGAGCGACCGACGGTCTATCGGCACTTTCCGACGCTCGGCTCGCTCTACGAAGCATGCTCCGCCCGGTTCTGGACTGAAAACCCGCCTCCTGATCCCGCCGCCTGGATCGACATCGCCGAGCCGGAGGAGCGACTGCGTCGTGCGCTCGGCGAACTCTACGGTTTTTTTGAACGGCTTTCCCCGGCGCTGTGGAACATCATGCGCGACCTGGAAGACGAGCCCGAGCTGCAGCGCTTCTGCGCCGGCCATGTCGGTCAGTGGACGCGGATGCGCGAGATTCTGGCCGAGCCTTTCAGCCTGCCGCAGCCCCGGAGAGTCCGGCTCGACGCCGCCATCGCCTACGCGCTGGATTTTTTCGCGTGGCACGCGTCGCGGCGCCACAGCATCTCCAACCCGGAGATCATCGACCTGATGGTCGGCATGGTCCGCTGTCTCTGAGGCGGCAGGTGCCACCCGGACAAGGGAGAGCGCCGCCCCGGCACCGTGATGCCGGGACGACGCATGTCGTCACATGTACTGGCCGCCGTTCGCGGCGATGTCCGTTCCGGTGATGTAGCCGGCGCTGTCGGACGACAGGAACACGACGACGTCGGCGATCTCGTCCGGCGAACCGAGGCGGCCGACCGGGATCAGCGGCAGGATCTTCGTGTCCATCACTTCCTTGGGCACCGACATCACCATCTTGGTGCCGAGATAGCCCGGCGAGATGGTGTTGACCGTCACGCCCTTGCGGCCGACCTCGAGCGCCAGGGACTTGGTGAATCCGTACATGCCGGCCTTGGTGGCGGCATAGTTGGACTGGCCGAACTGGCCCTTGGCGCCGTTCATCGACGAGATGTTGATGATCCGGCCCCAACCGCGCTCGAGCATGCCGTCGATGACCTGCTTGCTCATGTTGAACACCGAATACAGGTTGGTGCGCATCACGAGGTCCCACTGCTCGAAGGTCATCTTGCGGAACATGCTGTCACGCGTGATGCCGGCATTGTTGACCAGCACGTCCACGGGCCCGACCTCGGTCGAGATGCGCGCGACGCACTCCTTGCAGGATTCATAGTCGGCGACGTCGACCTGATAGGCCTTGAACTCGCGGCCTTCCTTCTTTTGGTTGTCCAACCACTCGTCGACCGTCTTGTTGCCCGGCGAACACGTGACGGCGACCCGGTAACCCGCAGCGTGCATCCTCACGCTGATCGACTCTCCCAAGCCCCCCATACCGCCGGTGATGACTGCAACGCGCATGGTCCGAATTCCTCCTCGTTGAATGCGGCGTAACCCTCGTCCCCCCGATCGAGGACCGGGTCGTTCGTGCCTCGGTTCATCCGCAGGCCTCAAAACCCCGAGGCGCGGCTTTCTTCGGCGTTGGTCCTCGCGCTTGCGCAGCTGTCGCGCAGCGGTTCGGATGATTGGGCGCCACGCCGCCGGGGGTCGTTACGGCGTGCACCGGAAATGCAATTGCGATTATGACAGGTGGGCGATCTTCGGCGATTGCGACGAGTACCGCAAGGTGCAGTACGCGGTTGCCGCGAAGGATTGTCCGGTCGCGTCTGCGACCAATTCGCCGGACCGGCACTGTTTCTGATTGTGCAGTGCAACGGTCGACAGTTGTCAGGAAATGGGGCGTGCCGCTCGGTCCCGGTCGTCGGGTCGTCAGCACGCGCGCTGAACGACCGCGTAATATGCCGTCCCTGCAATGCTTCGTTTACGCCTCCTCAAGGTCTACCCCTCTTACTAGTGCGCCGGACGAGTGTGTGACCGACCAGTGAAGTCGGCGCGCCGGCTCCTGGAGGAATTCATGCGGGGTCTTCGATTGCGCGTCGGTGCGAAGCTGACGCTGTCGGCCGCGGTCGGCATCGCTCTTGTCTTGGTCTTGGTCGGAAGCGCGTTCTTCAGCGGTCGCGACACAATCGCGGCGACCGAGACGGCGCTGACGCGCCAGAAGCTCATCCAGGACGCCGGCCGCGCCCAGGTGGAGTTCGAACGGATGCGGGTCGCGTTCCGTGAGATCAAGATGGCCCGGTCCAAGGAGGAGGTCGACAGGGCGCTCACGACTTTCCGGCAGACGGCCGGCGAGGCGTCGCGATACCTCGCCGAGATGCGGAACGCCGTGCGGCTCCAAGACAACGTCACACGCATCGACCGCGCCGCGGGGCTGATCGGGACCTACGACAAGGCCGTCGAGGACGTCGCCATCCTGCAGAAGCAGATCTTCGACCTGTGGGTCGCCCGCGACCAGGTCCTGGACGTCTGGAACAAGGCGTTCGACAGCTTCGTCAAGTCACCGGCGCTCGAGGCGTCGCCGGACGGCGCCGACGTGGAAGCGCTGGTGCGCGAGGCGGATTCGGTCTCCAAGACGGCCCGCATCGTCTCCTGGCGCTACGACGCCACCGAGGCTGCCGCGCAGGCCGCCCGCATCCCGCCGCTGCAGAAGAAGGCCCAGGAGATTCTCCGCCAGGGTCGCGGCAAGCTGACCGACCCGACCCTGATCGCGGCGCTCGACGGTCTCGACAAGAATCTCGCGCGCTTCTCGGAGGTGATCGACAGCACCGTCAAGGCGCGGGCGCAGCAGGGGGAGGTGCTGGAGAAGCGGCTTCATCCGCTGGTCGGTGAGATCGATCGGCTGATCGCCGAGACGGTCGGCTCGGCGACCGAGATGGTTCGCCGCGAGGCCGGCGAGCTGATCTCGGGGGTCGAGCAGGCGACGCGCCTCTCGGTCGTGCTCGGTCTTCTGGTGGTCGCGGTGCTGGTCGGCTCGGCCGTGTTCGGAGGTATGATGGTCGGTAAGCCGGTGCGCCGGATCGGCGAGGTCCTGCGCGGCCTCGCGGACGGCAACCGGTCCGTCGAGATCCCCTACACGGCGCGCTACGACGAGGTCGGCGAGGCGGCGCGCGCCGCGCTCGCCTTCCGTGACAATCTGGCCCGGGTCGAGCAACTCGAATCCGACCGCAAGGCCACCGAGGCCCAGACCGCCGAGGAGCGGCGTGCCGCCATGAGCCGGCTGGCCGGCGAGTTCGAGACCGCGGTCGGCCGGATCGTCGAGCGTGTGTCGCAGGCCTCCGGTGCGCTCGAGGCGGCAGCCGGCGCCATGACGAGCACGGCCGAATCCACCGAGACGCTCGCCGGGAACGTGGCCGCGGCCTCCGAGGAGGCCTCCGCCAATGTGGCCGCGGTCGCCTCGGCGACCCAGGAAATGACCTCGTCGGTCGGCGAGATCGGAAGACAGGTGCAGGAGTCGAGCCGGATCGCCACTCACGCCGTCGCTCAGGCCCGCACCACCGACGACCGCATTGCGACGCTGTCCCAGTCGGCTGGTCGCATCGGCGACGTCGTCAAGCTGATCACGGCGATCGCCGAACAGACCAACCTGCTGGCGCTCAACGCCACCATCGAGGCAGCGCGGGCCGGTGAGGCCGGCCGGGGCTTCGCGATCGTCGCCCAGGAGGTGAAGGCGCTCGCCGCCCAAACCGGCAAGGCGACCGGCGACATCTCGGCCCAGATCGCCGATATGCAGGCGGCGACCCAGGACTCGGTGCTTGCCATCAAGGAGATCGGCGGCACGATCGGGCAGATCGCCGAAATCGCGTCGGCCATCGCGGCCGCCGTCGAGCAGCAGGGTGCGGCGACGGGCGAGATCGCCCGCAACGTCCAGCAGGCCGCCAAGGGCACCGACGAGGTCGCCCGCCACATCACCGACGTGAACCGCGGCGCCAGCGAGACCGGCACGGCCTCCGGCCAGGTGCTCGCCTCCGCCAAGGAGCTGGCCCAGGACGGCGCCCGGCTACGGCAGGAGGTCGGCAAGTTCCTGGCCGCCGTGCGGGCCACCTGAGCGGCGGCGCCTTACGGAGGGTCGAAACGAAACGGGCGCCCCGCGGCGCCCGTTTGGCATTCGGGGCTGCGCCCGGGTTATTTTCCCCAGTTCAGGAACAGACCCACGTCTCCCGGGACGCCGCCGGGGAAGTCGACGACGCGGGCCGACAGGCCGAAGCCCTTGGGGCGCAGCTCGTCCTTCCAGCGCAGGAAGACACGCGCCGGCAGGCCGCGCAGGGTGGCGGGCCATTCGGGATCCGGCACGTTCACGGCGCGGCCGTGGTCGGTGCACAGCTCGCAGGGGAAGCGCAGCATCAGGTGCTCGGTCTCTCCCTTCTCGGCGGCGACGCGGGCCTCGTGCAGCATCCGGTTCCAGGCGGCATCGGTGAGGTCGGCCGCGAGCATCTCGTCGACCTCGTGATGCCGCTTCTCCTCGGCCTGCCGATGGACGTCGGAGCGCAGGGCGCTCTCGTCCTTTTCGTGGCGTTCGACGAGTCCGCGGAAATCGGTGGCCGAGACCACCTCGGTCGCATCGTCGGCGGAAGGGGTGGCGGGCGCGGCGGCCCCGGGTATTTTCTTCTGCATGCGAGCCTGCAAAGCGGTCAGGTGTTCCTGGGCGGCTTGGAGAGTGTCCGGGCTGCGCTCGGACGGCGGCGGCGCAGCGGCGTGGCCGTCGCCGGCGATCGCCCGGACGAGGTCGGCCCGGCTGACGATCCCGACCATGCGGCCGTCGGCGATCACGGGCGCGCGCTTGATCCGGTTCTGCGCCAGCACGCCCGCCACCTCGACGATGTCGGCGTCCTCCGCCACCGTGATCACCGGGCCGGTCATGATCTCGCCGGCGGTCCGCTCATCCTTCTCCAGGTTCGCGATGAACTCGGGGTTGAGCTCCTCGCCCTCGGCGAGCATGCGCAGCCACCAGTCGCGGCGCGCGTCGCGGTCGCGCGCGTCGCGTGGGATCAGGTCCCCCTCGCTCACCATTCCGAGCAGGGAGCCCCCGTCGTCGACCACGGGCACGGCGCTGATTCCGTGCTGGTGCAGGAGCTTGGCGATCACGCGGGCGGGCGCGGACGGCGCCACCGTGATCACGGTCCGGGTCATCACGTCGGCGGCTCTCACGGTCGCTGTCCTGATGTTGGGGAAGGTCGGGCCGAGCATCGCAGGTTCCGTATCTCTCGGCCAATTGGTCACCAAGCTCGGATCGATGACTTTGATCTGGAGCAAGATTTTTGCGGGCGCACCGATTACGATACGCGCAGGCGGCGAGCGTCGGCTTTCAAGACCGCCAGGCAATCATTCTAGGGAGAGCGGTGATGAAAGGAATGAGCGTGCGCAATACCACTTGGGACGAGCTGGAGGTGGGTGCCTCTGCGGCGCTCGACCGGACCTGTACGGCACAGGACTTGTTGCTGTTCGCGCACGTCTCCGGAAACCTCAATCCGCTCACCCTTCCCGGCATGGAGGCGCTCACCAAAGGCGAACCGGTGGCGCCGTCTCTCTGGGTCGGCTCGCTGGTGTCCGCCGTGCTCGGCACCCTGCTGCCGGGCGCCGGCACGCTCTATCGCGCGCAAAGCTTCGATTTCGTCGAGCGGGTCCGGATCGGGTCGCGGCTGCGCATCGAGGTCAAATGCATCGAAAAGCGGGCCAAGCCGATCGCGCTCTTCGAGACCACGGTGCGCGAGAGCGACGGCCGCCTGGTGGTGCGGGGCGTCGCCGAGGTCGAGGCCCCCTCGATGACGATCGTCACCGAGGCGAAGGATCTCCCGGCCCTCATCCTCGACGATCACGAGCATTTCGCCCCGCTGATCGCGGTGGCCAAGCGGCTGCCGGCGCTGCCGACCGCCGTGCTCGGGCCGGACGACCGTCATGCGCTCGGGGGCGCCGTGCTGTCGGCCGAGGAGGGACTGATCGTTCCGATCCTGGTCGGCGACGGCGGACGCATCCGGGCTGCGGCCAAGGATCTCGGTGTCGACATCGGCCGCTTCGAGCTGATCGACGTGGCGGACGACCGCGAAGCGTCGAAGCGCGCCGTCGGGCTGGTCAACACCGGCAAGGCGGCCGCCATCATGAAGGGGAACGTCAAGGCGGAAGCGCTGCTCAACGCCGTCATCAAGCGTGACGGCGGACTGCGCGGCGCCCGCCGGCTCAGCCACTCCTTCGTGCTCGACGTGCCGACACTCGACCACCTGCTGTTCATCACCGACTGTGCCGTGAACATCGCGCCCGACCTCGCCACCAAGGTGGACATCGTCCAGAACGGCATCGACCTGGCGCGTGCTTGCGGCATCGAGACGCCGCGGGTCGGCGTTCTCTCGGCGGTCGAGACCGTGAACCCGAACATCCCGTCCACCCTCGACGCCGCCGCCCTGTCCAAGATGGCGGAGCGCGGCCAGATCAAGGGCGGCATCGTCGACGGGCCGCTCGCCATGGACAACGCCATGGACGTGTCGGCGGCGAAGACCAAGGGCATCACGTCGCTGGTCGCCGGCCGGGCCGAGGTGCTGATCGTCCCCAATCTGGAGGCCGGCAACATGCTGGCCAAGGAACTCACCTTCGTGGCGCGGGCCGAGTCGGCCGGCCTGGTGATCGGCGCCCGGGTGCCCATCATCCTCACCAGCCGGGCCGACAACGATCGGGCGCGGCTCGTTTCCTGTGCGCTCGCGCAGCTCTACATCCACTGGTGCCGGACCGGCCGGTCCGCCTGCACCACGCCGGCCTTCGCCAACGCGGCCGAGTGATCCTGCCGGTTCGGCTGGTCGTAGATCCTGGCCGCCCGCCGGGTGGTCGAGCGAGTCGTGGTCCGGAGGTGGGTCGTGGAGAGTACCGCGGATTGGGTAGCGGGGACCGGGACCGTGGCGGCGCCGTTCAGCGCCGACCGGCTGTTCTCCCGCACGATGGTGGATGCCGGCCATCTGGCCCGGCAGAGCGAGCGCATGATGCAGCGGCTCGCCCAGGCGGCGGAGCGCTTCGGCTACGATCACGGGCTCCGCCTGCAGGGCCAGGTACGGACGCTCGGGCGTGTCGGCGACCGCGTCTGCGCCTATGCGTTCGGGCCCGGGATCCTGCCGCTGGAGGCCTGCGACTACACGCTGCTGGCGGCCCGTCGCGTGCTGCGGAACGTCGAGCCGGTGGCCGGGGCGGCGACGCCGTTCGCTCCGCCGGGCGGCGTGTCTTTGCGGCCGCCCGCCGACAACGGCTTCCTGCTGGCGGAGCGGATGTGGTCCGATCTGGTGAACCAGGTGCTCGATCTGCAGCACGACGTGTTCGGCGTGTGGCTCGATCTGGGCCGCGAGGCGGTGCAGATCCTGCCGGGCTTCGGCCCGGGCGCCGAACCGAACCGCGAGGACAGGAGAGGCTGAGCGTGGATCGGAGCCGCCCCCGCCCGATGTCGGGGTCGTTCGCGCGGTGGAGTGCTGCCGCCGCGCTCTTGTTGCTGTCGCTGATCGTTTGGCCCGGCGACGCCCCGGGGCAGCCGACCGACCCGTCCGCCGACGCTACTATTTCGGCCGACTTCGCCGCCGTGACGGCCGCCGCCGCGGCGAGCCGTCGCGCGTTGCAGCCGCTCGATCGCGCGCTCGCGGTGCTCGCCGCGCGCGACCGCACCGCCCCGGATGATCGCGGTCTCGGCCCGATTCGGGTCGTCCTGGGACGTCATGCCGAAGCGTTGGACCGTTACGCCGGCTTCGCCGCACTGGCCGGATCCTGGCGCGATCTCGGCTACGAGCTGGCGGCGCTGCTGGCGGCGGTCCGGCGCGAGGAGATCGACGCTCTGTCGGCGGGCATCGCGCCGGGGCAGGATGCGGCGACCGCGCTGGCGGCCTACCGGCAGTCCATCGACAGCCTCACCGCGACCGCAGCGCCGCTGCACGACCGGGTCACCGCATCCCGCGAGCGGGACCGTCTCGCCGGCGAGTCGCGGGGCGGCAAGGACGATGCGCGTTACCGCCAGCTCGTCGGCCAGCTCGGCGAGACGTTGGCGAACGCCTCGGTCTACGTGCCCTCGGCACCGCCGGAGTTGTACCGACCCAAGGTCCCGCCGGCCGAAAAGGTCTTCGACGTCGCGCTGGTGTGGGACGAGGCGGAGGGGGAGTGGCTCCGCCTTCCGGCCGATGTTCCGGTCGAGGAGATCTTTCGCGATGTGTTCATCGCGTCCGGCAGGCGGCCGACCCCGGGGCAGCTCAAATATCTGGCCGGCATCCATTCCCAGATTCTCGCACGTCAGGCGACGATCGACGCATTCGCGGACCTTCTCCGCGCCGCCCGGGCCGGGGAGGGGAGCACGGCACAGGCCTTCGCCCGATCCGCGGACGGACCGGCGATTCGCAAGGCGCTGGACGAGCCGTGGCGGCTGCGCGCCCGCTATGTCTACGACGGAGCCTACCGGGCCTGGACGCTCGGCGTGATCGACCAGATCCGCCGCGATCTCGTGACGCAGGGCGCGGCGGCTGCGGACGCATTGCGCTCGCTGGACGAGCTGCTCGACCGCCATGGCCTGACGCTCGACTCGCAATGGGCCGTCGCGGTTCCACCTGCGGTCGGCAGCGTCACCGTGACGGCCTGGTTCCGCGACGATCCGAAGACCCGTTTCGTCAGCACCTGGCGGTTCGAGAAGGAGCAGGTGCGGATCGAGATCGACCAGGGTCGGGCCAACGGCGTCCGCCGCGGCAACACGGTGCAGACCGAGGGCTCGATCCCGGGGCGGAACTGTGTGGCGACCGACACGCGCAGCTTCGCGCCGAACGGAACGCTGACCTTTTCGGCGAGCTATCGCTGCGTTCGGGACGACGGCACGATCGAGGTCAACGACCGGAGCGGCGCCGGCACCTGGGAGATCGCTGCGGAGGCGGCCAAGCCGACTGCGACGTCACCCGCGACGCCGGCCGATAAGCCCGCCGTCGAGCCGCGTCCGGCCGCGCGCCAGCGCCCGCGTTGAGTTCGCAGCGCCGGTCAAGCCGCCGCGCCGTCCACCACGCTCCACCCGAGTCCCTCGTCCGAGCCAAAGGCGCGAAGGCTGCCCTCGCCCGGGACCGCGACCTCCACGGCCGGCTCCGGGGCCGTGTTGGTCAGCGTGATCCGCTCCTCGTTCGGCGGCAGCCCGTAGAAGGCCGGGCCGTTCAGGGCTGCGAACGCCTCGAGCTTGTCGAGCGCGTTCTCCTGCGCGAACACGGTGGCGTAGCATTCCAGCGCAGCCGGCGCGTTGAACAGGCCGGCGCAGCCGCACTCCGCCTCCTTCAGATGACGCAGATGCGGCGCCGTGTCGGTGCCGAGGAAGAACGAGGGATGGCCGCTCGTCGCCGCCGCGCGCACGGCGAGCCGGTGCACCTCGCGCTTGGCCACGGGCAGGCAGTAGTAGTGAGGCCGGATGCCGCCGCGGAAGATCGCGTTGCGATTGATCATCAGATGCTGCGGCGTGACCGTCGCGCCGATCAGCGGTCCACCGGAACGCACGTAATCGACGGCCTCCTTGGTGGTGACGTGCTCCATCACGACCTTCAAGCTCGGGAAGCGCTTTCGCGCGGGATCCAGCACCCGCTCGATGAACACGGCCTCGCGGTCGAAGATGTCGACCGTCTGGTCGTTGACCTCGCCGTGCACGAGCAGCGGCATGCCGGCCTTCTGCATCGCCTCCAGCACCGGGTAGATGCGGCCGACGTCGGTGACACCATGGCTCGAATTGGTCGTCGCGTGGGCCGGATAAAGCTTCGCGGCCGTGAAGATCCCGTCGCGATGCCCGGCGATCAGGTCGGCCGGGTCGGTGGCGTCGGTGAGGTAGCAGGTCATCAGCGGCGTGAAGGTCACGCCCGCGGGAATCGCGGCGCACACGCGCTCGCGATAGGCCGCCGCCATTGCCGCCGTGGTGACGGGCGGAGTGAGGTTCGGCATGACGATGGCGCGGCCGAACCGGCGCGCCGTGAACGGGACCACGGTGCGCAGCACCGCGCCGTCGCGGAAATGAACGTGCCAGTCGTCCGGACGCCGGAGCGTGATCGACGCCATGATGTCTCTCGTGATCGTTGCAAGGCGCGCCCGGTACGGCGTGCGGGGCGCGATCAGTCGCCGTCGGGCGACGGCTGGCGGAGCCTACGACCGCCGGAGACCAGGATCAATGAGGGGAGGGGGCTCGGTGGCGCGCCTGACGGCGCGTCAGCGCCGCTCTGATGCCCGGGTCGGCACTGCCGCGGCGGCGAGGCCGCGCTGGACCCAGTTCTTGAACGCCGACTCGCAGGCGCGGCGCATGGCGGGCGTCGCTGCGCAGGTGTCGGCGATGATGCAGTGAGGATTGGCGGTGCAGCGGCGCGGGGTCGTCGAGTGTGTGAGGGGAGCGATGCTGAACGGCCGCTCTCTGGCCGCCGTCGCGAGCGCCCCGGCCTGTGCCTCCGCGTCGATCTGCTCGGCCGTCGTCATGGCCGGCAGCCCGCCCGAACAACAGCGGCTCGCATTCAGAAGCGACACGATCATGCGCAGGGGTCTCCAAAAATTCCGGCGAACTCCGACCACCTGGAAGGTGGTAGGTCGAAGCTCGAAAATCCACTATGCGAAAATCATGCCTCGAGTAGACGGCGAACGATCACGCTTCGGTGCGCTGCGACGCGTGCACGCCTTGCTGGCGTCCGGTGCCGGTTCGCGGTTTCGGCGTCGCAGGCTCTCCGGCGAACGACAGGGCGGCTGCGGAGAGAGTCATGCCCTCGTCCTGGTTGAGCACCTTGCCCTCAGAGATCACGTTGGTGATCGCCTTGACGATGGTGCGCGCCGCCGGCGACAGCCCGATGCCGTGCCGCCAGACCACCCTGATGGTCCGTTCGAGGCTCGGCTCCTTGAGCGGCCGATAGACCAGGAGCGGGTGGTCACCCGGGGGTAGTGCCAAGCCCGGCAGCGCCGTGATCCCGACCCCCTGCTCGAGCAGCCCGTAGATGGTGACCAGGTTCGACACCTCGGAGGCGATCGAAAGCCGCACGTTGTGGGGCGCGATCGCATTGTCGATGAGGTTGCGGATGCCGTGCTCGAGCGTCATCGCGATGAACGGATGGTCCTGCAGGTCGGCCCAGCTCACCTCGGCCTTCTGGGCGAGCGGATGCGATTTCGGGAACGCACCGTAGAAACGGTCGCGGCCGATCACTACGCCGTCGAGCGAGGGCGCCGCCGTCTCGAAGCTGCCGATCCCGAGATCCGCCTGGCCGTCGAGCACGGCCGTCGTGATGGCGGTCAGGTTGACGTCGCGGACCACGACCCGCAGGCCGAGCCGCGAGGCCTCGCCGGCGATCACGGCCGGCATCAGGCGGAACGCGATCGAGGGCAGGCAGGCGACCACCACGCGGCCGCGCTTGCGGGCCGCGGCTTCCTGGATGTCGGCGACCGACGTGTCGACCTGACGAAGGAGATGCCGCGCGGTGGGCAGGAACCCCATGCCGAGCCCCGTCAGCTTCACGCTCCGGGTGGTCCGGTGGAACAGCGCGCTGCCGATCTGCTCTTCGAGCTGCTGTATCGAGTGGCTCAGCGCCGGTTGCGACAGCGCGAGCGTCTCCGCGGCCGCGACGAAACTGCCCTTGTCTGCAACCAGGACGAAGGCTCGCAGTTGGCGCAGCGTGACATTATTCCGGTTCATCGATTAATCGTTTAGATCATTCGATTGGAAGACGCAATCCGAACCGTCGCACTATTTTGACGCGGGCGCCGGCCGTCCCTGCGACCGCACCTGTTCGTTCCGCGGTTTCGGGAAGGCTCACCCATGGCGATTTCAAGCACGCGACCCGACGTTCTCCTGGTCCCGCTCATCGACGTGAACTGGCTCGTCTACGCGCCCTTCGATCCGGGCCGCGATTTTCGGGTCGATCCGCCCAAGGTCGAGCAGAGCGTCGGGGAGACCCGCGGCATCTGCCGTATGCTGAAGGACATGACGGGCGGCAAGTTCATCCTGTCGCCGCACTCCGGAACCTACTGCCGCACCGGCTACTACGACGGCGAGATGCTCGACGTGTACCGCGAGGCGGTCGCCGGCGGAGCCGAGCTGTCGATCCACCTGCACGAGGAAATCAAGGGCGTGGGGACGCGCTACATGGAGCGCGACCACGTCACCGCGGTCTATCTCGACTGCAAGCGGCGGCTCGAGAATGCCGGCATCAAGCCGGTCGCCTATCGGGGCGGGCACTACGCCTACACGCCCTTCATGAACGAGCTGCTGCCGCAGACCGGCGTCTTCATCGACTGCTCGTGCTCGCCGGGCGGAAACCACCCGGACCGCGAGGCGATCTGGGTGAACGCCGAGACGACCGGCTACTATCTGCCGATGAATCCGCGTCTGCCCGCCGCCGGGCAGGCGCGTTCGCCGGTGTTCGAGATTCCGATCGGCTGCGACGGGAACGGGGCCGCCTACAAGAATCTCCTGCATGTCGAGCAGTCGGAGCTCTCCAACCTGCAGCGCATCTTCAATGTGATCCGCGAGCGCACCCAGCGCACCGGCGAGCAGCAAATCGTGCATTCGCTGTTCCACACCGGCTCGGTCGGCGAGCCGCACTGGATCGAGCGCTTCAAGCAGTTCCTCGCCTGGGTACCGAACAACGGTGGCGAGTTCGTCACCACGGTCGAGGCGAAAGCCGCCTTCGACGTGCGGGCGAAGGAGAACGCGGCGTGAGTGGACTCTGTCTGCTGGTCCAGCCGATCCACCCGGGCGGAATTCGCGTCCTGGAGGAGGCCGGACTGGAGGTGCGTCAGGCGAGCGCGGCGACCATGGACGTGGTCGCGCGGGAGGTGAAAGACGCGGTCGCGGCGATCACCCGCAATGCCGGCTTCGATCGTGCCGCAATGGCGGCGGCGCCGCGGCTGGGCGTGCTCGGCAACCACGGCACCGGCTACGATCCGGTCGACGTCGGTTATGCCCGCGAGATCGGGCTGCCGATCGTCTACACGCCGACCGCCAATGTCCAGTCGGTGGCCGAGCATGCGATCAGCCAGATGATGGCGATCGCCAAGCGCGTCCGCGAATGCGACCGCGCCGTCCGCCAGGACAATTTCGACTATCGGTACGCGCGCGACTTCCACGAGCTGTCCGGCAAGACGCTGCTGATCTTCGGGTTCGGCAAGATCGGCCGGCGCACCGCCGAGATCGCCCGTCTCGCCTTCGGCATGCGGGTGCTGGTCTACAGCCCGAGCGCCGAGACGTCCGAGATCGTCGCGGCCGGCTGCACGCCGGTCGGCGACCTCGGCCGCGCCCTCGCCGAGGCCGACATCGTGTCGCTGCACCAGCGCCTCACGTCGCAGACTCGCGGCATGTTCGACCGCGAGCGTCTGTTCTCCATGAAGAAGGGCGCCGTGCTGGTGAACACCGCCCGGGGCGCGCTGGTCGAGGCCACGGCGCTGATCGAGGCGGTGGAAAGCGGGCACCTGCGCGGCGCCGCCATGGACGTGTTCGACAAGGAGCCGCTGCCGGCCGCCCATTCCTACACGCGGTGCGACGGCATCCTGCTGTCGCCGCACACCGGCGGCGCGACCGAGGAGGCGCTGGAGCGCACGGCGGTCGAGACCGCCCGCCAGGTCGTCGACGTGCTGGCCGGCCGCCGGCCCGAATTCCTGGTCGATCCCGACGTGTGGGCGAAACGCCGCGTCTCCGCCCCCGCCTGACCGAACCAACCCGCAACAAAGTCCGTTGAAAGTCGAAGTCCAATGATCAAGAGCAACAAGGTCAAGGCCCTGCAGCGCGAAGGCAAGCCGGCCTTCGGCACGTGGATCACGCTGTGCCCCCATCCGCGGGTGGTGAAGATTCTCGCCACCTCGGGCTTCGACTTCGTCATCATCGAGATGGAGCACACCGACTTCAACATGGAGACGGTGGGCCTCCTGTCGATGTATGCGCGGGAATGCGGGATCACCCCGATCGTGCGGCCGCCCGGCACGCTGAAGCCGCACGACCTGACGCGGCCGCTCGACGCCGGCGCGCAGGGCCTGCTGCTGCCCTCCATCGAGACGCCCGAGCAGTTCATGGAGATCGTCAAGGGCACGCGCTACTATCCGATCGGCAACCGACCGATGAATCTCCGCGGCCCGCACACCGACTATTTCGCCGGCGACCCGAAGCAGATGCTCGCGCATCTCAACAGCGAGACCATGCTGGTCGTCATGGTGGAGTCGCAGAAGGCGATCGCCAATCTCGATGCGATCCTGAAGACCGGGGCGGTCGACTGCGTGATGATCGGCCCCGACGACCTGTCGCAGGATCTCGGCATCCCGGCCGAGATGCAAAACCCCATCCTGCACCAGGCCTACGAGACGATCTTCTCGATCTGCCGCGCCAATGGCGTGCCCTACGGCCTGTCGGCGCAGACGCCCGAGATGGCGGAGGGCTGGGTCGAGAAGGGCTGCACCTGGATCCCGTATCAGAACGACGCCGCCATGGTGCTCAACGCGGCCCGCGCCGTGGTGCCCAAGCTCATGAAGGCCGGCGGCCGGACCTGAGCGCGAGCGGAGCGCGGTGATGCTGGAGGTCGCCCGAGATCGCCGCACCGAGGCGCTGGCCGAGGGCTCGCGCCTCGGTGCGGGGCTGTTCGAGGCGCTGGCGGAGCGCACCGCCGACGCGCCGGGCGTCACCCGGGTGGCGTACGGGGAGGGCGAGGGCGCCGCCTTCGCGCTGATGGCCGAGGCTGCTGGCGACCTCGGCGGCGATTCCGTGTTCGATGCGGCCGGCAACCAGTTCCTGACCTTCCGGGGCGCCGACCGGAGCCGCACGATCTATATCGGGTCGCATCTCGACTCGGTGCCGCACGGCGGCAATTTCGACGGCGCCGCCGGCGTCGTGCTCGGGCTCGCCGCCGCGGCCGTGCTGGCGCGGCTCGGCTCGGCGCCGCCGTTCGACGTCTGCGTCCTCTGCCTGCGGGCCGAGGAGAGCTGCTGGTTCCCGCACAGCTATATCGGCAGCAAGACGGCTCTCGGCCGGCTCGAGCCGACCGTGCTCGACACCGTGCTGCGCAGCGACACCGGACGATCGCTCGCCACCCATATGCGCGAGCTCGGCTTCGATCCGGAGGCGGTCCGGCGCGGCGAGAGCCGCATCGATCCGGCTCGGGCCGTCGCTTATATCGAGCCGCATATCGAGCAGGGGCCGGTGCTGGTCGCGGCGGGGCGGCCGCTGGGGCTCGTCACCGGCATCCGCGGCAGCTTCCGGTTCCGCGAGGCGGCGTTCCACGGCACCTATGCCCATTCGGGCGCGACCCCGCGGACACTGCGACGCGACGCCGTGGTGGCGGCCTCCGAGCTGGTGATGGCCATGCAGGCGCTGTGGGAGCGGCTGGAGCGCGACGGGCACGACCTCGCCGTCACGTTCGGCATCGTCGGCACCGATCCGGCCCAGCATTCCTTCTCCAAGGTGGCGGGCGAGGCGCGGCTGTGCATCGACGTACGCAGCCAGAGCGAGTCGACCCTGGAGGAGGTCCGCCGCCGCCTGGTCGAGACGGGGCTCGACATCGCGGCCCGCCGGGACGTGCGGCTCGAACTCGGTCCGCTCGGCGGCAGCACGCCGGCCGTGATGGCGCCGCGGCTTCTCGAGCAAATGCGGGCCGCCGCCGCAGCGGCCGGGATCGAGGCGGTCGAGATGGCGAGCGGGGCCGGTCACGACGCTGCGACCTTCGCCAATGCCGGCATTCCGACCGGCATGATCTTCATCCGCAACGAGAACGGCAGCCACAATCCGGACGAGCGAATGGACATGGCGGACTTCGACCAGGCGCTGGCCGTGATGGTCGACCTGCTGCAGCAGCCCGCCGATCGCTGGGGCTGACCCGCCCGCGACCGACATCCGTTGTCACACGGCGGTTTTGACGCACTGCAATAGGTTTTGACCGGGCGCCGCCGGCATGCCTAAGATGCGGGCGTTCGCTCACATTTGTTCATCGGCATCACGCCCGCCGCCCGCCGGCCCGCGTGTCCCCAGGAGATCGCCATGAAGACAGGCACGCCCTTCGAAATGCCCGCTGACCTCCGAAAGATGACCGAGCAGAGCATGGAGCAGGTGCGCTCTGCGATTAACAGCTATCTGCAGTTCTTCCAGCGCGGGGTGCCCGGGATGCCCGGCATGCCGATGCTGGGCGGCAACGAGCTGAGCAACAAGGTTCTGGGCTACGCCGAGCGCAACGTCGCCACCGCCTTCGATTTCGCCCAGAGCCTGATGGCGGCCAAGGACGTGCAGGAAATCCTGAAGATGCAGACGGAGTTCCTGCAGACCCAGATGCAGGCCATGACCGAGCAGGTGAAGGACCTGAGCGAGACCGCGATCAAGGCGGTTTCCGAGTCGGCCAAGATGCCGGGTATGCCGGGCATGCCGGGAATGGGCGGCAAGTCCGGCCCGTCGTCCTGAGCCTCGCGGCCGCCGCTCTGGCGGCGCACGGCGGATGCGCTGCGCATCCGCTTCAATCGGCCACGCCGGGCGGGCCAGCCCGGCGCTCGGCGAGGCGTATCCATGCTGCCCGCGTCCAGGTCGCTGATCCATGATGCGGATGCCGGCGCTCTTCGATCGTCTTCGATTCCGTTGACATCAGAGGTTACGAGAGACCCATGCGAACGATCACCATAGGGGTGGTGGCGACCCTGCTCGCCGTCGGCTCGGCCCAGGCGGCGATCGAGATTTCGGCAGCCCGTATCGAGGCGGGCGAGATCGTGGTCATCGGGCGCGTGACCAGGCCCAACGAGAAGGTGACGTTCGACGATCGTTTCGAGGTGGTGGCGGGCCGTGACCGCCGCTTCGCCTGGCGGGCGGCTTATCATCCTGGTGGCTGCACCGTGACGGTGAAGTCGGAGCCCGATGTGCGCGAGATCGTCATCGCGAACTGCGGCCAGACCGGCGCCAAGGGGGACAAGGGTGACAAGGGCGACCGTGGCGACGCGGGTGCTCCAGGACCCATCGGCGCTCCGGGACCCGTCGGCGCTCCGGGACCCGCCGGCGCACCTGGGTCGCAGGGACCGGCCGGGCCCGCGGGACCGCAGGGGGCCGCCGGGCCGGCCGGCCCGAAGGGCGATCGTGGCGAGCCGGGGCAGGCGACCTCTGCGCCTGCACCCGCGATGCCGCTGCGCGTGGTGACGACGAGCTGCCAAGGCCAGAGCCCCTGCCAGGCGACTTGCGAGCTCGACGAGGTGCTCCTCACGGCGTTGCCGAATCCCGCCGAGCGGACGCTCGTCGCCGCGAGCTGGACCGGCGAAGCCCCGGCCGAGGTGCGGCTCGTGTGTGCCAAGACGAAATAAGAGAGCCGACGCGAGACCAGAGGTGACGCGCCGCGCGCCTCCCGTGTCGCGGCGCGAAACTGCGAAGCGCGGCGAACCGTACGGTTGCGCCGGCGTGATGCTCTCCTTAACCTGACGTCGCCGTCGAAGACGGCACAAGCAGAAAAAAGACGTCAGGGAGGATACATGATCAGCTCGAACGGCGCAGGCGCCGTATCGCGTCCGCGTGGACGCTTGTCTCGGCGCAGCCTTTTGGGTGCAGCGGCCTTCGGTCTCGCCGCGCCGGCGATCCTGCGCAGCGGCCCGGCTTTCGCGGCCTACCCGGATCGCCCCTTGCGGATCGTCGTCGCGAACTCGCCCGGCGGTCCCTCCGACATCATCGCCCGGATCGTCGCCGCTGCGATGCAGGAGCGGATGGGCGGCACCGTGTTCGTCGAGAACAAGGGCGGCGGCGGCAGCAATATCGGCATGGGCCTTGTCGCGCGCGCCGAGCCGGACGGCACCACGATCCTGCTGGCGACCAGCGCCTATGTGGTGAACCCCAGCCTCTACGACACGCTGCCCTACGACCCGTTCAAGGACTTTTCGCCGATCTGCGAGCTGGCGACGTCCCCGAACGTCTTCGCGGTCAAGCCCGATCTCGGCGTCTCCACCATGAAGGAGTTCGTCGCGTTGGCGAAGCAGAACCCGGCGAAGTTCAACGTGTCCACGCCGCCGGTCGGCACCACGCCGCAGCTCGAGGCCGAGGTCCTCAAGGTCCGCGAGGGACTTTCCGGGATGGCCACGATCGTGTTCGCGGGCGGTGGCGAGGCGCTGCAGGCGCTGCTCGGCGGCACCGTGCAGCTCTCTTCGGGCGTGCTCGCGCCGGCGCATCCCTACATCAAGTCCGGCACGATCAAGGGCCTCGCCGTCACGGGCGAGAGGCGCTGGCACGACCTGCCCGACATTCCGACCATGGCCGAGGCCGGCTTCCCGGATTTCGTGTTCGAGACCTACACGGCGCTGCTGGCGCCCGCCGGAACCTCGCCCGAGTTCGTCCGCAAGCTCGAAACGGAGACGCTGGCGATCCTGGCGAAGCCGGAGACGCGCGAGAAGCTCATGCGTACGGGATTCGAGGTGCAGGCCCGCACCGGCAAGCAGCACATGGAGCGGGTGGCTCGCGAGGTGCCGATGTTTCGCGACATCATCACCAAGGCCGGCATCAAGGTGAAGAGCTGAGGCCGACGTTCGAGAAGACGCCCCGGGGCGCGCGGGGTCCCGGGGCGACGTCGCCGTCCTGACAACAAGAACACTGTGGAGTGCCGTCGTGAAGATCACGAGCGTGGAGCCCATCGCGGTCGGCCTGCCGATGAAGAAGCCGGTGATCATGGCGGGCGAGGAGATCCGTCGTGCCGACAACGTGCTGGTGCGCATCGTGGCGGATGACCGCACGGTCGGGTGGGGGGAGGCGGCGTCGGCTCCCACCATGACGGGCGAGACCATCGAGAGCATGGTGGCGGCCATCCACCACCTCTCGCCTGTTCTGGAGGGGCGCGATCCGTCCGACATCGAAGGCGCGCTCGCCGCCATGGACGGGCGAATGTACGCCAATCACGGCGCCAAGGCGGCGATCGAGATCGCGTTGCACGATCTGGTGGGACGCGCCTCCGGCCGTCCCGTGCATGCGCTCCTGGGCGAGAAGAAGCGCGAGCGCGTCGCGCTGCTCGGTGTGATCGGCGGCGGCGATCGGGACGGCGATCTCGCCGACGCGGCGCGCAAGAAAGCCGAGGGCTACACGGCGTTCAAGATCAAGGTCGGGATCGACACGCCGGAGCGCGATGCCGAGCGGACCCGGGCCGTCTGCGCGATCCTGGGCGAGAATGCCTTGATCTCCGCCGACGCCAATCAGGGATTTTCGATCGAGCAGTCGCTCGTCTTTGTGCGGGCCGTCGAGGGCGCCAGTCTCGATTTCTTCGAGCAGCCCGTCGCAGCGCATGATCTCGCCGGCATGGCGGCGATCGCGGCGGCGACCTCGATCGCGATCGGAGCCGACGAAGGCATCCACGGCTTCGACGACATTCGCCGTCATCACGAGCGTAAGGCGGCGCACGGTGTCAGCCTCAAGGCGATCAAGCTCGGTGGCCTGCGCGCGGTCGTCGAGGCCGGCCGGCTGTGCGACCGGCTCGGCATGGACGTGAATCTCTCCTGCAAGACCGGCGAGTCGAGCATCGCCTGCGCAGCGGCGCTTCACGTCGCCGCCGTAGTGCCCGGCCTCGCCTGGGGCCTCACCCTGACCTGCCAGGCGCTCGGCAAGGACATCACGGCGCAGCCGGTCACGATCCAGCGCGGCCACGCCGACGTGCTGAACCGCCCCGGGCTCGGCATCGATGTCGACGACGCCCTGGTCCAGCGCCACCGCATCGGGGTGTCGCTGGAGAGCGTGGCGTAATGCCCGGCACGAGGCCGGGCACGACGACTCTGAATGCAGTGATCAGTTCCCCTTCACGCCGGCGGCGCGGATCACCTTGCCCCACTTGTCGACCTCGGCCGTGAGCTGGGCCTTCAGCGCGTCGGGGGTCGCCAGGGCGAGCGGCACGGGCGCGGTGCCGAGGCTGGCGAAACGCTCGATCACCTTGGGATCCTGCAGCGCTGCCTGAAGCGCCGGGACGAGCTTGTCGGTCGCCTCCTTCGGCAGTCCGCGCGGCGCCCACATGGCGTGCCAGGCCGAGACCTCGAAGCCCTTCATGGCGCTCTCGTCGAGCGTCGGCAGGTCGGGCAGCGACGATACGCGGGATTTGGTCGTCACCGCGTAGCCTTTGATGCGGCCGTCCTTGATGTGGTTGGTGGTGTTGGTGGTCTGGTCGCACAACAGATCGATCTGGCCGCCGACCAGATCGTTCATCGCCGGACCGGTGCCGCGATAGGCGACCTGGGCGAGCTGGAGGTCCAGCTCGCTCATGAACAGCAGCGCGCACAGATGGGCCGCCGATCCGACACCGGCATGGCCGAAGCTCGCCGTGGCCTTGTTGGCCTTCATCCAGGCGATCAGCTCGCCGATCGATGTCGGCGGCAGCGCGGACTTGGAGACGATCGTCATCGGCACGTCGGTGATGCGGCCGATATGGTCGAAGTCCGCGACCGGGTCGTATTTCAGCGTGTCGTACAGGGCAGGGGCCGTCGCATGCGCGATGTGCCAGATGGCGAGCGTGTAGCCGTCGGCCGGCGTCCGCGCGATGCGGGCCATTCCGATGGTGCCGCCGGCGCCGCCCTGGTTCTCGACGATGACGGTCTGGCCGAGCGTCTTGGTCATCGACTCGGCGATCAGGCGGGCGACCGTGTCGGTCGGACCGCCGGCCGCGGACGGGACCAGGATGGTGATCGGTTTGGTCGGCCACGCCGATTGCGCGAGGGCCGGCGCCGTGACCCCGGCCAGGACAAGACCCGCGACGGTCGCCTGCACGCAGGCACGCAGAAACCGCGACGAAAGACTTCGCATGGGCTCCCTCTTCCGCGAGGGCGGTCGGCCGTTCCGGCCTGGCTAGCGATTGTCTCCGAGCAGCGCCTCGCAAACCGCGTCGGTGACCTTGGCCGTCGTCGCGGTGCCGCCGAGGTCCGGCGTGTGCAGCCGCGGATCGGCGGTGACGCGCTCGACCGCCCGCATCAGCCGTGCGGCGGCGGCGGTCTCGCCGAGGTGCTCCAGCATCATCGAGCCCGACCAGAAGGTGGCGATCGGGTTGGCGATGCCCTTGCCGGTGATGTCGAAAGCGGAGCCGTGGATCGGCTCGAACATGGAGGGGAACTCGCGCTCCGGATTGATGTTGCCGGTCGGCGCGATGCCGAGCGAGCCGGCGAGCGCCGCGGCGAGATCCGAAAGAATGTCGGCGTGGAGATTGGTCGCCACGATGGTGTCGATGGTCTCGGGGTGCGTGACCATCCGCATCGTCATGGCGTCGACCAGCATCTTGTCGCAGCTCACGTCGGGATACTGCGCCGCGACCTCGGCGGCGATCTCGTCCCACATCACCATGGCGTGCCGCTGTGCGTTCGACTTGGTGACCACGGTGAGCAGCTTTCGCGGACGCGAACGCGCCAGTTCGAACGCGTAGCGCATGATGCGGGTGACGCCGACGCGCGTGAACATGGCGACGTCGGTCGCCACCTCGTGGGCGAAGCCCTTGTGGACCCGGCCGCCGACGCCGGCATACTCGCCCTCGGAGTTTTCGCGCACGATCACCCAGTCGAGCTCGGGGCCCGAGACGTTGCGCAGCGGGCTGACGATGCCGGGCAGGATGCGGGTCGGCCGCACATTGGCGTATTGCTGGAACGGCTGGCAGATGGCGAGCCGCAGGCCCCACAGCGTGACGTGGTCCGGCACGTCGGGTGCGCCGACGGCGCCGAAGAAGATCGCGTCGTGGTTCCGGATCAGGTCGCGGCCGTTCTCGGGCATCATCAGCCCGTGCGCCTTGTAGTAGGCCGAGCCCCAGTCGAATTGGTCGACCGAGAGCGTGAAGCCGCCGTCGCGCTCGGCGCAGACGGCCAGCGCCTGCAGGCCGGCCGCGATCACCTCCGTCCCGATTCCATCGCCCGGGATCGCCGCGATCCGATAGTCCCGCATGAGTGCTCCGCGTCTCGTACGTTCCACCACCGGCCCGACTGCGCCTTCCGGCGCCAGGACGGCCGGGCCCGAGATGCATGCCGTCTTCCATGCAAGCTCACGAATCCGCTATACTGCGGCGACTGCGGGATTGTCAACGATCCATAGGAGCTTCCATGCAAGGTTCAGGCGACGCCGCGGCCCGGCGGGCCCGCCGATGACGGCCCGCGGCACCGGCCTGATCGTCGGCCCCCCCTCCGAGGCGATCGAGGCCAAGGCGCCGTCGCTGGTGGAGGACGCCTACCGGGCCATGAAGACGGCGGTGCGGGACAACGTGTTTCCGCCCGGCTACCAGGGCTCCGAGCAGGAGATCGCGATCCGGCTCGGGATGAGCCGCACCCCCGTGCACGAGGCGCTCATCCGGCTGCAGGAGGAGGGGCTCGTCAGGGTCCTGCCGAAGCGCGGTATTCTGGTCTGCGCGCTCTCTCCCGCCGACATGCGCGAAATCTACGATCTGATCGCCACGCTCGAAGGGCTCGCGGCCGAGCTGCTGGCCGGTGACGAGGCGCTGCGTCGGCCCGCGCTGGAGCGTCTCGACGCGATCAACGTCGACATGCGCACGGCCCTCGACCAGGACGATCTCGACGCCTGGGCCCAGGCCGACGATCGCTTTCACCGCGAACTCGTCGAGCGCTGCGGCAACAGCCGGCTCGCCCGCGCGGTGCATACCGTGATGGATCAGTCGCACCGCGCCCGGATGCTGACCCTACGGCTGCGGGCGAAGCCGGTGCGCTCGCTCAAGGAGCACCTCGCCGTCACGTCGGCGATCCGCAAGGGCGATGCGGTGAAGGCCGGCACCCTGGCGCGCGCGCATCGCCAGCATGCGCGCGACGAGCTGATGCCGCTACTCGAGACCTTGGGCATGCGGCATTTGTGAGCGGCGCCGCGCGACCCCGCTCCGCCGTGGCGGCGGCCGGACCGTGCGACGTCGCGGGTAGGATCGCGATGGCCGCGACGCCGCCGAGGCCATCCGTTCGCCGCATGGCGGATCGGCATCGCTACGCGCTAATCCGGATGAAACGAGGTCGGGCCGCAAGAAAGTGCGTTCCGGTCGGGGTGAAATATCACAAGATTTCTTCGGACTCCGGCTTTGGGGACGATCCGAAAAGCCTGCGTGGCGGCACATGCAGCCATTCGCGGTCCCGGCTTCTTGCCCGAAATACGTGGTGATATATCAGCGGACATCGAAGTTCGAACCGCTGCGCGACCCTCCCGGGCCGAGCGGTCTCGCCGGAACCAGGGCGTTCCGACGTCTCCGCGGCGACCCCTCTCGCCTGAGACTTCTTGGATCAGACGATCGAAGCGCTCCGTGCTCGGATCACCCTGTGAGCCAAGTTTCTACCGAGGTCGTCATGAACGCCATCACCGTGAACGTCACCGCCGAAGAACCATGGGCCGGCTTCGCCGCGGGCGTGTGGCAGACCCAGATCGACGTACGCGGATTCATCCAGGCGAACTACCGGCCGCATCTCGGCGACTCGAGCTTCCTGTCCGGCCCGACCTCGCGCACCCTTGGCGTCTGGGCCAAGCTCACGGAGCTGCTGGCGCAGGAGCGCAAGAAGGGCGTGCTCGACGTCTCCGCCGACCGCCCGGCCGGCATCACGGCGCACGACGCGGGCTACATCGACCGCGACGCCGAGCTGATCGTCGGCTTGCAGACCGACGCCCCGCTGAAGCGCGCCATCATGCCGAATGGCGGTCTCCGCATGGTGGAGATGGGCCTCGAGGCGTACGGCTTCAAACCCGACCCGATCGTCCAGGACATCTGGACCAAGTACCGCAAGAGCCACAATCAGGGCGTCTTCGACGCCTACTCGCCGGAGATTCTCGCGGCCCGTAAGTCGGGTGTGATCACCGGCCTGCCGGACGCCTACGGCCGTGGCCGAATCATCGGCGACTATCGTCGTGTTGCCCTCTACGGCACAGACAAGCTGAAGGCCGACAAGCGGCGCGAGCTGCACGAGATCGACGACGCGGTCTTCAACGAGAAGACGATGCAGCTGCGCGAGGAGCTCAACGAGCAGATCCGCGCGCTGGACGAGCTCGCCGCGATGGCCGCGAGCTACGGCTGCGACGTGACGCAGCCGGCCCGCACCGGCCGCGAGGCGGTGCAGTGGACCTATTTCGGCTATCTGGCCGCCGTGAAGGAGCAGAACGGCGCGGCCATGTCGCTCGGCCGTGTCTCGACCTTCCTGGACATCTATCTCGACCGCGACATCGCGCGCGGCCTGCTGACGGAAGAGAGCGCCCAGGAGCTGATCGACGACCTCGTCATCAAGCTGCGGATCGTGCGCTTCCTGCGCACCCCGGAATACGACACGCTGTTCTCCGGCGATCCGACCTGGGTGACCGAGTCGATCGGCGGCATCGGCGAGGACGGCCGCCCGCTGGTGACCAAGACCAGCTTCCGCTTCCTGCAGACGCTGTTCAATCTCGGCCCGGCGCCGGAGCCGAACCTGACGGTGCTGTGGTCGACGCAGCTCCCCGAGGGCTTCAAGGACTACTGCGCCAAGGTGTCGATCGAGACCTCGTCGATCCAGTACGAGAACGACGACGTGATGCGGCCACACTGGGGCGACGACTATGGGATCGCCTGCTGCGTCTCGCCGATGCGGATCGGCAAGCAGATGCAGTTCTTCGGCGCCCGCGCCAATCTCGCCAAGGCGCTGCTCTACGCGATCAACGGCGGTGTCGACGAGAAGTCCGGTGCCGTGGTGGCGGAGGGCTTCGAGCCGATCACGGGTGACGTGCTCGACTACGACACGGTGGTCGCCAAGCTCGACCCGATGATGAGCTGGCTCGCCAAGACCTACATCAAGGCGCTCAACGTCATCCACTACATGCACGACCGCTACGCCTACGAGCGGATCGAGATGGCGCTGCACGATCGCGACGTGCTCCGCACCATGGCGTGCGGCATCGCCGGCCTGTCGGTCGCCGCCGACAGCCTGTCGGCCATCAAGCACGCCAAGGTGAAGGTGGTGCGCAACAAGGCCGGCCTCGCGATCGACTACGTCATCGAAGGCGATTACCCGGCCTACGGCAACAACGACGATCGTGCCGACACCATCGCGGTGTGGCTCGCCGAGAGCTTCATCCAGAAGATCAAGGCGCAGCCCTACTTCTATCGCGAGGCGATGCCGACCCAGTCGGTGCTGACCATCACCTCCAACGTGGTGTACGGCAAGAAGACCGGCAACACGCCGGACGGCCGCCGCGCCGGCGAGCCTTTCGCGCCGGGCGCCAACCCGATGAACGGCCGCGACAAGAAGGGCTTCATCGCGGCCGGCGCGTCGGTGTCGAAGATCCCGTACGCTTGCGCGCTCGACGGCATCTCCTGGACCGCCTCGGCGACGCCGACGGCGCTCGGCCGGGTGCCGGAGGAGCGGCAGAAGAACCTCGCGGCCTGCCTCGACGCCTTCGCGGGCGCCATGGGCCATCACGTCAACGTCAACGTGCTGAACCGCGAGACGCTGCTCGACGCGATGGAGCACCCGGAGATCTACCCGCAGCTCACCATCCGGGTCTCCGGCTACGCCGTGAACTTCGTCAAGCTGAGCCGCGAGCAGCAGCTCGACGTGATCAGCCGCACGTTCCACGGTTGCATGTGAGACGGCCGGCGCCGCCGCTCCGGCGGC
>NZ_NPEX01000208.1 GCF_003258865.1 Rhodoplanes roseus | reverse complement strand
CCCCTCCCCCTCCAGGGGAGGGTGAGCCGCCTCGGGCCGCTCCAGCGTCTATCTCCCGCCGCCGAACGCATCCCGGAAGGCGTCGAACCGGCCGCTGCCGGTGGGCTTCGGCTTGGTGTCGGCGCGGGGCGGCTCGCACGGGACGATGCCCTTGTCGACGATCTGCTGGGTGCGGTTGTCGACCTCGTATTCGCGGCAGTTCCCCAGGTGGTCGACCTTCGTCAGCATCCGGCCGTAGCGGCGGACCTCCGCCTCCGGGGGGCCGGGCGGGGCGAAGAGCCGGGCGCTCGGCGGGGCGTAGCCGAGCTGGCGGGCCCCGATCTCGTAGCCGACGAGCGTCACCACCACCACGCCGGCCGCGTAGGCCAGCAGAGCGGCGAGTCCGCGATTGGAATGGTGGGTCCTGAGCATCGGTCTCCCGACCAGTCTATGAGCAGCCGGTTAATCGGCCTTTACGGGGGTCGCTTGCAGTTGCACGGACGAGCGCCGCCGTCCGGGCGCTGCTTCGGCGGCGGCGTGCGCCGCACGCCAGGGCGGGCGGGCCCGCATGGGTAACGACCGCCTAACCTAAAAGCTGGTATAAGCAGCCCTCGCCTCGGGAGTCTCTCTCGCGCTCGCGTCGATGCGCCCGAGCCTGCCCGCCGTGGAACGCCAGGTCTGGAAGGACGCCGTGACCGCACTGGTTCGATTGCTCGTGACGGCCTCTGCCGTCGCCCTCCCGTTCGTGTTGGCCGCCTGCGACGAGCAGAACCGATACGTCGCCCCGCCGCCTCCGAAAGTCTCCGTGGCCAAGCCGGTGCAGCAGCCGGCGGTCCGCTATCTCGAGGCGACCGGCTCGGCCGCCGCCGTCAACTCGGCCGATCTCGTCGCCCGCGTCGCCGGCTTCGTGCAGGGCATCAGCTACAACGACGGCGACGTGGTGAAGCAGGGCCAGCTCCTGTTCACCATCGAGCCCGAGCCCTACAAGGTGAAGGTCGAGCAGGCCAAGGCGGCCGAGCTCGGCGCCGAGGCCAATCTCAAGCAGCAGCAGATCGTCTACGACCGCCAGGTCGACCTGGTGGCCAAGCAGGCGAGCCCGCAGTCGCTGCTCGACCAGGCGACCGCCAGCCGCGATTCGGCCCAGTCGAACCTCGACCAGGCCAAGGCCAACACCCAGCTCGCCGTGATCAACGACGGCTACACCCGGGTGACGGCGCCGTTCGACGGCGTGGTGACGGCCCGCCAGGTGTCGCTCGGCCAGTATGTCGGCGCCAACGGCCAGCCGACCACGCTGGCGACGATCGTGCAGCTCCAGCCGATCTACGTGAACTTCACCATCAGCGAGACCGACGTCCAGCGGATCCGCGACGAGATGGCACGCCGCGGCCTCGGCCGCGACGACCTCAGGAAGGTGCCGATCGAGATCGCCACCCAGACCGAGACGGGCTACCCGCATATCGGCACGCTCGATTACGTCGCCCCCAACGTGACGTCCTCGACCGGCACGCTGCAGGCGCGCGCCGTCCTGGCCAACCAGGACCGCGGCCTGCTGCCCGGCTACTTCGTGCGGGTGCGGGTGCCGATCGAGCGCATCCCCACGGCGCTGCTGGTGCCCGACACGGCGGTCGGCAGCGACCAGGGCGGCCGCTACGTGCTGGTGGTCGGCCCGGACGGGACGGTCGAGCAGCGCAAGGTCGAGGTCGGGCCGCAGGTCGGCGAGCTGCGGGTGATCGACAAGGGCATCACGGCCGACGACCGCATCGTCGTCGCCGGGGTGCTGCGCGCCGTGCCGGGTCAGAAGGTCGACCCGCAGCTCACCACCATCGCGGCGCCGCCGCCGCCGGCCGTGCCGGTCGCGCCGCCCGCCCCGCCGCCGCTGCCCAACACGCTGCCGACCGCGCCGAAGGTGGACGAACCGGCCCTGCCGCCGCATCCCTCGCCGGCGCCGCCCGCCGTCCCGGGCGGGCTGCCGCGCCCCCGAACCATGCAGTGAGCCCGGCATGATCTCGAAATTCTTCATCGAGCGGCCGGTTCTCGCGAACGTCCTGGCCATCCTGATGATCGTGATCGGCGCCGTCGCCCTGCTGCGGCTGCCGGTCTCGCAATATCCCGACGTGGTGCCGCCCACCGTCTCGGTGACCACCAGCTATCCGGGCGCCAGCGCCCGCACCGTCATCGACACCGTCGCCCTGCCGATCGAGCAGCAGGTCAACGGCGTCCAGGACATGATCTACATGCAGTCCTACTCGGGGTCGGACGGCAGCTACAGCCTGATCGTGACCTTCGAGATCGGGACCAATCTCGACACCGCCCAGGTGCTGGTCCAGAACCGCGTCGCCACCGCCCTGTCGCAGCTGCCGCAATCCGTGCAGGTGCAGGGCGTGACGGTGCAGAAGAAGATGACGTCGATCCTGCAGATCGTCACGCTCACCTCGCCGGACAACCGCTTCGACAGCCTCTACCTCGCCAACTACGCGACCATCCGGCTGCGCGACGAGATCTCGCGCCTGCTCGGCGTCGGCAACGTCACGGTGTTCGGCGCCGGCCAGTACTCGATGCGGGTCTGGCTCGATCCCGACAAGATGCAGGCCCGCTCGCTGACCACCCAGGACGTGGTGCAGGCGCTGCAGGGCCAGAACCAGCAGGTGACGGCCGGCCAGGTCGGCATGCCGCCGTCGCCCAAGACGCAGAACTTCCAATACACGCTCGATGTGCTCGGCCGGCTCGACGAGCCGGAGCAGTTCGCCGCCGTGATCGTCAAGACCGGCCAGAACGGCGACGTGACGCGGGTGCGCGACATCGGCCGGGTCGAGCTCGGCGCCCAGACCTACAGCCAGGTCTTCACCCAGGACGGCAAGCCGGCCGCCGGCCTCGCCATCTTCCAGTCGCCCGGCGCCAACGCGCTCGACGTCGCCGCCCTGGTCGACGCCAAGATGAAGGCGCTCGCCAAGGACTTCCCGCAGGGCCTGGTCTACGGCATCCCGTTCGACACCACCTTGTTCGTCACCGCCTCGATCAACGAGGTCTACAAGACGCTGTACGAGGCGGCGATCCTGGTGCTGATCGTCATCCTGCTGTTCCTGCAGGATTGGCGCGCCATGCTGGTGCCGGCGACGACCGTGCCGGTCACCATCATCGGCGCCTTCGCCGGCATGGCGGCGCTCGGCTTCACGGTGAACCTCTCGACCCTGTTCGCCATCGTGCTGGCGATCGGCATCGTGGTCGACGACGCCATCGTGGTGGTCGAGGGCGCCGCCCACAACATCGAGCAGGGGATGAGCGGCCACGACGCCGCGATTTCCGCGATGCGGATCCTGCTCGGCCCGATCATCGGCATCACGCTGGTGCTGATGGCCGTGTTCCTGCCGGCCGCCTTCCTGCCCGGCCTCACCGGCCGCATGTACGCGCAGTTCGCCCTGGTGATCGCCGCGACGGCGCTCTTGAGCGCCATCAACGCCCTGACCCTGAAGCCCACCCAGGCGGCCACCTGGCTGCGCCCGCCGGTGCCGCCGGAGGAGCGCAACGCCTTCTTCCGCGGCTTCAACGCGGTCTACGGCAGGGTCGAGCGTCTCTATGCCGGGCTGATCACCCGCATGGTGACGCACAGCGGCGCGATGGCCGTGCTGGCGCTGCTCGTCATCGCCGGCGCGCTGTTCGGCTTCACCCGGGTGCCGACCGGCTTCCTGCCGATCGAGGACCAGGGCTATCTGGTGGCGAGCGTCCAGCTCCCCGACGGCGCCTCGCTGACCCGCACGCAAGCGGTGCTCGACCGCGTCAGCGCCATCGCGGCGAAGACGCCGGGCGTCAAGCAGGTGATCACCATCGCGGGCGTGTCGGTGCTCGACAACTCGGCCTCGCTCGCCAATGCGGGCGTCGCCTACATCATGCTCGACGACTGGGACAAGCGCGGCAAGGCCGAGGGCCTGCGCCCGCTCCTGATCTGGCTCAACACGACGATGGGCGAGATCGCCGAGGCGAAGATCCTCGTGGTGCCGCCGCCGCCGATCCAGGGCGTCGGCAACGCCGGCGGCGTGACCATGCAGATCGAGCTGCGCGACGGCAGCTTCGATCTGGTCAAGCTGCAGGGCATCGTCGACAACTTCGTCGCCAACGCCTCGACCCAGTCGCAGATCCAGCGGGTGATCTCGACGTTCCGGTCGAGCGCGCCGCAATACCGGGTCGAGGTCGACCGGGTGAAGACCGAGACCCTGCAGGTCTCGCTCGACCAGGTGTTCCAGACGCTGGCCGGCTATCTGGGCTCGACCTATGTCGACCAGTTCAACAAGTTCGGCCGCGTCTTCCAGGTCTATGTGCAGGCCGACTCGGAGTTCCGCCAGCGCCTCGACGACGTCCGCAACCTGACGGTCCGCAACACCAGCGGCCAGATGATCCCGCTCGGCACGCTGCTGACCATCACGCCGAGCGTCGGTGCGCCGCTGATCAGCCTCTACAATCTCTACCCCTCGGCCACCATCGTGGCGCTGCCGGCGACCGGGGTCTCGACCGGCCAGACCATGCAGCTGATGGAGCAGATCGCGGCCCGCACCTTGCCGCCCGGCGCCGGCATCGAATGGACCGCGATGTCGTATCAGGAGAAGATCGTCGGCAACCAGATGTTCATCGTCTTCGCGCTGTCGATCTTCCTGGTCTATCTGGTGCTGGCCGGCCAGTACGAGAGCTGGTGGGCGCCGATCGCCGTGGTGCTGGCCGTGCCGCTGTCGCTGCTCGGGCCGGTGCTGGTGCTCAATGCCACCGGGGTCGCCAACAACCTCTACGTCCAGATCGGCCTCGTGCTGCTGATCGCGCTGTCCGCCAAGAACGCCATCCTGATCGTCGAGTTCGCGCGCGAGACGCGGGCCGAGGGCCGGAGCATCGTCGAGTCGGCGATCGAGGGGGCGCGGGCCCGGTTCCGGCCGATCCTGATGACGTCCTTCGCCTTCATCCTCGGCGTCGCGCCGCTGGTGGTGGCGAGCGGGGCGGGCGCCTCGGCCCGCGCCTCGATCGGCATCACGGTGTTCTCCGGCATGATCGCCTCGACCTGCCTGGCCGTGCTGTTCGTGCCGTCCTTCTTCGTGCTGATGCAGCGCTGGGAAGAGCACCTCGCCGAGCGCAAGGCCCTCAAGGCGGGGAAGAAGCCCGCGCCGAAAGCCGAGACCGCGGCGGGGTGAGCGCGCCGAGCGTCACGACGTCCGCCGAGGGATGAAGCTCGGGCCTGCGGGTGGGGCCACCCCCCTCCCTGTCCCTCCCCCGCAAGGGGGTAGGGAACGCAGGAGCCGCGCCGCCGTCCTGCTTGGATCCTTCGCGCTTCCGGTTCTGTCGCGTTTCTTTGTCGCGCGGCGTCGCCCCTCGCCGGAGCCTGCTCCCTCCCCCCTTGCGGGGGAGGGTCGGGGAGGGGGGTGAGCCCCGAATGCGGAGCCAACCTTCGCTCCCGCTCCGGGAACGACGGAGAGGACCACCTACGACTCGCTCTCCCGTCCGTCCCAGTCCTCCTCCGGCGCCGGGTCGGCGTCCTCGGGGCCGGGGGGATAGGTGTGGGTGCGGCCCTGGAGATCCTCGATCTCCCAGTGGGCGGGGCCGCCCGGCTCGCAGCCGCCGACCGGAACGGCGTGGGTCGGGCCGACCGGCACCTTGCCGGCGCCGCCGGGCAGATCCAGCACATAGGTCGGCTGGGCGAGGCCGGAGACGCGGCCGCGCAGGCGCCGCATCAGCGCCTGGCCCTCGGCCAGCGTGGTGCGCAAATGGCCGGTGCCGGGCGCCAGATCGCCGTGGTGCAGGTAGTACGGCTTGATCCGCGCCGCGACGAAGCTCCGCATCAGCTCGGCCAGGGTCTTGTCGTCGTCGTTGACGCCGCGCAGCAGCACCGACTGCGACAGCATCGGGATGCCGGCGTCGATCAGCCGCCCGCAGGCGTCTCGCGCGTTCTCGGTGAGCTCGCGGGGATGGTTGGCGTGCAGCACCACATAGGTCGCCTTGCCGGGGATCTTCAGCGCCTCGACGAGGGCCGCCGTGATCGCCTCCGGCACCGCGACCGGCACCCTCGTGTGCACCCGCACGACCTTCACGTGCGCAATGGCGCCGAGCGCCTGCACGACGGCGGCGAGCTTGTCGGGCGCGAGGATCAGCGGATCGCCGCCGGTCAGGATCACCTCGAAGATCTCGCGATGGCCGCGGACGTAGTCGAGCGCCGCCGCGATCTTCTTCGGCGACAGCGTCGGGCGGCCGCCCGGGCCGACCATGGCGCGGCGGAAGCAGAAGCGGCAGTAGACCGGGCACACATGCACGAGCTTGAGCAGCACGCGGTCGGGATAGCGGTGCACCACGCCCTCGACCGGGCTCATCGCGTCGTCGCCGATCGGATCGGGCCGCTCCTCGTCGGCGGTGTCGAGCTCGGCCGGATCGGGCAGGAACTGGCGGGCGATCGGGTCGTCCGGATCGGACCGGTCGATCAGCGCCGCGATGGCCGGCGTCACCGCCACGGCATAGCGGGCCGCCACCGCATCGAGCGCGGCCGCGTCCTGCGGGCGGACGAGTCCGTGCTCGGCCAGCTCCGCCGCGGTCCTGAGCGTCTTTCGGTGCGATGTCATCGGGGGCCCTTCGGCCCAAGCGATACGCCAGCGTCTCGTCACCCACAAGGCAGGGGCGACTTTCGCCTCTCCCCACTCGCGGGGAGAGGTGAAAGGGCGGGGGAGGGGGGAAGGCGGCCCCTCAGGTCTCGGCCATCGGGGTCCAGATCACCGCGGCGATGGCGGGGGCGCCGGTGGCGAGCATGACCAGGCGGTCGAAGCCCAGCGCGCAACCCGAAGCGTCCGGCATGATGGCGAGGGCGGCCAGAAAGTCCTCGTCGATCGGATAACGCTCGCCGTAGACACGGGCTTTCTCGGCCATCTCGGCGGCGAAGCGGCGGCGCTGCTCGGCCGGGTCGGTCAATTCGCCGAAGCCGTTGGCGAGCTCGACGCGGCAGACATAGAGCTCGAAGCGCTCGGCGACGCGCGGGTCGTGCGCCGCCGGCCGGGCCAGCGCCGCCTCGGCGGCCGGATACTCGGTCAGCAGCGTCGGCCGGCCGAGGCCGAGATTGGGCTCGATCCGCTCGACCAGCACGCGGCTGAACACGTCCGACCAGGTGTCGTCGTCCGCCGTCCGCACCCCGGCCGCCTGCGCCGCGGCGGCGAGCGCGTCGCGGTCGGTCTCGGGCCCCGACACGGTCGCCAGCAGGTCGATGCCGGCGAACCGCGAGAACGCCTCGGCGACCGTGAGGCGCTCCGGCGCGGCGAACGGATCGGCCTCGGCGCCGCGGAACGCCATCCGCCGCACCCCCGTGGTCTCGGCGGCGAGCGCCAGCATGGCGGCGCAGTCCTGCATCACGGCGCCGTAGGGCGCGCCGGTCCGGTACCACTCCAGCATGGTGAACTCGGGATGGTGCAGGGCGCCGCGCTCGCGGTTGCGGAACACGTGGCCGAAGGCGAACAGGCGCGGCTCGCCGGCGGCCAGCAGCTTCTTGCAGGCGAACTCGGGCGAGGTGTGCAGATAGAGCGGACGGCGGCTCGCGTCGGGGCCGACCTGCTCGGTGGCGAAGGCGTGCAGATGCGCCTCGTTGCCGGGCGAGACCTGGAGCGCCGCCGGGTCCACCTCGACGAAATCCTCGGCCGAGAAGCGCTCGCGCAGGCGGGCCGCGATGCGGTTGCGGGCGAGCAGCAGCGGCCGGCGGTCGGCATGGACGCGCGGCGTCCACCAGGGCGAGGCGGCAGTCATGCCCGGGCGTCCGCCGCAATCAAATGACGAACAAGAGGAATTCCGAACGGATGCGCCCGGTCGCTCGGCCGGGGCGCGGGGTGGCCCGGCGTGGAAAACCACTGGCGAAGCGCCCAGGGATCAGTATGTTGCACGCGAAACCGCCGGTTCCCGGGTCCGTCGCCGCTGCCTGCTGGCGCCCCGGCTCCCCCGCAACGAGGATTTGCGCACGTGAAGGTCATCGCCAGCTCGCTCCGAAAGGGCAACATCGTCGATCTCGAGGGGAGGCTCTACGTCATCCTGAGCGCCGAGAACATCCATCCCGGCAAGGGCACGCCGGTCACCCAGCTCGACATGCGCCGGCTCTCGGACGGGGTGAAGTCGTCGCAGCGCTACAAGACCACCGACCAGGTCGAGCGCGCCCATGTCGAGGAGCGCGAGTATCAGTTCCTCTACCAGGACGCCGACGGCTTCCATTTCATGAACATGGAGAGCTACGACCAGGTCGCCGCGAGCGAGGACGTGGTGAGCGACATGGCCGTCTATCTGGCGCCCGAGATGAAGTGTAAGCTCTCGGTGCACGAGGGCGTCGTGGTCGGCCTCGAGCTGCCGCAGCGCGTGACCCTCGAGGTGGTCGAGACCGAGCCGGCCATGAAGGGCCAGACGGCGTCGTCGTCCTACAAGCCGGCCGTGCTGTCGAACGGCCTGCGCACCGGCGTGCCCCCCCATATCGGCGTCGGCACCCGCATCGTGATCTCGACCGCCGACGGCTCCTACGTCGAGCGGGCGAAGGACTGATTTTTCCCCGTACCGATGTTTCGACCCTCATGGTGAGGTGCTCGCCGAAAGGCGAGCCTCGAACCATGTGGCCGCTGCCCGGCTGCAGACCCGCCGGCGCGGAGGCCGCCCCCGCCCTTCGAGACGCCCGCTGCGCGGGCTCCTCAGGACGAGGGCGGAGAGGGGCCGGCCGGCGTTGCCAGGGCCGCCTTACGTCCCCACCCGCAGCGGGGCGCGCTGCTTGGCGAGGGCGGCCAGCACCGAGAGGGCCGTGATGCGGCCGGTGCGCGGGTTTTCCGAGGGAATGTTCTCGATCGACATCGAGAACTTGGCCGAGTCGGCATCCACCTCGATGCTGTGGCAGTTGCGCTCGACGCCCGGGTCCGCCCAGATCTCGATGGTGGTGCGGTCCGGGCCGATGCCGGCCAGCGCCAGCGCCGCCACCACGTTGACGTTGGCCGGGAAGCCGATCGCCGCCTCGCGGGCCGAGCCGGCGAAGACGCGCAGCGGCGCGGTCAGCCCGTCCACCGAAATCCCGTTCTCGACCAGATAGGGCGCGCCGGCGAGCCCGCGCGGCGGCTTGCGGGTGACCATCCGGACCGAGTGGATGGTGCCCTGCGCCGCCGCCGTCACGGCGTCGAGGCCGATCAGGGCGCCGGTCGGCACGATGATCTGGCCGCCCTTGCTGCGGGCGAGCTCGATCAGCTCGGGCCGCGGCAGCAGGGCGCCGGCGCTCAGCACCATCACCTTCTTGCGGGCCGAGAGCATCGGCCGGCAGATGTCGTCCAGCACGCTCGCCGGGGCGCACTCCACCACCAGGTCGGCGTGGGACGGCATCGACTCCAGCTTGACCACCGGCGCGACGATGCCCTGGCTCTCCAGCCAGGCGCGCGCCTTGCCGGGATCGCGCGCCGCCACGCAGGCGAGCTCGAGGCCCGGCATTCCGTCCGCGAGGGCACGGGCGACCGTCCGCCCGATGGCGCCGAGGCCCGCGATTCCGATACGCATCGGCACCATTTTTCGCCTTCCCGTAGGTGATTTTTCCTGCGACCTTACCGGCCCTGGACGGCCATCACGGCTGCTTTCTCATAATCGAACGCTCCGATCAGACAAGGAGGAACCGATGTTCCGTGCCGTGTTCAAGGTGGTGATGTCGGCCGCGATCGCGCTCGCCGCGACCGCGGTCGCCTCCGCGCAGGACTATCCGAACCGTCCCGTTACCATGGTGATCCCGTTCGCCGCCGGCGGACCGACCGACGTGCTCGGGCGAATTGTCGCACAACGGCTCGGTGAGGTCCTGGGCCAACAGGTGGTGGTCGAGAATGTCGGCGGTGCCGGTGGCGCCAACGGCAGCCAGCGCGTCGCCAATGCGCCGGCCGACGGCTACACCATGGTGCTCGGCACGGTGGGCACCCACGCCCAGAACCAGACGCTCTACAAGCGCCCGCTGTACAACGCCGAGAGCGACTTCACGCCGGTGGCGCTGCTCGCCGACGTGCCGATCGTGCTGGTCATCCGCAAGGACCTGCCGGTCAAGGACTTCAAGGACTTCGTCGCCTACGCCAAGACCAATGCCGGCAAGATGACGTTCGCCTCGGCGGGGGCCGGCTCGGCCTCGCACCTCGCCTGCGTCGTGTTCAACACGGCGGCCGGCCTGCCCATCACTCACGTGCCCTATCGCGGCACGGGTCCGGCCATGCAGGACCTCCAGGGCGGGCGGGTCGACTATCTGTGCGACATGATCTCCACGGCCAAGCCGCAGATCGACGGCGGCGCCGTGAAGCCGATCGCGATCCTCACCAAGGACCGCTCCCCGGCGCTGCCCAACCTGTCCTCGGCGACCGAGGAGGGGACCAAGGTCGAGGCCTATACCTGGAACGCGATCTTCCTGCCCAAGAACGCCCCCAAGGCGATCGTCGACAAGCTCAACGCCGCGCTGGTCGAGACCATGAAGACGCCGTGGGTGCAGGAGCGCCTCGCCGGGCTGGGCGCCGTCGTCGTGTCGCGCGACCGCCAGACGCCCGAGTATCTCGTCCAGTTCGTGAAGGACGAGATCTCGAAGTGGGAAGCGCCGATCAAGTCCAGCGGCGTCCTGTACGTTGCGTGGCGCCACCACGCCGACAGGAAATTTCTGATAGTGCGACGCGTCCG
>NZ_NPEX01000207.1:9667-10651 GCF_003258865.1 Rhodoplanes roseus | reverse complement strand
GCTGCGCGGACGCCCGACCCTCCCCCTCCAGGGGAGGGTAAAGTTTGCGAGGCCTCGTGACTTCCTCCCGTTCGGAGATCGGCAAGACGCTTTTCGACTACGGCCCGGGGCTCACCGGCGCCGTCGCGTTCGCGGGCGCCGACGTGCTCACCAAGGTGGCGCTCGGCACCGGCGCCGACGTCGTCACCCTGGCGACGGCGCGCTCGCTGCTCGGCATCGCCCTGATCGCGCTGTGGATCGCGGTGGGGCCGACGCCGATCCCGCTCACCACCGACGAGCGCCGCACCGCCTACGGCATGGGCGTCCTCTACGCCGGCATCATCTTCTTCATCTTCAAGGCCATCGAGCTGTTGACCGTGCCGATGGCGATCCTGGTCTACTTCACCTATCCGATGATCACCGGCATGGTCGGCGCCGCGATGGGCATCGAGAAGATGAGCTGGCGCGGACTCTTGGCCGCCGCCGCGGCGTTCGGCGGCCTCGCCTTGATGATCGGCGCCTCGCCGTCCGAGCTCTCGGTGCCGGGCCTCTTGTGCATCGTGGTGGCGATCGTCTGCCGGGTCGCCGTGCTGGTGATCAGCCGCATGCGGCTGATGAAGGCCGATGCGCGGCTCTCCACCTGGTACTCGAACCTCGCCACCGCCACGCTGTTCGGGGCCGGCTCGCTGGTCACGCTGCACTTCGCGCCGCCCGTGGTGCCGATCGGCTGGCTGTGGATTCTGCTGCTCGGGGTGACGACCACCACGGGCGTCGCCGTGCTGTTCATCTCGACGACGCGCATCGGCCCGTTCCGCACCGCGCTCACCATGAACCTGGAGCCGCTGCTCGCCACGCTGCTGAGCGCGATCTTCCTCGGCGAGGTCTTCGCCCCCGTCCAGGCGATCGGCGCCGCCGTGATGATCGCCTCGCTGTTCGCCTTCCAGCTCAGGCGGTAGCGGCACAGCGCCGCCCGCTGTCGTCCCGGGGCGCCGCGAAGCGGCGAGC
>NZ_NPEX01000207.1:0-9657 GCF_003258865.1 Rhodoplanes roseus | reverse complement strand
GGCTCGCGCCTGCGGCGCGCCCCGGAATGACGGAGTTGTATTATCCCCACCGCACGCCGTGGCGGTCCAGCACCTTGCGCACCGCTGCGACGAGATCGGGCTCCGGCACCAGCGCCTGGGCCTCGGCCTGGCGCTGCAGATAGTCGTCGCGGTCCTTGTCGAGCTTCGACAGCTCGGCGCCGAGCAGCAGGTCTTTTACGATGACGTGCGGGCCGGCTGGGTTGTCCTTCTCGTCCGAGCCCTGGATCACCACGCACGGACTCTTGCGCCGGTCCGCGTATTTGAGCTGGTTGCCCATGTTCTTCGGATTGCCGAGATAAAGCTCCGACCGGATGCCGGCGCCGCGCAGCGTCGCCACCATTTTCTGGTAGTCGGCGAGCCGGGTCTTATCGAACACCGTGACGACCACGGGCCCGGGTTTCGGGGCCGTGTCGATCTTTTTCAGATGCTCCAGCGCCGCCTGCAGCCGCGACACCCCGATGGAAAACCCCGTCGCCGGCACCGGCTCGCCGCGAAACCGCGAGACGAGCCCGTCATACCGCCCGCCGCCCCCCACCGAGCCGAACCGGACCGGCCGCCCCTTTTCGTCCTTGGTGTCGAGCAGCAGCTCCACCTCGAACACGGGGCCGGTGTAGTACTCGAGGCCGCGGACGACGGATGCATCAAAGAACACGCGATCAGGTCCATAACCTGCGGCACGGCAAAGAGCAGCAATTGCGTCTAGTTCATTCACGCCAAGTTGGCCCATATCAGAACCTTTGACGGCATCACGCCAGAAACCGAAGGTCATTCGATCATCTGGAAAAGTTGTTTCGTCAGGAAAGTTAAAGACTGGCGAGTGGGCCCCGGAAACGCCCATGCTCTGTCGAGCTTCCGGCGAGTCCGATCTAAACGAGGTCCGGAGATATGATGTAAGGAGTCGATCGACCTGTTCGTCCTTCAGGCCGGCGCCTTTGGTGAAGTCGCCGCTCTCGTCCTTACGGCCCTCGCCGAGCAGAAGACGCACCCCCTCATCGCCCAGCCGATCCAGCTTGTCGATCGCCCGCAGCACCGTCAGCCGCCTCCCGGCATTGTCGTCGCCGCCCAGGCCGATCGCCTCCAGCACGCCGTCCAGAACCTTGCGGTTGTTCACCTTCACCACATAGGAGCCGCGCGGAATTCCCAGCGCCTCCATGGTGTCCGCCGCCATCATGCAGATCTCGGCGTCCGCCGCCGCCGAACCAGACCCCACTGTGTCGGCGTCGAACTGCATGAACTGGCGGAAGCGGCCGGGGCCGGGCTTCTCGTTGCGAAAGACCCAGCCGAACCGATACGAGCGGTAGGGCAGGGCGATATTCTGAAAGTTCTCCGCCACGTGGCGGGCGAGCGGCGCGGTGAGGTCGTAGCGCAGCGACAGCCACTGGTCGTCGTCGTCCTGGAACGAGAACACGCCCTCGTTCGGCCGGTCCTGGTCGGGCAGGAACTTGCCCAGAGCGTCCGTGTACTCGATCGCCGGGGTCTCGACCGGCTCGAAGCCGTACAGCTCGTAAACGGCCCTGATCTTGTCGATCATCGCCTGGGTGGCGGCGATCTCGCCCGGCCCGCGGTCCGCGAGGCCGCGCGGCAGCCGCGCCTTGAGCTTGCTCTTCTTGTCGGTGGCCATGATCGGGTGCTCGGCGTTGTCCGTCGTTCCGGGGCGCCGCATAGCGGCGAGCCCGGAACCCATAACCCCTGACCGTGGATATGAATTCCGGGTTCGCGGGCCGGCGGCCCGCGCCCCGGACCGACCACGGCGGGCGCCGGTTGGTAGCGCAGGGGGCCTCCCCCGGCAAGCCGTTCCGCTGGCGGAAAAATCCGGCTAGGGTCCGCCGCCTCTGAAGGAGTGTCCCATGCCGGCCGCCGAAACAGCCCCCGCGAATGCCTCCGCGGTCGTCCCCAACGACCTCGAGCCGTACTGGATGCCGTTCACGGCCAACCGGGCGTTCAAGCGGTCCCCCCGGCTGGTGGTGCGGGCCAAGGACATGCGGGTGACGACGGCCGACGGCCGCACCCTGATCGACGCCATCGCCGGCATGTGGTGCTGCAACGCCGGCCACAACCGCGACCCGATCGTCGCCGCGATCCAGCGCCAGGCGGCCGAGCTGGACTATGTCACGGCCTTCCAGCACAGCCATCCGGCCGCCTTCGAGCTGGCGGGCCGCATCGCCGCGCTGGCGCCGGGCGATCTCGACCACGTGTTCTTCTGCAACTCGGGCTCGGAGGCGGTCGACACCGCGCTGAAGATCGCGCTGGCGTACCACACCATCCGCGGGCAGGGCGCGCGCACGCGGCTGATCGGCCGCGAGCGGGGCTATCACGGCGTCGGCTTCGGCGGCATCTCGGTCGGCGGCATCGTGCCCAACCGAAAGATGTTCGGCACGCTTCTGGCCGGCGTCGACCATCTCCCCACCACCTACGATCGGGAGCGGCAGGCCTTCACCAAGGGCGAGCCGGAGTGGGGTGCGCATCTGGCCGACGAGCTCGAGCGCATCGTCGGCCTGCACGACGCCTCGACAATCGCGGCCGTGATCGTCGAGCCGATGGCGGGCTCGACCGGCGTGCTGCCGGCGCCGAAGGGCTATCTCCAGCGCCTGCGCCAGATCTGCGACCGGCACGGCCTGCTGCTGATCTTCGACGAGGTCATCACCGGCTTCGGCCGTCTCGGGCCGTGCTTCGCGGCGGAGCGCTACGGCGTGCTGCCCGACATGATCACGTTCGCCAAGGGCGTCACCTCGGGCACCGTGCCGATGGGCGGCGTGCTGGTCCGCAAGGGCATTTTCGACGCGTTCATGCGTGGCCCGGAGCATGTGGTGGAGCTGTTCCACGGCTACACCTACTCGGCCCATCCGCTCGCCTGCGCGGCCGGCCTCGCCACGCTCGATCTCTACCGCGACGAAAAGCTGTTCGAGCGCGCCACGGCGCTGGAGCAAAAATTCGCCGATGCGGTGATGAGCCTGCAGGGCCTGCCGGGCGTGCTCGACATCCGCACCGTGGGTCTCGCCGCCGGCATCGACCTCGCGCCGCATCCGGACGGTCCCGGAAAACGCGGCTATGCCGCCATGGACGAGGGCTTCTTCCGCCAGGACGCGATCGTCCGTGTGTCCGGCGACACCATCGCGCTGTCGCCCTCGCTGATCGTCGGCGAGGACGAGATCGGCGAGATCGTCGAGAAGACGGCGCGGATCATCAGGGCGGTGGGATGAGACAGATCGGTCATTCCGGAAGCGTCGCGCAGCGACGCTGTCCGGAATCCATAACCCCTGTCCGCGAGCATGGATTCCGGGCTCGCCGCTGCGCGGCGCCCCGGAATGACGGAGGCTGGAGTTCCCCATGAGCAAGCGCACTGGCCTCGCGGGGCTCGTCGATTTCGCCCGGCGCGAGCCGTTCGACGTGCTGGTCGTCGTGCTGGTGCTGCACGTCCTGATCTGGACGCTGATGCCGGCGTTGCTCAACGCCAACCTGCAGCTCGATCTGGCCGAGGATCTGGCGCTCGGCAAGGAGTGGCAGCTCGTCTACTGGAAGCACCCGCCGCTGCCGTGGTGGATGGCCGCCGGCCTCTATCAGCTCACCGGCGACGTGCGGATGGTCTATCTGCTCGGCCCGCTCGCCTCCGCGGTCGCCATGGGAGCGGTGTGGCGGCTCGGCAAGGACATCGTCGGCGCGTTTCCGGCGTTGCTCGCCGTGCTGGCGCTGGAAGGCCTGCACTTCTTCAACTTCTCGGTCGTCAAGTTCGCGCACGACCAGTGCCAGCTCCCGTTCTGGGCGCTGACCGCGCTGTTCTTCCACCGCGGGCTGACCCGCGAGAAAATTCTCGACTGGGCGCTCGCCGGCGTCTTTCTGGCGCTGTGCTTCTGGTCCAAGTACGCCGCCTTCGCGCTCGCCGCGACGCTCGGGCTGTTCCTGCTGGCCGACCGCGACGCGCGACGAGCGTGGGCGACGCCCGGGCCCTACGTGATGGCGATCGCCTTCGCGCTGGTCGTCGCCCCGAACGCGTGGGCGCTGGTGCAGAGCGATTTTCTGCCGTTCCGCTATGTCGACGAGCGCGCAAAAACGGCGGCGCATTGGTGGCAGTTCGCCTGGTATCCGCTGCAATGGACGTTTGGGCAGATCGGCTTCCTGCTGCCGACGCTGGGCCTGCTCGCGCTGCTCTATCCGCTGCGCCGTGCCGACGCCGCCACCCGGCCGCTGACCCTCGGCGACGTCGATCCCAACGTGATCAGCCCCGGCGCCTTCGACCGGCGCTATCTCGCCTGGCTGGCGCTCGGGCCGTTCGCCGTCACGACGCTGGTCGCCGCCGTGCTGGGCCGGCTGCCGGTCGCCATGTGGGGCTATCCGCTGTGGTCGATGCTGCCGCTGGCGATCGTCGCGTGGCGCGGCGCGCCGTTCGAGGACGTGCGGCTGATCCGCTTCGCGCTCGGCGTCGTCGCCGTGCTGGTGATCATGCCGCTCGTCTATGTGGCGGTGGAGGAGGGCGAGCCGCTGCTGCGCGACCGCCCCAAGGCGACCCAGTTCCCCGGCAAGCGCCTCGCCGAGATCGTCACCCGCGACTTTCTGGAGAAGACCGGCCAGCCGCTCGCCTATGTGACCGGCACCGAGTTCGCCGCCAACAACGTCGCGGTCTACGGCCCGACCCGCCCGCACGTGATCGTCCACGGCGACCCGGCGCTGAGCCCGTGGATCGACATGGCCGACGTGAAGAAGCGCGGCGTGCTGATCGTGTGGGAGGAGCAGGGCGCCGGCCTGGTGGACGCGTGGATGAAGACGTTCCCGGGCGCCACCGTGCGGGGCCGCCTGATGCTGCCCCGCCAGGCACACGGCAAGGTCGCCCCGGTGCGCCTGCAATACGCCATCGTCCCCCCCGAAGGCGCCCCCCTGATCATCCTGCCGCCCGGCGCGGCGATGCCGCCGGCGAAGTAGCCCGTCGTTCGTAGGCCCGTAGGGCGCAATAAATCGCCCCGTAGGGCGCAATGAGCCCTCGCGAATTGCGCCGAGAGGGATTCCGGCGGCGCAATTCGCAAAATGCTCATTGCGCCCTACGGCACCGCGTCGCCGGGGTGCCCGCGCGGACCCGAGTTACGGCGCACTCGATCGCGGCTGGGGCGCGCTGGTCGAATCGGCCGGCTGGGGAAGGCGGGAGGGTTGGATCCCAAGGCCGATTTCGTGCACTGCCCCGTAACTCCGTCGGTGTGAAGTCCCCTCAAGGATCTACTGATTTGCGCCTTCGCAAGCGCGATCACTTTAGGTCATATGCAAATCCCCTATGTCGTCTTGCGGGAAAGGTGTACCTGCAAGATGGGGTCGGGCAAGACCTGAGTTCGGCCGCAGGGGATTTTTTTCCTTCATTCATAAAGATAACCGCGACTCAGAATTTTGTTCAGCCAAGTCTCAACGTAAGTCGAAAACAACAGTAGTACGGGGATCGATCATGGATGGTGAAGCAAAACCGTTGGAAACGCCTGATTTGTTTCTTAAGGCCTTGGGGGAGAGTCTAAAGGCCAAGGAAGGTGTTGATGCCGACCTTGCGGCCATCCTAACTACGCACATTCTGAAGGCCGCTCCAGCGCCAAACGCTGTCGTTCAAGCGAAGGACGCCATTGTAAAGCTCGCCGTCGGACGAGCGAATCTGCCGAAGGTCGAGGTGGTCAATGGCTGATCCCTACTTTTTTCAATCGCTGGGCCTGACCGGCTTCCGGGCCTATCTTCAGCCGAAGACCTTCGATTTCAGCAAGAAACGATGCCTGGCGATCTTCGCCCCGAATGGTAGTGGAAAATCCAGCGTCATCGATGCCCTGGAGTTCATGCTGTCGAAAGACGGTACGCTTGAACGGCTCGGACAGCGTGCCATCAACAATCAGGCCGGCCCGATCGCTTTGGCGCACAACTTGGCCGAGGAAGCGAAGATTGCTCCGTCCGTGGCGATCGGTGTAGTTTCGGGCAAGGATGTCACGAACGGCAGTCGGGCAGCCGGAGGTGCAAGGCGGCCGATCCCGGCGGTGGCGGCGACCATCAATACCTGTTTTGCGGTGCCGCCGATTATTCGCGGCCACTCGCTCCGTACCTTTGTCGAAATCCATACGCCGGAGCAGCGCTACGCGGATGTCGCCAACTGGCTGCAACTCAGCCCCCTCGTCGAGGTGCAAAAGAACCTTCGCTCGCTGCGCACGCAGATCAAGACCGCGGCCGAAGACGAGACGGCGCTCCAGCGCGTTGACACTCAGCTCGCCAAGGAGACGGCCCAGACGGTAAAAAATTGGGATGCAGCGGCGGTTCTCTCGCATGCCAATACGCTGATCCTTGCACCACTTGACCCAGCGTTTGTCCTCACGGCTCTGGCCGCGCTTGATCCGGCCTATGTCGAGTTAGAGATGCGCGCCCAAGCGGAGGAGAACAAGATCGGACTCGCCGGTTTGCGCCAAATCCGCAACGCGGCGGCCGGCTTGTGGCTGGAAGCGACTGACGCCGATAGCGGTGAGACTGTTGTCAGCGGCGCAGTTCCGACCTTCGATGCCGCTGTCACGACGCTTGCGACCGCCGAAAGCAAGGAAGCCGAGGAGCGCGATAAGGCGGCCGGAACCGTTTTTCAGGCTTTGTGGAAAGCTGCTGAACCGCTTTTCGTCGAAGGTGCGCCCGCACCAGATGTTTGCCCGGTCTGCATCACACCGATCGCGGACACGACGGCAGGCAGCGTAGAGGCGATCCGCGATCACGTCGCCAAGCATCTCGAAGAACTGGCCGACTACGCAGCCGCCAAGAAGGCGCGCGACGATGCCAACCTATATCAAGGCCAAAGCGAAGATTGATCGTCTGCTGGAGCTAGAGGGCGAACGGAATCTGGCGCTACGGACAAGCGAGGAGTTGGGGAAGCTGTCCGAGGCGCTGACGGCGCAGGCTACAACGGTCTCGGCCGAGATCCGAAAGAAGGTGCAGACGCTACTCGACAAGCTCCAGACGCCGATGAACGATATTTACAAGATGATCCAGGGCGTCGGCGCCAAGCTGATCCGGTTGGAGCTGCCGGGCGAAGACGATAGCAACCAGCAGCGCCTCAATCTGCTGATCGATTTTGCTGCAAACCGGACGGGTGTGCAGCCGGGCGGCTATTTGAGCGACTCCCAGATCCATTCTGTGGCGCTGGCGCTGCGCATGGCGGCGATCAAGCAGTTCAACGTTGGCGCGCCGATCATCGCGCTGGACGATATCGTCACCTCTTACGACGCCGATCATCGCCGCACCATTGCCGGGTTGATCGCCACCATGTTCGGTGATTGCCAAGTCCTGATCACCACCCATGACGAGCGGTTTTTCAACTATCTGAAGGACCAGCTCGAAGCGAAGACGTGGCACTTCACCCGCATCATAGGTTTCGATCCCGCTTATGGGCCGAGATTCGCCGACCACAAGGTCAGCGACGAGATGATCGAGGCGCGCTGGGCCGACGGGCTGTCGGCGGCCAACGAGATGCGCCAGGCCGAAGAGGAATGGTTGCTCGGCATATGCCGGGATTTCGGAGTCAGTATTCGCATCCGCCCGCTGGAGAGGGCGTACTCCTACGAACGTAGCGAGTTGGCGTCAGCGCTCGGCGGTTTGCTCAAGAACGCCAAGCTGGAACCGGCACTGGTGCCAGGCGTCAACAATCGTTTCCTCGCGAGTCTTGCGACGGGCACCATCGAAAACTTTGGGAGCCATTTTCAGGATGTTCCTTACGGCGATGGCTCGATCGGCGACGAAAAGACGCGCTGGGACGAGTTCAAGACATTCCGCAGTCAGTTCGCCTGCAAAAAATGCAGCCGCACGAAATTTCAGCGGCCTCTCACGTTGAAGAAGCCTGTATGTGCGCATGGCGGGTGTGAGGCCCAGTTCGAGTTCGCAGCAGCAGGAGCGGCATAATGGGAGGGCGATCGAAACCCGTCGAGTTGGCGACGCGTAGCTTTGAAAAACAAGGCGACGCCACGGCCTTCTTCAAGGCGATGCTGAACCGCTACCGGCCAGGTGAGCGGGTCAACGACGAGGATGCTTTGGACGTCGCGGCTCTGCTCGAACGCCATACAGAATACGTCGCGAAAGTCGGCTGCGGCGTCCGCCATTTCCAGGTGATGATGACCGAACATGGCACGCAGTGCTTCCGAATCATCCGAATGGACGGCAGCGGTACGGATTTCTCCTACCCGCATTGCATCACGCAGCGGCCGCCCAGCCGCAAGCAGTGTGATCCCCTTGCTTCGCGTCGATGTCGGAAATGGCTTGATCGAGGGTGGTCAGCAATTTGGAGATCGAGGCGACAATGCCATCCGAGGCTGGCGCGGCATTTTTCGGCCAACCGGCGATGCCCGGGTGTCGCAAGCGTTTCGCCGGGCCGTGCGATTCGATTTGTACAAGGCGCGCGACGCCTTCTTCGCGACGCACGGCGACGCGAACGGCAATGCCACTTGTGCGGTGACAGGCGAGCGGATCACCCGAGACGACGCCCATATGGATCATTGCCCACCGATGACCTTCGAGGTGATCGTGACGACATTCCTTTGCGGTCGTGGCCTCTCCCTCGAAAGCGTCACGCTCACGACCGGGCAGGACAATCAGGTCTCCCCAGAGGTAACGGACCAGACTTTGTCCGAGGCGCTTCGATCGTATCACTCGTCGGTAGCGCGGCTCGATCTCGTGCGTAACACGGTCAATCTCGCCCAAGCAGGCCGCCATCATCTGAAAGATGGTCGTATCTCTCTGGTTAAAGTGGACGTAATCTGAGCAGTGGGCAGCATATCCACAAATAATGGATCCGGTCGAATTGTGTGACGTCCGGTCTGGGAACTACGGGAATTGCGGTGATAGAGATGGACCGGACTGCACCGTTGCGATGCGACACAGTAATTTCTGTGACAGTGCACTCGATTGTCGCTGACGAACCGCTCGAAACGTCGCGTCCCTGGAATACATCGCCCGACCCGCGGTCCTGATGTGCGGTAATTCTGATTCGACGATCAGAGTCGACCTGATCCGTTCATGGCGCCGGCCCCGCCGTCTCCGCGCATGCGAAGAAAGGTCAGATCGCAGGCCATCCGCATGCCGTCGGCGCGAGGGCGCCCGCGCAATCGCGAGGCGCCGGCCGGCACGATCCCGGCGGATGGAGGGTGAGCCGTTCCCGGCGTCAGGCCGCCTTCGCGCCGAAACCGGCGGCTTCGATGGCTTCGACCAGCGCGGCGGGCGCGGCCGAGGTCGCCGCCTCGACCCGGCCGCTGCCGAGGTCGATGGTCACGTTCGCCTGGGGGTCCTGCGCCTTGATGATCCGCTCGACCGCGCGGACACAGCCATCGCAGGTCATTCCGGTGACATTCAACGTGACCATGGTGGTTTCGACCTTCCTGTCTTCCGTAACTGTGGTCCGGACGCCCGGGTGGCAAGTCTTTCCGCAGCGGGATGGCTGGAATTCAACAGCTTTCGCCGCGATGCGCTTGCACCCCCGACCCGGGTTGTCGACATTGGACGCTGTCGCGGCGAATCACCTTGATATCCCGCAAGCAGTCAGGTTCCCGGAGCTCTCATGGCCCGCCTCGGCGCCATCTTCGTCGGTTTGTGCATGGCGTTGATCGCCGGCTCGCTCGGCGCGATGATGTATTTGTATCTCGGCACCAGCGGGGCCGAGTC
>NZ_NPEX01000206.1 GCF_003258865.1 Rhodoplanes roseus | reverse complement strand
CGTCCGCTTCGCGGACGCCCGACCCTCCCCCTCCAGGGGAGGGTGAAGCGCGGCTGACTCTGCGGGACGGAACACGCCATGCGTGAACGTCTCGTCGTCGTCGGCAACGGCATGGTCGGGCTGCGCTTCGTCGAGGAGGTGACGCGGCGGGCCGGCGATCGGTTCGACGTGACCGTGATCGGGGCGGAGCCCACGCCCGCCTACAATCGCGTGCTGCTCTCCTCGCTGCTGGCCGGCGACGTGACCGAGCAGGACTGCCGCTTTCGCGATCGCCGCTGGTATCTGGCCAACCGGGCGCGACTGATCACCGGCGCCCGCGTCACCGCCATCGACGCCGTCGAGCGCGAGCTTCTGGTCGAGGCGCACGGCGTCGTGCCTTACGACCGTCTGGTGCTGGCGACCGGCTCGGAACCGATCCGGCTTCCCGTGCCCGGCATGGATCTCCCCGGCGTGATCACGTTCCGGGATCTTTCGGACGTCGCGGTCATGCGCGAGGCCGCCGTGGCGAAGACGCCGGCCGTGGTGATCGGCGGCGGCCTGCTCGGCCTCGAAGCCGCCTACGGCCTCGCGCGCGCCGGCGGTCCGGTGACGCTCGTCCATCTCGCCGACCGGGTGATGGAGCGTCAGCTCGACGACGGCGCCGCGCGCATCGTCGAGGCCACCCTGCGGACGAAGGGCATCGACATCGTGCTGGAGGCGCAGACCGCCGCGGTCGAGGGGAACGGGCGCGCCGAGGCGGTGCGGCTCGCCGACGGCCGCGTGCTGCCGGCCGCGCTGGTCGTCGTCGCCGTCGGCGTCCGCCCGTCGACCGGTCTCGCGGCGACGGCAGGCCTCACGGTGTCCCGCGGAATCGCCGTCGACGACGCGCTCGCGACGTCGGTGCCGCGCATCCATGCCATCGGCGAATGCGTCTCCCATCGCGGCACCGTCTACGGGCTGGTCGAGCCCGGTTATGCGCAGGCGGCCGTGCTGGCGCGCCGGCTCGCCGGCGAGGACGCCCGCTACGACGGCACGCTGCTGTCGACGCGGCTGAAGGTCTCGGGCGTCCCGGTGTTCTCGGCCGGTGACGTGACGCCGCCGGCCGGCGCCGACGTGATCACGTTGTCGGATTCTTGGGCCGGCCGCTACGCCCGGCTGGTGGTGAGCGGCCAAACGCTCGTCGGCGCCATCCTGGTCGGCGAGACCCGCCATGCCGGCTTCTATCTCGACCTGATCGCGTCCGGCGCCGACGTGAGCGCGATGCGCGACGATCTGGTGTTCGGGCCGCCCGCTGCCGTCGCGACCGATACGCCCGCCGTCGCCGTGGCCGCCTGAGGAGCGCCCCCATGTCCGATTTCTCGGCCGAGCAGAAGCGCTATCTCGAAGGCATGGCGGCCGGCATGGCCGTGGTGAAGTCGGTCGGCGCACCGGCCGGGGCGGCCGCGCCGGCGGCGCCGCCGAGCGGGCCCGACGCCATCCATCTCGCCGCGCAGGACAAGACCCTGGCGGCGGGCCACAAGCTGGCCGACCCGGAAAAGTGGAAGCGCGCCGAGCATCCGTTCGAGGCCTATGGCCGCTTGAAGCGCGAGGCCGACGCCGGCAAGGCGCCGAGCGTGCCCGACAATTTCCGCTGGCGCTATCACGGCCTCTTTTGGGTGGCGCCGGCCCAGACCTCGTACATGGCGCGGCTGCGCATCCCCAACGGAATTCTGAATCACTGGCAGTTCGCCGGTGTCGCCGCGCTCGCCGACCAGTACGGCGGCGGCTACACCCATGTGACGACGCGCGCCAATCTGCAGGTCCGCGAGATCGCGCCCGAGAGCGCCGCGCCGTTTCTCGAAGGCCTCTCGGATCTCGGCCTCACCGGCCGCGGCGCCGGAGCCGACAACATCCGCAACGTCACCGGCTCGCCGACCGCCGGCATCGATCCGCAGGAGCTGATCGACACGCGGCCGCTGGCGAGGGCGTGGCATTTCCACATCCTCAACGAGCGGGCCATGATTGGTCTCCCGCGAAAATTCAACGTGTCGTTCGACGGCGGCGGAAAAATTCCGGCGCTGGAGGAGACCAACGACATCGGTTTCCAGGCGGTCCGCGTGCTGGACGGCGCGCCAGTGGAGGCGGGTGTCTGGATGCGGCTCGCGCTCGGCGGCATCTCGGGCCACCGGGATTTGGCGCGCGACACCGGCGCCGTCGTACGGCCGGCGGACTGCACCGCCGTTGCCGATGCGATCGTGCGCGTCTTCGTCGCCGAGGGCGACCGCACCAACCGCGCCAAGTCGCGGCTCAAATACGTGCTGGACCGGCTCGGCTTCGACGGCTTCCTGGCCCGGGTCGAGGATGTGCTGGGCCGCACGCTCGACCGTGTCGACGCCGCCCATCTGGCGCCACGCCCGATGACGGATCGCATGGCGCATCTCGGCGTGCACCCGCAAGCACAGGACGGCCGCATCTATGTCGGCGTCGTCGTGCCGGTCGGCCGGCTGACCACCGATCAGATGCGCGGCATCGCGGCGATCGCCCGCGAGCTCGGCGACGGCGACGTGCGGCTCACGGTGTGGCAGAATCTGCTGGTCTCCGGTGTGGCGCGGGAGCGCGCCGGCGACGTGGAGGCGCGGCTCGCCGCGCTCGGCCTGTCGGCGCAGCCGACCTCGATCCGCGCGGGCCTCGTCGCCTGCACCGGCATGACGGGCTGCAAGTTCGCCAATGCCCACACCAAGGAGAGCGCGCTCGACATCGCGGCTCACGTCGAGGCGCGCCTCGCGCTCGACGTGCCGGTCAACATCCATCTCACGGGCTGCCCGAACTCCTGCGCCCAGCACTACATCGGAGATGTCGGTCTGATCGGCGTCAAGGTGCCGGTCGGCAGCGAGGGCGACACGGTCGAGGGCTACGACATCGTGGTCGGCGGCGGTTTTGCCGAGAACGCCGCCATCGGCCGCATGCTGTGGACGGCGGTGCCGGCCGAGCGTGCCGCCGTCCATGTCGAGGCGCTGCTGCGCGCCTATCTGGACGGCCGCCGCGGGCCCGACGAGAGCTTTCAGCAGTTCACGCTGCGGGTGGGAGTGGACCACCTGAAAGGCGTCGCGCCGGCCGCGACGCGCGCCCTGGAGGCCGCCGAATGAACGCGTCGGTTCAGCCACCCTCCTGTTTCGTGCTGCCCGAGACGGCGCCGTTCTCGCCGGAGCAGCGCGCCTGGCTCGGCAGCTTCTTCGCCGCGCTGGCGGCGCCCGGCACCGCGCCCGTGCCGGTCGATGCGCCGGCGGGGGCGAGCGGGGCGGCGAGCGAGTCCGGGCTCGCCGACAACGACGATGCGCCGTGGCACGATCCGGCGATGCCGCTCGCCGAGCGTCAGGCGCTGGCGGCCGAGCGCCCGATCGCGCCGCGCCTGATGGCCGCGATGGCGCAGCAGGACTGCGGCCAGTGCGGCTACACCTGTGCGGCCTACGCGAATGCACTGGCCACCGGCGCCGAGGCGCGGCTCAATCTCTGCGCCCCCGGCGGCAAGGAGACGTTTCGGGCCGTGAAGGCGCTGGCCGGCGAGATCGGCGCCGATGCGCCGGCCCCTTCGATCGCGCCCGCGCTGGGCGAGGCGTCGCCGGCGCCCGCCGCGGAGCGCGGCTACTCTCGCGAGGCGCCCGTGGAGGCGGTGTTCGTCGGACGACGCCGCCTCAACGGAGCAGGCTCCGAGAAGGAGACGTTCCATATCGAGCTCGATCTCTCCGATACCGGCGTGACCTACACGGTCGGCGACAGCCTCGGCGTGTTCGCGACGAACGCGCCGGGTCTCGTCGACGCCGTGATCGCGCAGCTCGGCGCGCGGCCCGAGGGGCTGGTCGGCGGCAAGCCGCTCCACCAGGTTCTGTCGCGCGAGGTGTCGCTCGGGGCGGCGCCCGACGCGCTGTTCCAGCTCTTCTCCTATGTGACGGGCGGCGCACTGCGCCAGAAGGCGCGGGCGCTGGCGGCCGGCGAGGATCCGGACGGCGACGCCGCCCATCTCGACGTGCTCGGCGCACTGATCAAGTTCGGCGTGCGGCCCTCGGCAGAGGCGTTCGTCGAGGCGCTCGACCCGCTGCAGCCGCGGCTCTACTCGATCTCGTCGTCGCCGAAGGCCAATCCGGGCCGTGTCTCGCTCACGGTCGACGCGGTGCGCTACACCATCAACCGCCGCGGCCGCTTCGGCGTCGCCTCGACGTATCTGGGCGAGCGCGTGCCCGCGGGAACCCGCGTGCTCGTCTATGTGCAACGGGCGCACGGCTTCGGCGTGCCGGAAAATCCGGAGACGCCGCTGATCATGGTCGGCCCCGGCACCGGCATCGCGCCGTTCCGCGCCTTCCTGCAGGAGCGCGCCGCGACCCAGGCGCCGGGGAAGAACTGGCTGTTCTTCGGGCACCAGCGGCGCGACTGCGACTTCTTCTACGAGAGCGAGCTGAACGCGTTGAAGAGCGCCGGCGTGCTGACGCGCCTGTCGCTCGCCTGGTCGCGCGACGGCACCGAGAAGTTCTACGTGCAGGACCGCATGCGCGAGCTCGGCGCCGAGCTGTTCGCCTGGCTGGAGCAGGGCGCCCACCTGGCCGTCTGCGGCGACGCCAAGCGCATGGCCAAGGATGTCGAGCGGGCGCTGGTCGACATCGTCGAGCAGCACGGCGGCCGCTCCGCCGACGCCGCCGTCGCCTACGTCGCGGCGCTGAAGAAGGCCGGCCGCTATCAGGCCGACGTGTATTGAGGTCCCGATGACGTCTCCGAGCGACGCGGTTCGCACCACCTGTCCGTATTGCGGCGTCGGCTGCGGCATCCTGGCGACGCCGAACGGGCAGGGCGGCGCGGCCGTGGCGGGCGACCCGGCGCATCCGTCGAACTTCGGGCGGCTGTGCTCGAAGGGCGCGGCGCTCGGCGAGACGCTCGGCCTCGAGACGCGGCTGCTGCATCCGGTGGTGGACGGCGCCCGCGCGAGCTGGGACGCGGCGTTGGACGCCGTGGCGACGCGGCTGAAGACCGTGATCAGGACGCACGGCCGCGAGTCGGTCGGCTTCTATCTGTCGGGCCAGCTCCTCACCGAGGACTATTACGTCGCCAACAAGCTCGCCAAGGGCTTCATCGGAACGCCGAACGTCGACACCAACTCGCGCCTGTGCATGGCGTCGTCGGTCGCCGGCCATCGCCGCACCTTCGGCGGCGACGTGGTGCCGGGCAATTACGAAGATCTGGAGCTGGCCGATCTGGCGGTGCTGGTCGGCTCCAATGCGGCGTGGTGCCATCCGGTGCTGTGGCAGCGCATCGCCGCCGCGCGCCGCGCCCGCGGCACCCGGGTGATCGTCATCGATCCGCGCCGCACCGCGACGGCCGGCGAGGCGGACCTCCATCTCGCCGTCGCGCCCGGCATGGACACGGTGCTGTTCGCCTGGCTGCTCGTGCAGCTCGCCGACACGGACGCGCTGGACCGCGCATTCATCGCCGCCCACACGACCGGCTTCGATGAGACTCTCGCGCGGGCTCGCGAGATCGCGCCGAGCCTCGCCGCAGCCGCGGCCCGCTCCGGCGTCAGCGAGGCCGAGCTGCAGGCCTTCGTCACGGCGTGGCGTGGGACCGACAAGGTCGTCACCGTCTACTCGCAGGGCGTCAACCAGTCGGCCCAGGGCACCGACAAGGTCACGAGCATCGTCGCCTGCCATCTCGCCACCGGTCGCATCGGCCGACCCGGCATGGGGCCGCTGTCCTTCACGGGCCAGCCCAATGCCATGGGCGGCCGCGAGGTCGGCGGCCTCGCCAACATGCTGGCCGCCCACATGGGCTTCTCGGCCGCCGAGATCGACCGCGTCCGCCGGTTCTGGAACGAGCCCGCCACGGTGACGGGCGAGGGCCTCAAGGCCGTCGATCTGTTCGATGCGGTTGCCGACGGGCGCATCAGGGCGCTGTGGGTGATGGGCACCAACCCGGCCGTGTCGCTGCCACGCGCCGACGCGGTGCGCGACGCGCTGAAGCGGCTCGACCTGCTCGTCGTCTCCGAGAACGTCGCGTCCAACGACACGCTGGTGGCCGGCGCGCACATCCGCCTGCCCGCCGCCGCCTGGGGCGAGAAGGACGGCACCGTCACCAACTCGGAGCGTCGCATCTCGCGCCAGCGCTCCGTCCTGCCGCTGCCGGGCGAGGTGCGGCCGGACTGGTGGGCTCTGTCGCGCGTCGCCGTACGACTGGGGCACGCCGACGCCTTCGCCTGGACGTCGCCGGCTGCGGTGTTTCGCGAGCACGCCGCGCTCTCCGGCTTCGAGAACCGTGGCGAGCGCGCCTTCGACATCTCCGGCCTAGCCGCTCTCGACGACGCCGGCTACGACGCGCTGGCGCCGGTGCAGTGGCCGGTGCCGCGCGGCACGATCGGGGGCACGGCGCGCCTGTTCGGCAACGGCGACTTCGTCACGCCAGACCGCCGCGCCCGCTTCGTGCCGGCCGCGATGCCGGCGCTCGCCCGCGGGACCTCGCCGGAGTTTCCGCTCCGCCTCGTCACCGGGCGGGTGCGCGACCAGTGGCACACGATGACGCGCACCGGCCTGTCGCCGCGGCTCGGCGCCCACCGCCCCGAGCCCTTCGTCGAGGTGCATCCGGACGACGCCCTGCGCTTCGGCCTCGTCAACGGGGGTTTCGCGCGCGTCGAGACCGCCTATGGCGACGCCGTGCTGCGGGTCGTCGAGACCGACGTCGTGCGGGCCGGCGAGATCTTCGCGCCGATCCACTGGACCGCCGAGACCTCCTCGCACGGCCGCGTCGGGCCGTTGGTGCAGGGCGACACGGACCCCTATTCGGGCCAGCCCGAGGCCAAGGCGACGCCGGCGCGGTTGTCGCCCGTCGCCATGCGGCTCGCCGGCGTCGCATTGTCGCGCGGGCCGGTGGCGCTGCCCGACGGCGTCTGGTGGGCCCGCATCGCCGTCGCGGGTGGCTGGGCCTGGACGCTCGCGACGGACCGGCCGCTCGACGCGCTCGTGCCGGCGGTCGAGGCCTTGTTCCCGGAGCGCGAGCAGGCCGAGCTGCGCGATCCCGCCCGCGAGGTGTTTCGCAGCGCTGCCTTCGCGGGCGAGCGGCTGGCGGGCGCGGTCTTCCTCGGCCCGGCCGGAAAGGCGCCGCGCTGGGAGACGCTCGCCCCGCTGCTCGCGGTCGAGACCCTGCCGGCCTCCGCCCGCCTCTCGGTGCTCTCGGGCCGGGCGCAGGACGGCGCCGCCGATTGCGGCCCGCTGGTCTGCGCCTGCTTCTCGGTCGGCCGCGACGCCATCCAGACGGCGATCGCCGCCGGGGCGGCCGACGCCGCCGCCATCGGCGCCGTGCTGAAGGCCGGCACCAATTGCGGCTCCTGCGTTCCAGAGCTCCAGCGCCTGCTGGCGGAGGTGCCCCGTGTCGCGGCCTGACCGTCGTCCGGAAGAGACGCGCGCCGGCGGCCTCGCGCCGCTCGCCGTGCTGCCCGTGTTCGTTCCGTTGCGCGGGCATCGCGCCGTCGTGCTGGGTGGCAATGCCGGCGCCGCCTGGAAGGCGCGGCTGCTCGCCTCGGCGGGCGCCCGCGTGGACGTGATCGCGGCCGAGCTTTCAGAGGGGATGCGCGAGGCGCCCGGCACCGTGCCGGACGGCAGCGTGACGCTGCACCAGCGTCCATGGGCCGCCGGCGATCTGGCCGGCGCCCGCGTCGTGATCGTCGCGCTGGAGGATGCCGAGGAGGCGCAACGCGCCGTCGACGTCGCGCGACAAAGCGGGGCGATCGTCAACGCGGTCGACCGGCCGGAGCTGTGCGACGTTCAGTTCGGCGCCATCGTCAACCGCTCGCCGCTGGTCGTCGGCATCTCGACCGACGGCGCTGCCCCGGTGCTGGCGCAGACGCTCCGCTCCAGGATCGAGGCGCTGGTGCCGGTCGGGCTGGCGCGCTGGCTCGCCGCCGCGAAGCTCTGGCGCGACGAGGTGGCGGGCCGGATCGCATCCATGCCGGCGCGCCGCGCCTTCTGGCAGCGCTTCGCCGACCGCGCCTTCGGCGAGCCCGACCGCGCGCCGACGCCGGACGATCTCGACGATCTCCTGGCCGGCGGGACCGACGAAACCGGCGGCTCCGTCACGCTGGTCGGCGCCGGGCCGGGCGATCCGGAGCTGCTCACGCTCGCCGCCGTGCGGGCGCTGCGGGGCGCCGACGTGGTGCTGTACGACGATCTCGTCTCGCCCGACGTGCTCGCCTTCGCGCGCCGCGAGGCCCGCACCATGCTGGTCGGCAAGACCGGGCACCGGCCGTCCTGCCGGCAGGAGGACATCAACGTCCTGATGATCGGCCTCGCCCGGCAGGGCAAGCGCGTGGTTCGCCTGAAGAGCGGCGATCCCGGCGTGTTCGGCCGCGGCGGCGAGGAGATCGCCGCGGCGCACGAGGCCGGCATTCCGGTCGCGATCGTGCCGGGCGTCACGGCCGCGCAAGGCGCCGCGGCGCGGCTCGGCGTGTCGCTCACCGAGCGCGGGGTGGCGCGCCGCGTCCAGTACGTCACCGGACACGATCGCGACGGCGCCCTGCCGGAGGATCTGAACGGTGCCGCGCTGGCCGATCCCGGCGTCACGACGGCCGTCTACATGCCGCGCCGCACAGTGCCGGCGCTCGTCGCTCGCGCCCTCGCGGCGGGGCTTCCGGCCGCGACGCCGGCCGTCGCCATCGTCGATGCGACGCGGCCGGGCGAGCGGCGCGTGATCACGACGGTCGGCGATCTGAAGGATGCGATCGCCACGTTGCCGGCCGGTCCGTGCCTCGTTCTGATCGGCGACGTGCTGCGCGCGGCGCGCTCCGGCGTGCGTGCGCCGGCGGCCGACCTCGGCGTTTCCGGCGAGGAGCAGTGCATGACGGCTATGCGAATTGGGGCCGCCCGGGCGTCGTGATCACGTCGCCCGCCGCCGTTTCACCGTGCCGGACCGGCCCGGCGAGCCGTCCCGTTTACGATGTTTTTCGCGCCACGATCTCGCGGGAAGCTCACGGCCAGTGCTGGGTCCGAGACGCTCACATCCTTCGTGATCTGAATGCGTGATAACGATCCGCGTGGGGGTCGAGACGAAGTTTAAACGATATTTCGTGGTCCTTTATTAGTAAGTGCGAATTGCCCAGGCTATCGCCCGTTAAGCCTGGCTTAAAACCCATGCGCGTAACTCGGTTTCAGGAAACGCGTGGAAAGGCAGAGCCATAGGCCTCGCCGCGCGTCGCGCTGAAACAGGTGTGTCCCGTGCATAATACCAACCAGGAGAATGGCCTGGTCGAACTCGCCGGCGCCCAGACGGTCCGCACCATCGGGGCCGCGCACGACCGGTTGAGGACCGAGATCGAGGCCCATGCCGCGGTCCGGGTTCGTCTCGACGGCATCGAGGACTTCGACCTCAGCCTGATCCAGCTTCTCCTCGCCGCGCGTCGCGCCGCCGGCGCTGCAGGCAAGTCGCTGACTCTCGCGAGCCCGGCGACCGGCGCGCTCCGCACCGCCCTCGACCGTGCCGGATTCCTCGCTTCCGACCCTGCCGATCCGCTCGGCGGACCCCCGTTCTGGCTGCAAGCATCGGATCTCTCATGAGCAAGACCATCCTCAACGTCGACGACTCCGCCAGCGTGCGCCAGATGGTGCAGCTCACCCTGCAGGGCGCCGGATACAAGGTGCTGCAGGCCAACGACGGCGCCGACGGCCTCGCCAAGGCGCGGGCCACGCCGGTCGACATGGTCGTGACCGACCTCAACATGCCGGTGATGAACGGGCTCGCGCTGATCCGCGAGCTGCGCAAGCTGCCGACCTATCGGGGCGTGCCGATCCTGTTTCTCACCACCGAATCCGACGCGAACGTGAAGAAGGAGGCCAAGGAGGCGGGCGCGACCGGCTGGATCACCAAGCCGTTCCAGCAGGACCAGCTCGTCGCCGTGGTCAGGAAGGTATTGGGCGCATGACCACCATCGACGCCACCGACACGTTCCGTCAGGAAGCCCAGGAGCTGCTCGAGACGCTCGAGCACACGCTGCTCGACCTGGAGCACCGGCCGGCCGACGGCGACCTGATCGACGGCGCGTTCCGGGCGCTGCACACGATCAAGGGCTCGGGCGCGATGTTCGGCTTCGACCGGCTCGCCGCCTTCACGCATCACGTCGAGACCGCCTTCGATCTGGTCCGCAAGGGCCAGGTGAGCGCCAGCCCGGCGCTGATCGCCCTGACGCTCGGTGCCAAGGACCAGATGCGCCGCCTGATCGAGGCGCCGCACGAGGCCGACCCGGTGGTCGGCGAGACCATTCTCACCCAGCTCCGCATGGTGCTGGCCGGCACGGCCGCGACGGCGCCGGCCGCCGCCGAGCCGGTCGCCGCCGCGACCCCGGCCGCCACCGGCGAGACGACGTGGCGGGTGACGTTCCGCCTGCCCAAGGGTGCGATGGCGAGCGGCACCAACCCGCTCCTGCTGATCGAGGACCTGCACGCGCTCGGCACCGCCGTCGTGGTGGCGCAGACCGGCGAGGTCCCGTCGCTCGACGAGATCGACCCGCTGGAATGCCACGTCGGCTGGGAGGTTCTGCTCACCACCGAGAAGCCCCACGACGCGATCGAGGAGGTGTTCATGTTCCTCCTCGACGACATGGAGCTGACCATCACGCCGGCCGAAGACATCGTCACGGCGGCGCCGCTGCCGGACGTGTCCGCTCCGGCGTTGTCGCCCGCGGCCGCCGACGCGCCCGCGCCCGCGGCCCCCGCCGCCGAAGCAGCCGCCGCGACCTCGGCTGCCACGCCGGC
>NZ_NPEX01000205.1 GCF_003258865.1 Rhodoplanes roseus | reverse complement strand
ATTCCGGGCTCGCGGGCTGCGCCCGCGCCCCGGAACGACGAGCCGGTCCCGCTTGTCCGCCGCCGTCCCTCCGCCTAGAACGGCGTCCCGTCCATCGTCCCGTGGTTCCGAAGGCGCTTCGCGTGAAATTCACTCATCTCGCCACCGACGGCGCCGCGCGCCTCGGGTCGCTCGAGACGCCGCACGGCACGGTGCGGACACCCGCCTTCATGCCGGTCGGCACCCAGGCGGCCATGAAGGGCGTGCACTGGCACGAGGTGCGCGAGACGGGCGCCGACATCGTGCTGTCCAACACCTACCATCTCATGCTCAGGCCCGGCGCCGAGCGCATCCAGAAGCTCGGCGGGCTGCACGCCTTCATGGGCTGGTCGGGGCCGATCCTCACCGACTCCGGCGGCTTCCAGGTGATGTCGCTGTCGGAACTGCGAAAGGTCGACGAGAGCGGGGTCACGTTCCGCTCCCATGTCGACGGCGCCATCGTGGCGCTGTCGCCGGAGCGCGCCGTCGAGATCCAGCGCTGCCTCGGCTCCGACATCGCCATGCAGCTCGACGAATGCGTGGCGCTGCCGGCCGAGACGGCGGAGCTCGACCGCGCCATGCGGCTGTCGCTGCGCTGGGCGGAGCGCTGCAAGCGCGCCTTCGAGCCCGATCTCGCCAGCGGCCGGGCGCTGTTCGCCATCGTGCAGGGCGGCGACGACGTCGCGCTGCGGCGCGAGAGCGCCCGCGCGCTGGTCGACATGGACTTCCAGGGCTACGCCATCGGCGGCCTGGCGGTCGGCGAGCCGCAGGAGACCATGCTGGCCATGATCGAGGAGGTGGCGCCGCTGCTCCCCACCGACCGGCCACGCTACCTGATGGGCGTCGGCACGCCGGACGACCTGGTGAAGGGGGTGGCGCGCGGCATCGACATGTTCGACTGCGTGCTGCCCACCCGCAACGGCCGCCACGGTCTCGCCTACACCCGGTGCGGGCCCGTGAACCTGAAGAACGCGCGCCACCAGGAGGACCCGCGGCCGCTCGATCCCGAGAGCCCGTGCCGCATCGCCCGCGAGGTTCCGCGCGCCTATCTGCACCACCTGATCCGGGCCGGCGAGGCGCTCGGGGCGATGTATCTGAGCATCGTCAACATCGCCTATTTCCAGACCCTGATGCAGGGCCTGCGCGACGCCATCGGGGCCGGCCGCTTCGCCGATCACGCGGCCGAGGTGACGGCGGCGTGGGCCCGGGGTGACGTGCCGCCCCTCTGACGTGTAGGATTCCGGGCGGGGTCGGCCGGACCGGGCCCGCATGCCGGCCGCGGGCTGCGGCGATCTGCCCCGTCCGGCGGCGGCCGAAAATTCTCCAATTCGAAACGGTCCGCCGATACACCGCGCTCGACTCGTTGCGTTCCGCCGCGGCGCGGGGCGCACCCCCGTCGGCGCCTACGCGCCGTCACGTCCAGGCCCCTCCCGTGCCGGGTGCGGGTCGACTTCCCTCGAGGAGGACCAGCATGAGAAAACCCCTGGCCACGCTGCTCGCGGCCGCCGCCACCGTCTTGTTCGCCGGCGCCGCCGTCGCCCAGACCTATCCGGAGCGGCCGGTCCGTATCACGGTGCCGTTCGCGGCCGGCGGCGTCGCCGATCTCACGGTGCGCATCGTCACCGAGAAGCTCGGCCAGAAGATGGGCCAGCGCTTCATCATCGAGAACATGGCGGGCGCCGGCGGCATCGCCTCGGCCCGCGCCGCGCTGTCCTCGCCGGCCGACGGCTACACGCTGACGCTGCTCAGCAACGGCAACGCGGTGAGCGTGCCGCTGTTCAAGAGCCTGCCCTACGATCCGGTGAAGGACTTCACGCCGATCTCGACGCTCGGCACCTTCGACTTCATCCTCGGCGTCAACGCCAGCTCGCCCTACAAGACGCTGGCCGACCTGCTGGCCTACGGCAAGGCCAACCCGGGCAAGCTCAATGTCGGCACCATCAATGTCGGCAGCACCCAGAACCTCTCGGGCGAGCTGTTCAAGTCGCAGACCGGGCTGAACTTCTACATCGTGCCGTATCGCGGCACCCCCGAGGTGATCGTCGCGCTGCTGCGCGACGACGTGAACCTGATGATCGACACCTATGCGGCGATGCGGTCGAACCTGCAGGACGACAAGATCCGTCCGCTGGCGACCACGGGTCCGGAGCGCTCGGAGATCCTGCCGGACGTGCCGACCGTGATGGAGTCCGGCGTGAAGGACTACGACGTGACCTCGTGGAACGCGCTGTTCGCGCCGGCCGGCACGCCGCCGGCCGTGATCGAGACGCTCAACGCGGGGCTGCGCGAGGTCCTGGCCGACGCCGACGTGAAGAAGCGCCTGCTCGAGCTCGGCATCACGGCACGCCCCTCGACCCCCGACGAGCTCGGCAAGCGCCTGAAGGACGACATCGCCAAATGGGGCGCCGTCATCGAGAAGGCCGGCATCCAGAAGCAGTGAGACGACGCTGGTCGCAGTGCGGCGAATAGTCGGCTCCGCGTCGTGCGCACGACCGTGTGCGGCGTGCGCCGCTTCACCTCTCCCCGGCGGGGAGAGGCGGGATCTCGCGCTATCGCGCGAGATCCCGGTGATCGGGCGCCGAGCTCACCAGCGACGCCGTAGACCCTCACCCCGATCGCGTGCTGCGCACAGCGCCGCATGTCGTCGCAGCACCGTCTCCCGTCGTCACTCTTGCTGCATGCCGCCGGACTTGGCGTAGGCTTCGAGACGGCTGCGCTCGTCGGCGATGTAGCGGGCGAAGTCCTCGATCGAGCCTTCCGCCGTCTCGATGTCGGAGGCGGCGAGCTTGGCCTTGACCTCCTCGGTCTTCATGGCGGCCTGGATGGCGGCGTTCATCTTCTCGATGATCGGCTGCGGCGTGCCCTTCGGCGCGTAGAGGCCGGCCCAGTGGCCGATCCGGATCTCGGGAAAGCCCTGCTCGGTGGCGGTCGGCAGGTCCGGATAGGTGCTCATGCGCTTGCCGTGGGTCGAGGCGATCGCCTTCAGGTTCCCGGCGCGCACCTGCGGCAGCACCACGATGCTGGCCTCCGAGGTCGCCGGAACGCTGTTCTGAAGCACCGCCGTGACGCCCTCGTTGCCGCTCTTGTAGGGCACGATCTGCAGGTTCAGGCCGGAGGCCTGGCGCAGCATCTCGGCGACGAAATGCGGGGTGGTGCCGCGGCCCGCCGTCGCCCAGTCGACGCCGCCGTCGCGCGTCTTGGCCCACGCGACGAAGCTCTTCAGGTCGGTCGCCGGCACGCTCGGATTGACGACGATGACGGAGGGGGACACCGCGATCATGCCGACCGGCACCAAGTCGGAGTCCGAGTAGGGCAGCTTCTTGGACAGCAGGCTGTTGACCACCACGCCGCCGGCGCCGATCAGGAACGTGTAGCCGTCGGGGCGCGACTTGGCGACGTAGTCGGTGCCGATCACGGCGCCGGCGCCCGGCTTGTTCTCGATCACGACGGGCTTGCCGATCTGCTTCGACACGGCCTCGGCGGCGATGCGGGCGACGAGGTCGTTGGCGCCGCCGGGGCCGAACGGCACGACCCAGCGGACGGAGGTTTCTGGCCACTCGGCCCGGGCCGCAACCGTGCCGCCGAGGAGCAGCAGCGCTGCGAGGAGAGCGCGGGAACATGTCATGATGTCATTCCTGGAATGCGATGCAGGGCGCAGTCCGCCGCCGGATGACGTGTCGTCTGGAGCAATGCATGGGAGCGACCGGCGACGCGGGAAACGCCGCCCGAAAGCCGGGCGAGGCGGGTCGCGCGAAACGGCGGGATCCGCCGTCCGGAAGCCTACATCGCCGGCAGGCCCGTGACCATGGCGGACTCGCCCGCGGGCGCCACGCCGCGCGTCAGCCGGCCGGCGCCAGCCGGTAGTGGCTGACGCCCCAGGCGTCGCCGTCGGTGTGGCCGAACAGCCCGGCGGTGGCGAGGAAGAACAGGCGCCAGCGGCGCGCCCACAAGGCGGCGTCGGCCCCGTAGACCTCGGCCAGGATCGGATCGATCGCGGCGCGGTTGGCGTCGAAGTTCTTCAGCCAGTCCTCGGCGGTGCGGCGATAATGCGTGCCGCTCCAGCGCCACTCCGCCTCCACCCGGAAGTCGTCGAAGGCGCGGATCAGGCCGTGGCTCGGCATGATGCCGCCGGTGAAGAAATGCTGCGCGATCCAGTCGGCCTTGTCGCGGTGGTCGAACCGGTAGGGCACCGAGCGGTGGCTGAACACGTGCAGGAAGAGGCGCCCGTCCGGCGCCAGCCAGCCGCGGATGCGGGCCAGCAGCGCCTGCCAGTTGGCCATGTGCTCGAACATCTCGACCGACACGACGCGGTCGAATGTCTGGTCCGGCGCGAAGGCGTTCATGTCGGCGGTGACGACGGAGAGATTGCGCAGGCCGCGCGACAGCGCCTGCGTCTCGATGAAGCCGCGCTGCGAGCGCGAGTTGGACACCGCGGTGATGCGGGCGTCGGGGAAGCGCTCCGCCATGGCGAGCGACAGCGAGCCCCAGCCGCAGCCGAGCTCGAGGATCGTCTGGCCGTCCGCCAGGTCGGCATGCGCCATGGTCTCGGCGAGCGCCCGCTCCTCGGCCTGCGCCAGCGTCTCGGCGCCGTCGCCGTAGAGGCAGGACGAGTATTTGCGCCGCGGGCCCAGCACGAGCGCGAAGAACGCCGCCGGCACCTCGTAGTGCTGGACATTGGCCGCGCTGGTGTGCACCGCGATCGGATGCGCCGCCATCTCGGCCGCGAAGGCCCGCTCGACCGACGGATCGACGGTCGCGAGCTTCTGGCGGGTCTGCCCGACCAGGAACGCGATGCCGGCGCGGGTGAGCGCGTCGGGGATCGGCAGGCGTTCGACGCCGCCGATCGCGGTGGCGATCAGGCTCATCGGGGTTGCTCCGTGGGGGCGGTGCGGGGCGGCAGCGGGAAGAACGGGCTGGTGCGCGCCTGGTAGGCCCGGAAGGCGGCGCCGTGGCGGGCCTCCATGTGCTCCTCGAGCGGCGGGATGCCGGAGACGTGCACCAGCAGCCAGTACATGCAGGCCGGCCCGGCGAGCGCCAGCCAGCCGATCCAGTAGGCGCCCGACAGGTCGAGCGCGATGACGGCGACGCCGACCCAGGTGAGCCACTCGAAGAAGTAGTTGGGATGGCGCGACCAGCCCCAGAAGCCGTCGTCGCAGATGCGGCCCTTCGCGGCCCCGGCGGCCCGGAAGGCGCGCAGCTGGCGGTCGGCGACGCCTTCGCCGGCGATGCCGGCGACCACCAGAGCGAGGCCGAGGAGATCCTGCAGGCCGAGGCCGGGCGCCGGGCGGTGAGCGGCCAGGATCGCGGCGGCGATCATCGGCACGCTCACCAGCGCCTGAATCTGCAGGAAGACGGCCATCTTGTGGGCGGCGTCGCGGCCCCATTGCTGGCGCAGGGCGGCGTAGCGCGGATCGTCCCCGGACTTTTTGGCCCGCGCGTAGATGTGGCTGCCGAGGCGCAGCGACCAGGCCGCGACCAGCACGGCGACGAGAAGCTGGCGCGCCGCCGGCCATCCCTCGATCCCGAGCGGCGCCAGCGCCGCCGCGGCGCAGACGGCGCCGAGCCCGAAGGTCCAGATGGTGTCGACCCAGCCGGCATTGCCGGTGCGCCGCTCGACCACGGTGGCGACCGACATCACCATCGAGAAGGCGACGGCGGCGACCACCAGCACGATCAGCAGCGACAGCGCCAGCATGACGGCCTCTCCGGTCAGAGCCGCACGAAGGGCTGCAGCACCTTGCCCAGGAGGCCGTTGAGCTTGAGCCGGCCCTGCATCGCCACCAGGCAGATGCACTCGCTGCCGGCCTCGACCACGGGCGTGTGGTCGACGTCGTCGTCGGCCTCGTCGACGTCGCCGGGGCCGTAGCGGCCGTGCTCGTGGCGGAACGCGCCGGTGAGCACGCAGGTGAGCTCGGTGCCGGTGTGGGTATGGTCGGGCAGGGCGGTCCCGGCCGCCGCCTTGAGCAGGAACACGCGTCCGCCCGGCAGGGTCGGCGCATCGACCTGGCGCCACGACACGCCCGGGCCGACCCACCGCCACGGCCCCATGTCGTAGGGCGCCAGCAGCGCCTGGTGCGCCGGCAGCAGGCCCGGGATCACTTCGGCGCGGCGCGGCGCGACCGGCGCGGCGTCGCTCCGGTCGATCTGCGCCATCGCCCGGGCGAGGCCGTCGGCGGCGAGGTCGGCCGGCGAGAGGTCGTCGAGCATGACGCCGCCGGTCGCCTCCAGCAGGCGGACGGTCTTGCGGCAGTCCGGACAGGCGGCGAGATGCGCCGCCACGACCAGCATGCGCCCCTCGTCGAGGGTGCCGGCCGCGAAAGCCGCCAGCGTCGCTTCGGTCGGATGATGAGCTACGGTCATGTCAGGTCACCCAGGAGCGTGCGCATCCGGTTCATGGCGAGGCGCAGACGCGATTTCACGGTTCCGAGCGGGATGTCGAGCAGTCCGGCGATGTCGCCATGGGCTCGCCCTTCGAAGAACGACAGCTCGACGATGCGGCGCTGCTCGCCGGGCAGGTGGTCGAGGGCGGCGCGCACCCGCACCTGCCGCTCGCCCGCCTCCATGTCCTGGTCGGGCGGGGCGGCGAGCTCGGGCTCCGGCTCCTCGGCCATCGCATGCAGCATCTCGCGACGCTGGCGCCGGGCCGCGTCGATGCGCAGGTTGCGGGCGATGGCGAAGATCCAGGCGGCGGCGCCGGCCTTCGCCGGGTCGAACAGCGCCGCCTTGCGCCACACCGTGACGAGCGTCTCCTGGGCCAGCTCCTCGGCGAGATCGGGCGCGGTGCCGGACTTCATCAGGAAGGCCTTCACGCGCGGCGCAAAATGCGCGAACAGGGCCTTGAAGGCCTCGCGGTCGCCCCGCGCCGCGATCGCCTCGATCAGCCCGTCATGATCCCTCACGCTTCCTGTTGCCCTCGCGATGGTCGCCATGCGCCCCCCCGGACGGAGCGGCCCGGCGGGTCGTTCCATCGGCCACAGCGCCGCCGCGGCGCCGGCCGCCGGAGTCTGGACGGGAATGTCGGTTCGAACAAGCATGCCCCCTCTACGTCGGCTCCGGCGGCTTGGATCAGTGTGATCCAACCGTTGCGACCGTCCGTAACCCCGTGAACGACAGGGCCGGCGAGGCGCCGTGGTCAGGGGGCTAGGATGGACGAGGGGCGGGAGCCGCGACTGAAGATCGCGGTGGTCGGCACCGGCATTTCGGGCATGGCGGCCGCCTGGCTGCTGGCGCAGCGCCACGACGTGACCGTGTTCGAGCGGGCCGAGCGGATCGGCGGGCACTCCAACACGGTGCGCACGCCGAAGCAGCACGGCAGCCTGCCGGTCGACACCGGCTTTATCGTCTATAACGAGACGACCTATCCCAACCTCACGGCCCTGTTCGCGCATCTCGACGTGCCGACCCAGGCGACCGACATGTCGCTGGCCGTGTCGCTCGACGACGGCGCCCTGGAATACGGCGGCGGCAGCTTCGCGGCGCTGCTGGCGCAGAAGCGCAACCTGCTGCGCCCGCGCTTCTGGTCGATGCTGGCCGGGCTCGTGCGATTCTACCGCGAGGCGCCGCGCGACGCCGGCTCGCTCGACGAGGTGCATGTCACGCTCGGCGACTATCTCAAGCAGAACGGCTATTCGCGGGCGTTCCGCGACGACCATCTGCTGCCGATGGCCGGGGCGATCTGGTCCGCGGCGCCGCAGGAGATGCTGGAGTATCCGGCCGCCGCCTTCATCCGCTTCCACGAGAACCACGGGCTGTTGAAGATCGTCGACCGCCCGGTGTGGCGCACCGTCGTGGGCGGCAGCGCGTCCTATGTCGAGCGGCTCACCCGCAGCTTCCGCGACCGCATCCGGCTCGACTGCGGCGTCGCCCATGTCCGGCGCCACGCCGCGGGCGTCACGGTGATCGACCAGAACGGCGAGCAGCACGCCTTCGATCACGTGGTGATCGCCACCCATGCCGACCAGGCGCTGGCGCTCTTGGCCGATCCGAGCCTCGACGAGCGGGCGCTGCTCGGCGCCTTCCGCTACAGCCGCAATGTCGCCGTTCTTCACGCCGACGACTCGCTGATGCCGAAGCGGCGCGCCGCGTGGTCGAGCTGGAACGCGATCGGGACCCGGACCGGGCCCGACGACAAGCCCCGCGTCACCGTCACCTACTGGATGAACCGGCTGCAGAACCTGCCGGACGAGACGCCGCTGTTCGTGACGCTGAACCCGCCGCGCCCGCCGAAGCCCGGCACGCTGATCCAGACCGAGATCTACGAGCATCCGCTGTTCGACCTCGCCGCCTTCGCGGCCCAGCGCCAGCTCTGGTCGCTGCAGGGCGTCGGCAACACCTGGTACTGCGGCGCGCATTTCGGCGCCGGCTTCCACGAGGACGGACTGCAGGCCGGCCTCGCCGTCGCCGAGGCGATCGGCGGCGTGCGACGGCCCTGGACGGTGGCGAACGAGAGCGGCAGAATTCCGCTCGATCCGGCACGCGTGCGCGTGCCGCAACCGACGTTGCCGGCATGACGAGGTCCGCCGTCTACACGGGAGCCGTGGTCCACCGTCGCATGAAGCCGCGCGCCCACGCGCTGCGCTACCGCTGCTTCTGGTTCCTGCTCGACCTCGCCGAGCTGGAGGCGCTGGACCGGCGGCTGCGCTTCTTCTCCTGGCGAACGTTCAACCTGTTCTCGTTCCGCGACGCCGACCACGGCGGGCGGACCGGCGAGCCGCTGCGGGCCCAGGTCGACCGCATGCTGGCGGAGGCCGGCATCGACATCGCGGGCGGCTCGGTGCAGATCCTCTGCATGCCGCGCGTGCTCGGCTACGTGTTCAATCCGCTCAGCGTCTATTTCTGCCGGCGGGCCGACGGCACCCTGGCGGCCGTGCTGTACGAGGTCACCAACACGTTCGGCGAGCGCCACTCCTATCTGATCCCGGCCGATCCCGACGCCGGCGGCGCGGTCCGCCAGGAATGCGACAAGCTGTTCTACGTGTCGCCCTTCATGGACATGGACCTGCGCTACGAGTTCCGCGTCTCGCAGCCCGGCGACAGCGTCGCGGTGGCGATCCGCGGCGTGCAGGCGGGCGAGCCCGTGATCGTCGCGGCGCTGACCGGGCGGCGGCGCGAGCTGACCGACGTGACGCTGCTGCGGACGTTCCTGGCGCATCCGCTGGTCACCGCCAAGGTGATCGCGGCGATCCATTGGGAGGCGCTGAAGCTGTGGCGCAAGGGTGTCGGCCTGCGGCCGCATCCGGCCCCGCCGGCCCGCCCCGTCACCATCGTGCGGAGTTGAATCGTGCGGAGTGGAGCATGAGTCACGTCTCTCCCTGCGACGCGGGCAGCGTCGCCTCCGAGGCCGTCGCGACGTCGCCGGCCGCCGTGCTGCGGCGGCGCCGGTCGGTCGCCCATCATCTGCTCGCCCGCGTGCTGCGCCGGCTCGACGCCGGCAGCCTCACCGTCGAGCTGCCGACCGGCGAGCGCATCGAGCATCGCGGCCGCAAGCCCGGCACGGCGGCGACCTGGATCCTGCATCGCTGGCGGCCGTTGTGGCGGGTGCTGTGGCGCGGCGACCTCGGCTTCGCCGAGGCCTACATGGACGGCGACTGGTCGACGCCGGACCTGCCGGCGCTGCTGACGATGTTCTCCGAGAACGACACCGGCCTCGCCGACGTCTATGCCGGGCTGCGCACCGAGCGGCTGCTCGACCGGCTGCGCCACAAGAAGCGCGCCAACACCAAGCGCGGCAGCCGCCGCAACATCGCGGCGCATTACGACCTCGGCAACGCCTTCTACGCCGCCTGGCTCGATCGCAGCATGACCTACTCGTCGGCGATCTACACGGCCGACGACCAGTCGCTCGAGGACGCCCAGCAGGAGAAGCTCGCCCGCATCGTCGCGATGCTCGGCCTTACGGGCGGCGAGCACGTGCTGGAGATCGGCTGCGGCTGGGGCGCGCTCGCCGACGCCATGGCGGCCGCCGGCTGCCGCGTCACCGGGCTGACGCTGTCGGCCGAGCAGCTCGCGCTGGCCCGCCGGCGGCTCGCCGACTCCGGCCGGGGCGAGGCCTGCGACCTGCGCCTGCAGGACTATCGCGACGTCGACGGCCGCTTCGACCGCATCGTCTCGATCGAGATGATCGAGGCGGTCGGCGAAAAGTACTGGCCGGTCTATTTCGAGACGCTGTCGGAGCGCCTGAAGGCGGGCGGCACCGCGCTGCTGCAGGCCATCACGATCGAGGCGAGCCGGTTCGACAGCTATCGCAGGAACCCGGACTTCATCCAGCGCTACGTCTTCCCGGGCGGCATGCTGCCGACCCGCGCCATGATGATCGCGCACGCCCGCAGGGCCGGCCTGGTGCCGGTCGGCGAGACGGCGTTCGGCGAGAGCTACGCCCGCACGCTCGCCGAGTGGCGGCACCGCTTCCTGGCCGCCTGGCCGGCGATCGAGCCGCAGGGCTTCGATCGCCGCTTCCGCCGCATGTGGGAGTACTACCTCGCCTATTGCGAGACCGGCTTCCGCCTCGGTGTCATCGATGTCGGCCTGTTCGCCTTCGCCAAGCCGGAGACGACGGCGTAAGGGCGCCGAGGACGGCGGCACCGGCTCGGGATTCGTCACGCACGGACTCGCCCCCATGGGCGCCAAGACGAGATCGAATGCACGGCCTCTCGATCGTCGTCGTCCGCGCAGGGGAGGGATTTGCGTCGTTTGGTCATTCCGGGACGGCGCGCAGCGCCGGAC